>CAXBEL010000072.1:0-18641 GCA_963974735.1 uncultured Flavobacteriaceae bacterium | reverse complement strand
TGTGTTGGGACCAAATTATAATGGCGGTATGGAAGACGATAATTATCAACGTGCGTTTGAGGCCATTAAAAAAGCCAAGGAATTAAGTAGCAGTGCTACTCAAAAAGAGCGGGATTTTATCAACGCCATGGCTTTACGCTATACAGCAGAACCACCAGAAGATAGAACGGAGCTGGATAGAGCATACTCTAAGGCTATGAAGAAGCTGTATCAAAAATATCCGGATGATACGGAGATAAGTTCGCTTTATGCCGAATCTATCATGAACTTACATCCTTGGGATTTGCAGGATAAGCAAGGGCAACCTAAACCCTGGACTCCTGAAATCATTACTTTATTGGAAAAACTCATCGCCAAAAATCCAAGCCATCCTGGAGCGCATCATTTTTACATTCATGCCGTAGAAGCATCCAATACTCCTGAAAGATCTAATGCATCAGCAAAAGTTTTTGATGACGGACTCGTTTCTGGGTCTGGTCATCTTCTACATATGCCCTCTCACGTGTACATAAGAACTGGCGAATATCATAAAGGCACCTTGTCAAATATAAAAGCAGTAGAAGCTGACAGCAGCTACGTCACTACATGTCACGCACAGGGAGCATATCCTCTGGCTTATTATCCCCATAATTATCATTTTATGGCGGCGACTGCCACTTTAGAAGGAAATAGCAAATGGGCCATGTTGGGAGCGAAAAAACTCTCAGATCATATACATCCAGATGTAATGCAAGAGCCTGGTTGGGGCACACTACAGCATTATTATTTGATTCCGTATTATGCAGCGGTTAAATTGGGTAAATGGGATGAAATCCTAGAAATGGACTTAGAAACTTTTAATCTACAATATCCCAAGGCAATTAAACATTACGCTAAAGGAATGGCTTACTTGAGCAAAAATGAGATGCAAAACGCAAAGAATGAAATGGCTCAACTTGATGAAATATCGAAAGATTCTACCTTGAATGATATTACAGTGTGGCAGATCAATACTATTAAGCCTTTGGTAGAAATCGCCGACAAAGTTTTAAAGGCTGAAATTTTAGCAAAAGAAAATAATTATGGCCAAAGAATTACACTTTTAAAGGAAGCTGTAGCATTAGAAGATGCATTAAATTATAATGAACCACCTGATTGGTTTTTCTCCGTTAGACATCATCTAGGAGCGGTGCAACTTGAAGCAGGTCAATATAAAGATGCCATTATCACCTATGAAAATGACTTAAAGAAATTTCCGAAAAATGGTTGGGCGCATCACGGACTCAAGCTTGCGTATAAAAATTTAGAAGACAAGGAAAATGAATCCAGAATCGATGAACTATTAAAAAATAGCTGGGCAACAGCAGATATTGAAATTGAAAGTTCGAGAATAAAATAACTGTTTTCACTTCGAAAGAAGTCAACCCCTGCTACTCTATTATCTTCCTATCGTCTTATCCTAATTAGATTAGAACATTCCTCATTTTGCCTCTAATCTCTTTAAACCCTGGATTATTAATACTCCCTATATGCGTATGTTTTTTTCCGGCTTCAGGAGTGTAGCTTCCGTCCTGCACTTGCCCTCCAATTATTTGATAGGCTTCCCTAAATGATTTTCCCTGCATAACCAGATCATTAATACTATCTACCGTAAACAGGTATTTGTACTTATCATCCTGAAGATTAATTTCTTTCACTTGAATCTGAGCAATGGAATAGTCAAAGATTTCTAAAATATCTTTTATGGTTTCAATGGCATCAATCGTATTTTCCTTTAGCAACTGATAATCCCTGTGGTATCCGCTAGGTAAATTATTAGTAATCAGCACCATTTCTGTACTTAATGCCTGAATTTTATTACATTTCCCTCTTATCAATTCAAAAACATCTGGATTTTTCTTGTGTGGCATAATACTGCTACCCGTCGTCAATTCTTCCGGAAAACTCACAAAACCGAAATTCTGACTCATATATAAGCAAATGTCCATTGCAAAGCGAGATAGCGTATTGGCTAAACTTCCAAGGGTAGATGCTACAGTTCTTTCACTTTTACCTCTGCTCATTTGAGCGGCTACCACATTGTATTTTAAGGTGGCAAAACCCATTTCTCTGGTTGTAAACTCACGATCTATTGGAAAAGAACTTCCATAACCCGCAGCTGAACCAAGTGGGTTTTGATCAACAATTTTTTGAGTTGCATTAAGTAGGATGAGGTCGTCAATAAGCAATTCTGCATACGCAGAAAGCCAAATCCCAACACTACTGGGCATTGCTACCTGTAAATGCGTATAGCCTGGTAATAATTTGTCTTGATGCGTTTCCGCCAAATGCATTAAGGTTTCAAATAAAGAAATTGTTCGGGCTTTTATTCCCTGAAGACTTTCTTTAAAATACAATTGTAATGCAACTAAAACCTGATCGTTACGCGAACGAGCTGTATGTACTTTTTTACCGGTATCACCAAGTACTAAAGTCAATTCGGCCTCTATTTTACTGTGAATATCTTCATATTCAGGCTCAATGAAGAAATCTGATTTCTGGGTTTGCTCTTCAAGAATATCCAATTCTGGTAAAAGGACTTCAATTTCAGAATCATTAATAATTCCGATTTTATGAAGCATTTTTACGTGAGCACGTGTGGCCTGCACATCATATTTGGCTATATGAATATCAATTTCACGGTCGTTACCTACTGTGAAATTCATAATCTTATCATCTATGTTTGTTCCTTTATCCCAGAGTTTCATTCTTTTAGTTTTTAAGCAATTCCTTAATTAATTAGGAATCTTCGTTCTATCTAATCGTAACAATTTAATCAATTCGAGCGCAGTCTAGAACATATAAGTATTCAGTAAGTCCTCGATTACTAGAAATTAAATCAAAGCACTTTATTTAATAAAGCAATATAAATTTCTATTCCCTCTTCTATCTCTTTCACATAAATAAATTCATCTGCGCTATGGGATCTCGTGCTATCTCCTGGGCCTAATTTTAATGAAGGACAAGTGAGAACAGCCTGATCGCTCAAAGTTGGTGAGCCATAAGTTTCCCTTCCAAGAGCGATACCGGCTTTAACAAGTTCGTGATCAGTAGGTATAGAGGAAGAATTTAATCTCAAACTTCGTGGAATCAGACTATCACAAGGCGCCTTTTTTTGCAGAATATCGCTAATTTCTTGATTACTGTATTTATCATTTACACGCACGTCTATAACTAATGAAACATCTGCAGGAACAGCGTTATGTTGCTTTCCTCCGTTAATCTGAGTTACAGTCAATTTTACTTCGCCGAGCGCCTCTGATTTTTTCTCAAACTTGAAATTCTTAAACCATTCCAATATGGGAACGGTGTTATAAATAGAATTATTATCATTGGGATGAGCTGCATGAGAGGGAGTTCCTTTTACTAAGGCGTCAAAAACAACAAGGCCTTTTTCTGCCACAGCCAGATTCATAAGCGTGGGCTCACCTACAATCGCAACATCAATTTTCGGTATAATCTCAAGCATACTATTTAAACCATTTTTACCACTACTCTCTTCTTCGGCAGATGCAACCAAAACCAAGTTATAGTTTAAATTTTCTTTGGCGTAAAAATGTGTGAAAGTGGCTATAAGCGAAACCAAACATCCCCCCGCGTCATTACTTCCCAAACCATACAACTTGCCATCTTCTATATGAGGAAAAAATGGATCTTTTGTATAGCCATTATTGGGTTGAACCGTATCATGGTGACTGTTTAATAAAAGCGTGGGCTTACTGGAATCAAAATGTTGATTAACCGCCCAAACATTATTTACATTTCGCTTAAATGGTATCTCATATTCCTTAAACCAATTTTCTAGATGATCTGCTGTTTTATCTTCTTCTGAAGAAAAAGACTGCGTGGCAATCAACTTTTTAAGTAATTCTAAAGCGTTCTCTGTAAGTTTCTGATAGCTCATTATAATACTAATGTTGTATAGTGATTGTCTTTGTTCTTAAGCATTTCTGGCTTTCCTAGGCGCACCTGTTCTACTCCTCCCTCTAGCGCATAAAAGCAATTCTGTAATTTGGGCAACATGCCTTCTACCACAACACCTGATTCTATAAGAGTATGATAAGACTCTTTATTAATTTCTGAAATTATAGAATTCTCATCACTAATATCATGAAGCACGCCGGCCTTTTCAAAACAGTAATATAAAGTTACTTCATAAATTTCTGTAAGGGCTCTTGCCAATTCACAAGCAATGGTATCTGCATTAGTATTTAAAAGTTGTCCTTTACCATCGTGAGTTATTGCACAAAAAACCGGTGTTAGTTTACCAGCTAATAAAATTCTTAAAGTATCTGTATTAACCTGAATTACATCTCCCACAAAGCCAAAATCAACTTCTCGAACAGGTCTTTTTACCGACAAGATTGCGTTTCCATCTGCTCCAGAAAGACCAATAGCATTGCAATCCCTTGCCTGCAAACCGGCTACCATATTTTTATTCACTTTCCCGCCATAAACCATTGTGATAATATCCAGCGTAGCTTCATCGGTGATTCTGCGTCCTTGGGTCATTTTTACTTGCACGCCTAATTCTTCAGCCATTTGAGAAGCCAATTTACCACCACCATGAACTAAAATTTTTGGTTCGGACAATTCAGAAAAAGCATCCAGAAATGAATTTAGATCCTCTGGCTTTTCTATAATATTTCCACCAATTTTGACAATATTAAGTTTAGGTTTCATAAGCTCTTATCTTCTAATTGATAACTTATTACTTCTTATTTGGAATATTCTCTAAAATTCTTTTTAAAACAACTTGTGCTGCATAAGTCCTGTTGTTAGCTTGCTCAATCACTAAGGAATCAGTTCCATCCAGAACTTCGTCAGCAACCACAACATTTCTTCTAACTGGTAAACAGTGCATAAACTTTGCTTTATCCAACTTTTCCTGTGTAAGCATCCAACTCTTGTCTGAATTTAGGATTTGCCCGTAATCTTCATAACTGCTCCAGTTTTTTACGTAAACAAAATCAGCATCTTTTAGTGCCTCATCCTGATTGTAATTTACCGGTGTATCTTTGACTATTTCATTATTTAAATCATATCCTTTTGGGTGAGTAATGGTAAGGTCAACATCCATATTTTGCATCATTTCTACAAAAGAATTTGCAACCGCCTGTGGTAAGGCTTTAGGATGTGGCGCCCAACTAAGCACCACTTTAGGTTTTTTAATTGCTTTATTTTCTATGACTGTAATGGCATCCGTTAACGCCTGTAGAGGATGAGCCGTAGCACTTTCCATATTAATTATGGGCACAGTTGCATACTTCACAAAACTCTTGATCACGTATTCAGATTCATCCTTTTCTTTGTCTGTTAACGTAGGAAAAGCTCTTACTGCGATCAAATCTGCATATTGAGATATTACTTGCGCTGCTTCTTTAATATGTTCCGAAGTATCAGCATCCATGATGCGCCCATCTTCAAATTCTAACTTCCATGCATCTGCATTAAAGTTCATAACGGTAACATTCATACCTAGATTGCGAGCTGCTTTTTCGGTACTCAAACGGGTACGCAGACTTGAATTGAAAAATAGCATTACAAGCGTTTTATTCTTGCCCAATTCTTGAAACCCAAAAGGATTTTTCTTTAGTTCCCGTGCTTCAGCTATAAGAGCGGATAAATCTTCTATATCTTTTATTTCGGTGTATTTAATCATTTAAAACAGATTTTAGGGCATCAAAAAATTGATCTATATGTTCTTTTTGAACCGTAAGCGGTGGGAGTATTCGAATTAGATTTTTATTCTTGGCACTGCCGGTAAAAATATGATGATCATAGATAAGTTTTTTACGTAAACCTGCTACATCAAAATCAAATTCAAGACCGAGCATTAATCCTCTTCCTTTTACCTTTTTAACTTCAGGTATATGATTTGCTTTAGCGAAAAAATATTCGGAAATGATCTTAACGTGCTTCATTAAATGCTCCTTTTCCAAAACATCTAAAACGGTAAGTGATGCTGCGCAGGCCAAATGGTTTCCGCCAAAAGTCGTACCTAACATTCCATATTCTGCCTCAATTGAAGAATGGATTAAAATCCCTCCTATAGGAAAACCATTGCCCATTCCCTTCGCCATAGAAATAACTTCAGGCGTAACATCATAATTTTGAAAAGCAAAAAAGTCACCGGTACGACCAAAGCCAGATTGAACTTCATCTGCTATAAGAATGGTTCCATACTTTTTACATAATTTATCTGCGCTTTCATAAAACTCCGTGGTGCTTTCATCCAATCCTCCCACTCCCTGGATAAACTCAAGAATTAAAGCACACACATCTTCCTTTGTCAATTCGTTTTCTAAAGCTTCTAAATCTCCCAAGGGCAAAAATGTAACTTGCTGCTGCGCATTGATAGGTGCCACAATTTTAGCATTATCCGTAGCTGCTACAGCTGCAGAAGTTCTCCCGTGAAAACTATTATTAAAGGCTACAACTCTTTTACGGTCTGTCTTAAAAGAAGCCAACTTTAGTGCATTCTCATTAGCTTCCGCGCCTGTACTACATAAAAATAATTTGTAGTCTGGACATTTAGAGAAATTAGGTAAACGCTCCCCCAGTTCTTCTTGCAACGGGTTTTTAACCGCGTTGCTGTAAAAACCTATTTTTCCTAACTGATCAGATATATTTTTAACATAATCCGGATGCGAATGTCCTATTGAAATTACAGCGTGACCACCATATAAGTCAAGATATTCAGTTCCTTTTTCATCATAAACAAAAACGTCTTTTGCCTTTACTGGAGTAACGTCATAAAGTGGATAAACATCAAATAAACTCATCTTTGTTCAATTTTGATATTACTTATTTTATTATACGATGCTACCATACCTTGTATTAAAGAAGAGCTTAATCCTTTATGCTCCATTTCATTTAAGCCCTCAATAGTACATCCTCTTGGAGTGGTAACCTTGTCAATTTCTTCCTCTGGATGATTTCCAGAATTAATTAATAAACTTGAAGCACCGTTACACGTATGCATAGCCAATTCCTGTGCTTCTTTAGCATCAAAACCCAATTGTATAGCAGCTTGGGTTGTAGCGCGTATTAAACGCATCCAAAAGGCTATACCACTTGCACAAACTACAGTTGCCGCTTGCATAAGATGCTCTGGAATAATAATCGAATTGCCCAAACGATTGAAAATTGCTTCAGCTATTTTAATACGTTTCATCCCATTTTCATTGCTGCTCAAACAAGTCATAGATTGACCTACAGAAATTGCCGTATTAGGCATAGAACGTATGATAAACTGTTCTTTACCAACAACTTCTTCTATCTGGTTTATTTGAAATCCGGTTATGGTTGATATTATTACGTGCTTATCTGTAAGCTCTCCTTTAATGTCCTGAAGGATTTTTTCAAACTGCGCGGGTTGAACCGCAAATATTAAAATATCAGATTTTTTGACTGCCTCAACATTATCTGCGGTTACAAAAACATTTTTATATTCTGAATAGTCCTGTATTGCATCGGTATGCCTTTTGGTCAAATAAAGCGTGGTAATTGCATTATTTGTAATCAATCCTTTAGCAATCGCAAGCCCTAAATTTCCTGTACCTATTATGGCTATTTTCATTGTTGGTTAATTTTAGAATCTGAAAAAAATCAGAACATCCTTTGTTAAAAATAACTTCCTTTTAATTGTAAACCCTCTGTTTGCGGAAGCCCAAAAACAAGATTCATGTTTTCAACTGCCTGACCGGATGCACCTTTTAAAAGATTGTCTATAATACTGCTTATTAAGAGTTTGTTTCCTTGTTTATGTAAATGAATCAAACATTTATTAGTGTTCACAACCTGTTTTAAATGCAGTTCATTTTCTGAAACAAAAGTGAATGGAGCATCCTCATAAAATGTATTGTAAAGTTTTTTTACTTCTTCCAATTCGCCATCAAATTTGGTGTAAGCTGTGGCAAAAATACCTCTGGAAAAGTTTCCTCGATTTGGTAGAAAATTGATTTCGTTATCAAATCCTTTTTGTAATTGATTAACCGTTTGATTAATCTCTCCCATATGCTGATGCGTAAAAGGCTTATAATAAGAAAAGTTATTATCCCTCCACGTATAATGCGTGGTTGCAGAAAGCGATGTCCCTGCTCCCGTAGCTCCAGTTACCGCATTAATATGAATGTCGTCTTTAATTATTCTAGCTTCTGCTAAAGGCAGCAGAGCTAACTGGATTGCTGTCGCAAAACATCCCGGGTTTGCAATAGAACCTGCTTGCTTTATTTCGTCTTTATTTAATTCTGTTAGACCATAAACAAATTCTCTTCCTTCAAATTCAGCATCAGGTTTAAGACGAAAATCATTACTTAAGTCAATAATAACAGTACTTTCTTCAAACTTATTTTTTTCAAGAAATGACTTCGAATTCCCATGACCCAGACATAAAAAAATAACATCAATTGCTGTATTTAATATATCTGAAAAAATAATGTCTGTACTTCCTAATAAATCTTGATGCACATAACTAAGAGGATTGCCCGCATTTGAAGTGCTGTACACAAAATCGATTTCCACGTAGGAATGATTAAGCAAAATACGAATGAGTTCACCTGCCGTGTAACCTGCCCCTCCTATTATTCCAGCTTTAATCATTGTTAGTATTTACATGATTATAAATCTTATTCTGATTGCCTAGAATTTTAATAAAGCCTTTAGCATCATCTGCAGTCCAGCCTTTATTCATTTCACCATATGCGCCAAAAGAAGCGTTCATCAAATCATTTTCAGACTTAATACCTTCCAATGTAAAACGATAAGGATGTAATGTTAAATAAACTTCACCAGTGACTTTTTCCTGACTATCATCTAAAAATGCTTCAATATTTCTCATTACCGGATCCAGATACTGTCCTTCGTGCAAATGCATTCCATACCAGTTCGACATATAATCCTTATGCTGCATCTGCCATTTAGTTAGTGTATGCTTCTCTAATAAATGATGTGCTTTGATAATGATAAGTGGTGCTGCTGCTTCAAAACCTACACGACCTTTTATGCCTATAATAGTGTCACCGACGTGAATATCCCGCCCAATACCAAAAGGGGCGGAAAGTTGTTGCAGATACTCAATATTTTTTATCTGAGAATCTTCTTTCCCATTAACCGCAGTAAGCTCTCCTTTTGTGAATTGTAAAGTAACTGTTTCACTTTCCTGTTTTTCTACTTGAGATGGAAATGCAGATTCGGGAAGACCTTGATGTGAAGTTAATGTTTCACTACCACCTACGCTCGTACCCCAAAGTCCGCGGTTAATGGAATATTTTGCCTTTTCCCAGTTCATCTCAACTCCGTTTTCCTTTAGGTAATCAATTTCTACCTGTCTTGAAAGTTGCTTGTCTCTAATGGGGGTAATTATTTCTATTTCTGGAGCTAAAGTTTGAAAAATCATATCAAATCTCACCTGATCATTTCCTGCTCCCGTGCTACCGTGAGCTACATATTTTGCTCCAATGGATTTGGCGTAATTAATAATTTCTACTGCCTGAATAATACGCTCTGCACTCACTGAAAGCGGGTAAGTATTGTTCTTTAGAACATTTCCAAAAATCAGATACTTAACTACTTTATTGTAAAAATTTTCTACGGCATCTATATTTTTATAAGTCTTAGCTCCTATGGTCAATGCCTTAGATTCTATCTCGCTTATTTCATCTTTACTAAATCCACCCGTGTTTATACTTACTGCGTGAACTTCAAAACCTTTTTCCTTTGATAGATATTTAGCGCAATAACTAGTGTCCAATCCGCCACTGTAGGCCAATACTAATTTTTTCATTTCTTCTCTTTTTTTAAAAATAAGGTCTCTTTGATACTTTTGAGACGGTTAAAGGTTTTATTATTTACTGTTTTGTGCGGTTCACCAATCTCACCGGTTTTCTTTTCTTCTTTTGCAGGATCATAAAGCATACCTGTACACAAACACATTTTTTGTTCGGTACGCTGCAATATGTCATAATTCCTACAGGTTTGACAACCTTTCCAGAAACTTTGATCATCTGTCAATTCTGAAAATGTAACAGGCCTATAACCCAAATCTGAATTTATTTTCATAACCGCCAGTCCCGTTGTTATCCCAAATATTTTTGCGTCAGGATATTTAGTTCTGGAATGTTTAAAGATTACTTCTTTTATGCTTTTTGCCAGACCGTGTCCCCTAAAATCCGGGTGCACAATTAGACCGGAGTTTGCTACAAATTTACCGTGACCCCAAGCCTCGATATAACAGAATCCTGCAAACTTATCACCGTCTAAAGCAATAACAGAGTTACCGTTTTCCATTTTAGTGATAATATATTCAGGAGTGCGCTTTGCGATTCCTGTACCCCGCACTTTTGCAGAGTCTGAAATAGTGTCACAAATAATCTGAGCATAGCCAGCGTGTGACTTATTTGCAATTACAATATCCATGGTGGTGTAATTGAAGATTAAAAAATGAGTTTGAATTGTTTTTGAGAAGGGAATTGGACACACCTAAATTCCATAAAAAATTACACCCACAAGGGGCGACGGCGCACATTGCGAAAAGGTGTAAGAATACTATTGCAGAAATATGCTTTAAATTCTTGACCGATAAAAAAAAGTGAAAGTGACATTTGATTAAAATAAAATTATACTGAATTTCTCTAAGGCGATTAGCTACGCGCACAGCGACGGCGTTCTGTGCGCCTTCCGGGAGAAATCATTATTTTATTTTTTAAATGCATACTACGAATGTAAAACAATTATTTTTAAAAGTGTTTAAAATAAAAGTAAAACTTGGCTACTATTTCACTTTAAATAAAAAAAACCTACTTAATTGTAGGGTTTTTTTATGATTTTTCTTAGAGCAGATAATCTGTACTAACAAAATTGGATTTCTTTGTGTCCAAAAGTTCATTTAGAATAGCATTATTATAGTCATTATCCTTAGACGCCACAAATGTTCTTATTGAGAATGAGCGTAATGCATCATGCACACTTAGTGTTCCGACCGCAGAGTCCTTTCTTCCTGTAAAAGGGTAAACGTCGGGGCCACGTTGACAAGAACTGTTTAAATTAACCCGAACAACAAGATTTACCAAAGTATCAATTAAAGGCGCCAAAGTTTTGACCTCTTTTCCAAAAAGACTCACCTGTTGACCATAATTAGATTCGGCCATGTCATCTAAAGGCTCATCAATACTTTTAAAAGTCAAAATTGGAACAACGGGTCCAAATTGTTCTTCCTGATATACCTTCATATCCTTAGTTACTGGAAAAAGAACAGCAGGAAAAATATAATTCTCTGTTTGCTCCCCTCCTTTTTCATTTATGATCTGAGCGCCTTTTGCTAAAGCGTCATCTATCAACCCTTGTATGTAGGCCGGTTTATCAGGTTCTGGTAAAGGAGTTAATTTTACTCCTTCCTCCCAAGGTAATCCAAACTTTAATGCATCAACTGCATCTGCATATTTACGGTTAAAGCTTTCTGCAATATTCTCGTGAACATAGACCACTTTAAGTGCGGTACATCTCTGACCGTTAAAAGATAAAGTCCCCGCAATACATTCTGCAACCGCCAAATCCAAATCTGCATCAGGCAAGATAATAGCTGGGTTTTTAGCTTCTAATCCTAATACTAAACGCAAACGGTTTTGTTTGGGATGTTGCTTTTGTAATGCATTTGCAGAAGAGCTATGACCTATTAAAGCCAAAACATCTATTTTACCTGTTTTCATTATTGGAGCGGCAACTTCCCTTCCACGCCCATAAACTATATTCACAACTCCAGGAGGAAAAGCCTCTTGAAAAGCCTCTAGTAAAGGTGAGATTAGAAGAACGCCGTGTTTAGCTGGCTTAAAAATTGCTGTATTTCCCATTATCAAAGCAGGAATAAGCAAACAAAAAGTTTCGTTGAGTGGATAGTTATAAGGCCCTAAACAGAGCACTACGCCTAGTGGTCCCCGACGAATATGAGCGTGTATTCCATCTTGTTTGTGAAACTTGGCACTATCACGATCCATGTTTTTATAATCTTCAATGGTATCGTAGATATATTCAACTGTACGGTCAAATTCCTTTTGAGAATCCGGGTAATTTTTACAGATTTCCCACATCAATAAGTTAACAACCTCTTCTCGCTTCTCTTTCATTTTTTCAACAAAAGTCTCCATACATTTTATACGGTCAGAAACCTTCATGGTAGGCCATAATCCTTGGCCTCTTTCGTAAGCTTTATGAGCTGCATCTAAGGCAGATAAGGCTTCCTCTTCTCCTAAGTATGGGATAGAACCTAAACGTGTAGGCACACGCTTACCATCTTTTTCTGTGAGAATGGTAGAAAAAACATCTGTTTTTTTACCCTTCCATCGAATCAATTTGCCATCAACCAAATAGGTATCTTGTTCTATAGGTTTAATTTGAAATTTTTCTGGTATTTCTTGTTGAGTTAGTTGCATTGTAGTTGGTTTTATTTCTAAAATTAAATAAACATGAGTTTATTAAAAAGGAAATAGTTTTTAGATTAGGAATTCGAACAAATCTGGTTTATCGTTGAGATATTCCCCAAAGAAATTTTTGCTCTTCATCCTGGTGATTAATGGTTGTAAATCTGCTGTATGCTTAAGTTCTATGCCTACAACAGCTGGCGCATCTTCCCTACTGGTTTTTTTAGAATATTCAAAAAATGTTATGTCATCTTCTGGACCCATTACTTCAGCTACAAATTCTTTTAAAGCACCTGCTCTTTGCGGAAATCTGATAATAAAATAGTGCTTAAGCCCTTTATATAACAGAGCTCTCTCCTTAATTTCTGCAGTTCGGGTGATGTCATTATTACTTCCGCTAACAATGCAAACCACGTTTTTGCCTTTAATCTCCTCAGCATATTGATCTAAAACAGCAATGGTTAAAGCTCCTGCGGGCTCGACCACAATTGCATCTTTATTATAAAGGTCCAATATAGTCTGGCATATTTTACCTTCGGGAACAGTCACCATATCTGCTAAATATTCCTTACAAATATTAAAATTACGATCACCCACACGCTGAACAGCAGCACCATCAACAAACTTCTCAATCATAGAAAGTGTTGTATTCTCTCGGTTCATTATAGAAGTTTTCATAGATGGGGCACCTTCTGGCTCTACTCCTATTATTTTAGTATTAGGAGAAAGTAAGTGAAAAACTGTGCTTAATCCAGATGCAAGTCCGCCACCACCTACAGGAACAAAAACATAATCAATCTCCGTAGTTGCCTGTTCAATTATTTCTAAACCTACAGTCGCCTGTCCTTCAATAATTTTTTCGTCATCAAAAGGATGAACAAATATTTTACCCAAAGAATCACACTCTTCTTTAGCCGCTTTATAAGCATCATCAAAAGTATCGCCCGTAAGAACGATATTCACATATTCCCCCCCAAACATCTCTACTTGCTCCACCTTTTGTTGCGGTGTAGGTGCTGGCATAAAAATGGCGCCTTTTATTTCTAATTTTGCACATGCAAAAGCCACTCCCTGTGCATGATTGCCTGCGCTAGCGCAAACAATTCCTTTGGCTCGATCTGACTCACTAAGAGAATTAATTTTATTAAATGCACCTCTAATTTTATAAGAACGTACCTGCTGTAAATCTTCCCGCTTGAGCATAATATTAGCACCAAACTGTCTGGAATAATTAAAATTAGGCATTAAAGGAGTTATTGTAGCTACCTCTTTCAAGGTTTCTGCTGCAGTCCTTACAGATTCTAAATCAGGGAAATATGTTGTTTTGATGTTGCTCATATTTTGTTTTATGCCATTACAGCTTCTTCTTTTGAAGTGGTGGTTTTTATTTCCTGCATCGCAGTCATTGATTCTCTTAACCAAGCCCCCACTTCTTCTACAGGATGGTTTCTAATGGCATCGTTTACAGCAATCAACTCACGATTATCTACGTGATTATCCTTAGAAAATGATTTACCGATCACATCTGTATCGATAATTTTCATAAAGTCTTTTAATAAAGGCTTACATGCGTGATCAAAAAGATAACAACCGTATTCTGCAGTATCAGAAATAATTCTGTTCATTTCAAATAACTTTTTACGCGCTATTGTATTTGCAATAAGTGGTGTCTCATGAAGCGACTCATAATAAGCAGATTCTTCTATAATCCCAGCTTCAGTCATTGTTTCAAAAGCCAGTTCTACACCTGCTTTTACAAAAGCGATAAGTAAAACACCGTGATCAAAAAATTCCTGCTCACTTATTTCTTTATCTGTAGCTTCAGTTTTTTCAAAAGCGGTTTCTCCTGTTGCTTCACGCCATTTTAAAAGGTTAGCATCATCATTTGCCCAATCCTCCATCATAGTTTTGGAGAAATGGCCAGAAATGATATCATCCATATGTTTTTGAAACAACGGACGCATAATTTCTTTTAACTCTTCCGAAAGTTGGAAAGCCTTAATTTTTGATGGATTATTCAAACGATCCATCATATTTGTGATTCCTCCGTGCTTCAACGCTTCGGTAATGGTCTCCCAACCATATTGAATCAATTTTGCAGCATATGCAGGTTCAATCCCTTTTTCTACCATTTTATCGAATGATAAAATAGAACCGGTTTGTAAAACACCACATAAAATGGTCTGCTCTCCCATTAAATCACTTTTAACTTCAGCAACAAAGGAAGATTCTAATACTCCAGCTCGATGACCCCCTGTAGCAACAGCATAAGCCTTAGCCTGCTCTAAACCTTCTCCATTAGGATCATTTTCTGGATGAACAGCAATAAGTGTAGGTACACCAAAGCCGCGTTTATATTCTTCACGTACTTCTGAACCTGGAGATTTAGGAGCAGCCATAATTACCGTAAGATCTTCTCGTATTTGCAAACCTTCTTCTACAATGTTGAAGCCGTGACTATAAGTAAGGGTGGCGCCTTTTTTCATTAAAGGCATTACCGTTTTAACAACATTAGTATGTTGTTTATCTGGAGTTAAATTACAAACGACATCTGCGCTAGGGATAAGTTCATCATAAGTACCCACAGTAAAGCCATTCTCAGTCGCATTTTTATAAGATGCTCTTTTTTCTTTTATTGCACCTTCTCTTAAGGCATAAGAAATATCGAGACCTGAATCGCGCATATTTAAACCTTGATTAAGTCCCTGTGCTCCGCACCCTATGATTACAATTTTCTTTCCTTTTAAGGCTTCAACACCATCTTCAAATTCGTCAGTTTCCATAAAGCGGCACTTCCCTAATTGTGCCAACTGATCTCTTAAGGATAGGGTATTAAAATAATTTGCCATGATTTTAGTTTATAATTCTTTGGTTTTGGATTTTTCTATTTTATTTATTCTGCGAATTCGGCTAAAAGAGACGAAATTTTCATTTCATCTTTTGTAACTGCAATACGTCCAGAGCGTACAAATTGCATGATACCAAAAACACTTAATTCCCGATAAAGCAATTCTATCTCACTGCGTTTGCCTGATTTTTCTAAAACAAAAAACTCTTTGTTTACAGTTACAATACGCGCATTGCTTTCTTTTATAATATTTTGAATCTGCCGCTCTTCAAAAAGCAAATCAGATTTGATCTTAAAAAGGCAGGCCTCCAGAAATATGGTTTCTTCATCTGTATGATAAAAAGCACGGATTACCTCTACCTGCTTTTCCAGCTGACCAATGATTTTTTTAACACGTTCTTCAGACAGCTTGACTACAATTGTAAAGCGGGAAACACCTTCTATTTCTGAAATAGAAGTATTTAAGCTCTCAATATTTATATGTCTTCTTTGAAATATTGCTGAAATACGATTCAAGAGACCTATGTTATTCTCTGTATAAATCGAAACGGTATATACTTTATCTTCTTCCATAACTAGCTTAGTCTTATATCTGAAACCGAAGCTCCTGAAGGAATCATCGGGAATACATTACCTTCTTTTTCTACACGAACTTCTAGAAAATAAGGACCTTCACAACTCATCATTTCTTCTATCGCCCCTGTTAAATCTTCTCTTTTTGTAACTTTTTGTGCTTCAAGATGGTATCCTTTTGCAATTGCCACAAAATCTGGATTGATCATATTAGTTGAGGCATAGCGCTTATCAAAAAACAATTGTTGCCATTGACGCACCATTCCTAAAAATTCGTTGTTCAATACAACTATTTTTACCGGGACTTTAGTTTGAAAAATTGTCCCCAATTCCTGAATAGTCATTTGGTAACCACCGTCCCCTATTATAGCAACAACATCTCTTTCAGGAGCTCCCATTTTAGCCCCTATGGCAGCAGGAAGCGCAAAGCCCATTGTTCCTAAACCGCCCGAAGTAATATTACTCTGTGTTTTATTAAACTTAGCATATCTGCAAGCAATCATTTGATGCTGTCCCACATCTGAAACAATAACAGCGTCGCCTTTAGAAACCTGATTAATACCTTCAAGAACCTCACCCATTGTAAGTCCTTCTTTAGTAGGATGGATATCGTCTTTAATTATTTGGTCAAATTCGGTTTTATACATATCCTTAAACCGCTTATGCCAATTCTCGTGCTTATTTTCGTTAAGCAAAGGAAGTAGTTTAGCAAGCGTTTCTTTGCTATTACCAAGTACAGCAACATCACTTTTTACATTCTTATCTACCTCTGCAGGGTCAATTTCAAAGTGTATAACTTTTGCCTGCTTGGCATAGGTATTTAAGTCACCGGTAACACGATCATCAAAGCGCATTCCTATCGCAATTAAGACATCACATTCATTGGTAAGCATATTAGGCGCATAATTGCCATGCATACCAACCATACCAACATTTAAAGGATGATCTGTAGGTATTGCAGAAACGCCAAGAATAGTCCAAGCTGCGGGGATTCCTGATTTTTCTACTACTGCTTTAAATTCTTCTTCGGCTCTACCTAATATTACCCCTTGACCCCAAACGATCATTGGCTTTTTAGCATTATTAATCAATTCTGCAGCTGCTTCAACCTGTGAGTGATCAACTACAGGAACGGGTTTATAACTGCGTATACCGGTACATTTTTTATAGACGAAATCAAGTTCTTCAAATTGCGCATCTTTAGTAATATCAATTAAAACGGGCCCTGGTCTTCCACTTCTTGCGATATAAAAAGCCTTAGCAAGAACTTCAGGTATTTCAGAAGCTTTTGTGATTTGATAATTCCATTTAGTCACCGGAGTAGAAATACCTATAATATCTGTTTCCTGAAAAGCGTCACTTCCCAAAAGATGCGATGCAACCTGACCTGTTATACAAACCATAGGAGTAGAATCAATCTGCGCATCTGCGATACCCGTAACTAAATTAGTAGCTCCAGGACCAGAAGTAGCGATTGCCACACCCACTTTACCCGAAACACGGGCATATCCTTGGGCCGCATGCGTAGCGCCTTGTTCATGTCTCGTGAGAACGTGGTGCAACTCCTTCTGATATTTATATAACTCATCATATACGGGCATTATCGCCCCACCAGGATATCCATAAAGCACGTCTACACCTTCTGCAAGCAAGCATTTGATGATTGCTTCTTTACCCGTTAATCTTTCGGTAACAAGGGTTTCCTGTGGTTGTAACTTAATTGTTTGTGTTTCCATAAGCCAATTCTAGAATTCATCCGTCACGCAGCCTTTTGACGCAGACGAAACGGTTTTTGCATATTTAAAAAGCACGCCACGCTCAAATTTTAATTTGGGAGCCTGCCAATTTTGTTTTCTTTTTACTAATTCCTCATCAGAAATTTCGATATTAATGGTGTTATTTACAGCATCAATAGCAATTATATCCCCATTTTCCACCAGGGCAATATTACCACCCACCTGTGCTTCTGGAGCCACATGACCCACAACAAAACCGTGAGATCCACCAGAAAAACGGCCATCTGTGATTAAAGCAACTTCTTTACCTAAACCAGCTCCCATTATAGAAGATGTGGGTTTAAGCATTTCTGGCATACCCGGGCCGCCTTTAGGCCCTTCATAACGAATAATCACTACATCGCCCTTTTTTACTTCACCATTTTTAATTCCCTCATTTACCTCTTTCTCACTATTAAATACATTTGCAGGTCCTTTAAAAGAAAGACCCTCTTTACCTGTGATTTTTGCAACGGCTCCTTCTGTAGCCAGATTTCCGAAAAGAATTCTTATGTGACCTGTATCTTTTACCGGCTTATCCAATGTTCTGATTATATCCTGATCTTCCAATAAATTAGGAACATCTTTTAGGTTTTCAGCTAAAGTATTACCTGTCACCGTTAAACAATTACCATGCAGCATATCGTTATCGAGCATATATTTAAGTACGCCGGGAATACCGCCAATACCATGAAGATCTTCCATAGAATACTTACCACTTGGTTTTAAATTTGCCAATAACGGTGTATTGTCACTTATCCTTTTAAAATCATCTAAAGTAAATTCTACGTGCGCAGCTTTCGCAATTGCTAAAAAGTGAAGCACTGCATTTGTAGAACCCCCAAGAACAGTTACCAGTCTAAAAGCATTTTCTAAAGACTCCTTAGTAACTATATCAGAAGGTTTAATATCTTTTTCTAACAACAAACGTAAAGCCTCTCCAGCCTTAATAGATTCTTGTTCTTTTAAATTCCCATCGCTTATAGCTGGATTTGAAGAGTTAAAAGGTAA
>CAXBEL010000071.1:0-18667 GCA_963974735.1 uncultured Flavobacteriaceae bacterium | reverse complement strand
AATTCATAGAATTCATGCTAGATAGAAATGAGACCGTGAGGTTGGAAACCAGTGTCTTGTTTACTAATAGGGGTATTGCAGAGCTAGAAGCGGATGGATACACAAATCTGCCTTCTTTTGTGTCAAATACAACGAGAGATGGGGATGTTATTAATGATTACGCACGAGCATATTTTGCGAGTGGAAAACACTATTTACCTTCTATTCAAGTACCTGAAGACAAAAACAATTATGATGCTGGCAAGAACAATATCGTAATTAGATATGCTGAAGTTCTACTTATGTATGCAGAAGCACTTACAAGAGGCGCAAACGGGAATAGTATTTCTGCAGATGATGCAGTAAATCTAGTACGCCAAAGGGCGCAACTCGCCCCTCTTTCTGGAGTTACCTCTGAACAGGTAATGGATGAAAAATTTGCTGAGTTGGCATTAGAATGGGGTATAAGATATTATGATATGATAAGACTTGATAACTATGGAGAACTTAGCTACGATGGTAGAAGTTTCTCTGCGGCAAACGAATTTTTGCCATATCCCCAAGCTCAACTTGATGCTATCCCAGAGTTATCTGGAGATGCTAATTAATAAATGAAAATCATCTTAAGAATAAGTAATATGAAAAACTTTAGGACACAATTTTATGGACTTCTGTCATTTCTTATGGTTCTCGCATCATGTACAAATGATGGGATAGACCCTATCACGACGGTAGATCCCGGACCAGACGCCGAAAGTCCCACAGTAAACGTTTCCTATCCAGTTGAAGGAACCACGATAAAAGTACTTGAAGAAGTAACTTCCATTACTATTAGGTTTCAAGTGACAGACGATATTGAAGTAGATAATATCACTGTTGCTGTTGATGGTAGCCAATTAGCAGCCATGAATAATTTTCTGGATTATCGTATAGTAAATGATGAGGTGACCTTTAATGATTTACGTAATGGGGAACATACGTTAGAAGTTGCTGCGACTGACCTTGACGGTAATACCACCACTACTACAGTAAACTTTAGTAAAGAACCCCCTTACACTCCTATGTTTACCGGGGAAAGTCTGTATATGCCTTTTGATGGTGACTATATAGATCTTATAACCCTTGCAAATGCTCAACCAGTAGGAAGTCCTAGTTTTACTAATGACGCTTTCTTTGGTACAAGTGCATATGTTGGAACAACAGATTCCTATATTACTTATCCTATTTCTGGGGATAACTTAGGAACCGAATTTAGTGCCGCCTTTTGGTACAAAGTTAGTGGTGATCCTGATCGCGCTGGTATTTTAGTTGCCGGGGCCGATGAAAACCGAACTCAAGGTTTTAGGCTTTTTAGAGAAGGAGGAGCTGATTCACAAGTTATAAAACTTAATGTAGGAACTGGAAGTGCAGAAGTCTGGAACGATGGCGGAAGCATTCCTGTTGATGATGAATGGGCACACATAGCATTTACCGTGAATTCAGAAGAAACAGTTATTTATGTAAACGGAATGCCAATCAATAGCGGAAATATGGGCGGAAACGCGATTGATTGGACAGGAGTAGAAGAATTGACCATTGGGGCTGGAGGGGAAACCTTTAGCTATTGGGGTCATACTTCTGATGCAAGTCCAATGGATGAACTAAGGATGTTTAGCGTTGCTCTCACACAAGAGGATATTCAAAATATGATTGCAGCATCTGCAGTGACATTATATATGCCATTTGACGGAGACTACAGCGATGAAATTGCTAATAAAGAAATTACAACTGTAGGAACTCCAAGTTTTGCAGGTGAAGCTTATGATGGTACAGATGCCTATATAGGAGCTGCAGATTCATACCTTACTACCTCTACAGCTGGCTTACAGAGCTCAGAATTCAGTGCTACTTTTTGGTACAAAGTAAATGGATCACCAGACCGTGCGGGTATACTCGTAGCAGGCGCTGATGAAAACCGAACTCAAGGTTTCAGACTTTTTAGAGAAGGCGGAGCTGATAATCAGACCATCAAACTTAATGTGGGGACAGGAGCTGGAGAAGTTTGGAACGACGGCACCTCAATTCCTGTTAATGGAGAATGGATGTATATAGCATTTACCATAAATGATGAAGAAACCGTTATCTATGTTAATGGTGAACCCGTAAATACGGGAAACATGGCAGGAAATTCTATTGATTGGACTGGTGTAGAAAATGTAACCATTGGTGCGGGGGGTGAAACTTTTAGCTATTGGGGTCATACCTCAGACAGCAGTCCTATGGATGAGTTGCGTTTTTACAATAAGGCACTTACCGCAGATGAAGTTCAAGCCTCAATGAGCAATTAAAGAATAATAAGGCTCTCCATAAAAATAATGAAGAGCCTTATTCTTTACCCATTACTCAATATAATACAGCTCTAACCTTTATTATCCCATTCAGGACGAAATGAGATGGTAAACTCTTGCTTTTAACTTACAATAAGAAACAATGAAAAACCTTCGTAAAGCATATTTTCCCGTTTTACTTCTTATCTTTTTTATAGGATGTTCAGATGATTCGGGGCCAGGTTATCAAGAACCCTACGACCCCAATCAGGAAGAAGAACCCACAGATGATGATGGCGGTCAAACGGTTGATCCTATTAGTGATGAGGAGCTTATGGACCTTGTGCAAGAAACTACTTTTAATTACTTCTGGGATTTTGCAGAAGATAATAGCGGACTGGCACGAGAACGATCGCAAGATGATTCGTATGGCGGTCAAGGAGATGATATCATTACTACTGGTGGTAGTGGTTTTGGGCTCGCCTCTTTTCCAGCAGCCGTACAACGCCCCTGGATTTCGCGTGATGAGGCTCTTACCAGATTAGAGAAGGTTTTAGATTTTCTAGAAACAGTTCCCACCTATCACGGGGCATACTCACATTGGTATCTTGGCAGTACTGAGCAAACAAGACCTTTTAGTGATATAGATGACGGGGGTGATTTGGTTGAAACCGCTTTTTTAATACAGGGATTATTGATAAATAGGCAATTTTTTGACGGAGGCGATCCGCGAAACCGAGGTAAGAGATAGAATCACATCTATATGGGAAAATGTGGAATGGGATTGGTACACGCAAGGGGAAAATGTTCTTTACTGGCACTGGTCGCCTACTTATAATTTTCAGATTGACCTACCCATAAAAGGGTGGAATGAAGGCTTCATTGTTTATGTACTTGCTGCCTCATCTCCTACTCATCCTATTACTCAACAAGTTTATACAGAAGGTTGGGCGTCAAACGGAGGAATAGTTACTAATAGAACCCATTATGGAATTAACATGCCCCTGGGATCTTCTTATGGCGGACCTCTATTTTTTAGCCATTACTCATTTTTAGGGCTGGATCCCACAAACCTTTCAGATCAATATGCCGATTATTGGACACAAAACACGGCACATGCTCAAATTAATTACGAATACTGTGTTGATAATCCACGAGGTTATGAAGGATATGGAAGCGATGCTTGGGGTTTAACAGCTTCTGATAGTGTTGACGGCTATGCTGCTCATAGTCCCACAAATGATTTGGGAGTAATTACGCCCACTGCCGCACTTTCTTCATTTCCTTATACACCGGAAGAATCTATGGCCGCTATGCATCATTTCTATGAAGATCTTGGAGATAGCCTCTGGGGACCTTATGGTTTCTATGATGCTTTTTCTGAAGAGGATAATTGGACTGCCAGTGGCTATCTCGCCATTGATCAAGGACCCATTGTTGCCATGATGGAAAATTATCGTAGTGGTCTCTTATGGGATTTGTTTATGCAGGATGGAGATGTGCAATCAGGATTGGATTTATTAGGCTTCAATTATTAATAGATGAGCATAAGGAATTACATATTTTCTCTCCTTTTTTTACCGGCGATGGCATTCTGTCAAGAAACGGAATATGACCAGGTTTTCTTTGACAACAGCTTGATGGAAGAAAGTTGGTTTTACAGTGAAGTTTCTTATGATGAACCCTCTTTTGTTCTTAATCATGAAAAAAGAATTCCAGTAACTTCTGCAGAAAGTTTTACACCAGGCAATTGCCTACAACTAAATTACAATTCCGCAATAGGCGGAGATTGGCAAGTAAAATTGAAATTTCCAGAAACGCGTGGCAAAGATCATTTTGTAAAGGGGGACTTGTTGAGTTTTTGGCTAAAATCTAATCAAAGTATAGAGGAAAATGCGCTGCTTAAAATAAGCCTTGAATTGAAAGACAAAGGTATTTCTGAAACCCTTTCACTAGCAAATTTTTTAAAAAATACAACCGAAAATCAATGGGTTCAGGTAAAAATTCCTTTAGCTGATTTTATTAAAGGCGATAGCGAAATCAATTCAACTAAAATTAAATCAATTGTTTGGCAGCAGGGATCTTCAGACAACGCAGAACATCATTTATTTATAGATCAAGTTGAAATTCTTAAAGAAACAACGTCTCATACCTCAACTGCACCCGTATTGCTTAGTGCCAAAGGTTATGACCGTCACGTGGATTTGGTTTGGAACAAATTAGAGACTGATCAAGTGCATTATGTGAGGATTTATCGCTCTTCTGATGATGAAAACTTTATACCCGTAGGCATTCAGAATGCAAAAGAATATAACCGCTACACCGATTTTACGGGTGAAGCCAATAAAACGTATAACTATAAAATAAGTAGCTTAGGTTACGACTACAGGGAATCAGAGTTTTCAAGTACTGTCGAAGTCCACACTCAAGAAATGACAGATGAAGAACTGCTGGATATGGTTCAAGAAGCGTGCTTTAGGTATTACTGGGATGGTGCCGAACCTCAAAGTGGTCTAGCCCTTGAAAATATGCCCGGCAGAAAAAACATGATTGCCACAGGAGCATCTGGTTTTGGGCTTATGGCTATGGTTGTGGGTGTAGATAGAGGTTTTATATCAAGCAATGATTTTATAGAACGCATTAAAAAAATTATGGCCTTTATCGAGAAAGGCGATCGTTTTCAAGGGGCATTGCCGCATTTTATGAATGGCATTACCGGTAAGGTTGAACCTTTCTTTGGGAAGTATGATGACGGTGCTGATTTAGTCGAAACCTCCTTTTTCGCACAAGGTCTACTAACGGTCAGGGAGTATTTAGCAGAAAATACCCCGGAAGAGACCAATCTTGTCCAAAGGATTGATGCATTTTGGGAAGGGATAGAATGGGACTGGTTCAAGCAGCATGCAGATAGTGATTTTTTATATTGGCACTGGTCACCTGAACATAAATGGCACATCAATCACAAATTGATTGGTTGGAATGAAACCTTAATCACCTATTTCCTCGCCATTGCTTCTCCTACTCATGGTATTTCGGCAGATATGTATTATTCAGGATGGGCGAGTCAAGACCCTGTTGCTTCGGCATATCGTAAAAATTGGGGAAAAACATCAGATGGCTCTCAATTTTCTAATGGTAATAGCTACTATGGTGTTCAGCTTCCTGTGGGAGTTGCTAACGGCGGACCATTATTTTTTACCCACTATTCATTTTTGGGCTTACATCCACATAAAATTAAAGACAAGTACACAGATTACTTTACAAATAATCAAAATATCGCTTTAATTAATTATCGCTATACCGTCGAAAATCCAAAAGATTATGAAGGTTATGGATCTCAAAGCTGGGGATTGACCGCCAGTGATGCGCCTTGGGGATATCGTGCCCGTGAACCTAGAAGTGTACAGGATGACGGCACCATTGCCCCTACGGGAGCACTTGCCTCCTTCCCCTATTTACCAGAAAAAGCTATGCCCGCATTAAAACACTATTATAGGGACTACGGTTCCTTCTTGTGGGGCGAATATGGCTTTAGGGATGCCTTTAATCTGGGCGAAGATTGGACGGCAGATATATTTATGGGTCTAAATCAAGCACCCATTGTCGTAATGATTGAAAATTACCGTACAGGATTAATCTGGGATACCTTTATGAAAAACGCTGATGTTCAAAGGGCATTACAAAAAATACAAGCGGCAACTAACCAACCACCTACTAAATCAAGCAAAACCTATGACAATTAACCCGTATAGACTATTATTTCTTTTATATAGCCTAATGCTCTGCGTGGGGTGTAAGAATTCTGCAGAAAAAGAAGCTGATACAGCAGGAAATTTGATTGCTAAAGCAGAATTATCTGAAGAACAACTCCTTGATACGGTACAGCGGCAAACGCTGAAATACTTTTGGGATTATGCCGAACCCAATTCTGGTATGGGCCGGGAGCGCTATCACCCTGACGGAGATTATCCTAAAAATGACGCGCACGTGGTTACTACCGGAGGAAGTGGTTTTGGACTGATGGGATTAGTCGCTGGAATGGAAAGAGATTTTATTCCGCGTGATTCGGCTGTTTCAAGATTGGACCATATAGCTGATTTTCTTTCTAATGCTCCTCGATTTCATGGTGCGTGGCCGCATTGGCTTAATGGTGAGACTGGCGATGTACAGGCATTTGGCAAAAAAGACAATGGTGGTGATATTGTTGAAACTTCCTTCTTAGCACAAGGATTTATAGTCGTGCGGGAATATCTCAAAAATGGTTCGGAGAAGGAAAAAGAAGTTTCTGAAAAATACGATTCTCTTTGGAAAGGGATTGAATGGAACTGGTATACAAATGGTCAAAACGGAATCTTTTGGCACTGGTCTCCAGATTATAAGTTCGAAATGAATTTTATGATTGAAGGATATAATGAATGCCTCATTACCTACATTATGGCCGCTTCTTCACCTGAACACGCCATTGAATCCGAAGTTTATCATGAAGGCTGGGCTCGTGGTGGCGATATCACCACAGATGTTGAATCGTATGGTTATCCGTTAATTTTAAAGCACAATACGACAGGAGATAAAGGTGGCCCTCTATTTTGGGCTCATTACTCTTACCTTGGCTTAAATCCGAAGGGGCTTTCTGACGAATATGCTAATTATTGGGATCTCAATGTGAACCATAGTTTGATCAATTATGAATATTGCCAGGAAAATCCAAAGAATTTTCAAACCTACAGCCCTAATTCTTGGGGATTAACAGCAAGTTATACACGTAATGAGGATGGAAGCACAGGCTACTCTGCTCATTCTCCAGATGATGATAGGGGCGTTGTCTCTCCTACTGCAGCAGTAAGTTCCCTACCCTACGTTCCAGAAAAATCACTGGCTGCCATAAGTTATTTTTATACTGATTTAAATGATTTACTGTGGGGACCTGCAGGGTTTTACGATGCCTACAGCTTAGAAAATGAACCTTGGGCAGCAAAAAAATATCTGGCCATTGACCAAGGTCCAATGATCGTAATGATAGAGAATTATAGGACGGGTCTTATTTGGGATTTATTTATGGGAGCCCCGGAAATTCAACAAGGACTTGAAAAATTAGGATTTACCTATGAAAAATAAGCT
This sequence comes from uncultured Flavobacteriaceae bacterium, assembly GCA_963974735.1. Lineage (GTDB taxonomy): Bacteria > Bacteroidota > Bacteroidia > Flavobacteriales > Flavobacteriaceae > Leeuwenhoekiella. Next base: position 11,264 of record CAXBEL010000071.1, on the reverse strand, counting down.
ACACATACTCTTTCTGTTAGGACTCTTTAGTTTTGGGTTTAGTCTGCAAGCGCAGAAAGAAGCATTTAAAAAAGAAATATTAGTTAAGGACGGAGACACCTTACAATACCGCATTCTTTATCCGGAAAACTTTTCCGAAGAAAAACAATATCCGCTAATGTTATTTCTTCATGGAGCTGGGGAAAGAGGGTCAGATAATGAAAAGCAATTAGTCCACGGAAGCAACTTATTTCTGGACTCCACAAACCAAAAAAAATTTCCCGCCGTGGTTGTTTTCCCGCAATGTCCGCGCAATTCATATTGGGCTAATGCAGATGTTGATAGATCTGGACCTGGAGTGAAGTTAAAATTTAAAGAAAATGCCCCACCTACCTGGCCTATGGAATTAGTAATCGGACTAGTGGATAGTCTGAAACAAGATGACTATATCAAGAAAGACCAAATTTATGTAGGAGGTCTATCTATGGGTGGTATGGGGACCTTTGAAATTCTTTCAAGACGCCCAGATACATTTGCTGCTGCATTTGCCATTTGTGGTGGTGGCAGTACTTCGTCCGCTTCTATGTATGCCAAGAATACGCCTATGTGGGTTTTTCATGGGGCTAAAGATGATGTGGTCAATCCTAAACATTCTTTAGAAATGGTAGAAGCGCTTTTAGACGCAGGTGCTTATCCACAGTTTACGCTTTATAACGATGCAAATCATAATAGCTGGGATTCTGCATTTGCAGAGCCCAATCTGCTGCCCTGGTTGTTTTCGCACCAATTAATGGAAGATAAATGAGCAAAGCAAACAAAGTCATAAAATCGATTCTGTTCACTATCTGCATTGCAGTGCTGGGATCTATAGTAAATGCCCAGCAGAAGACCTATTGCAACCCCATAAACATTGATTACGGCTATACACCTATCCCCAATTTTGCTGAACAAGGGAAACATCGTGCCACTGCAGATCCTGTAATTGTGAATTTCAGGAACAAATATTTTCTATTTTCTACCAATCAATGGGGCTACTGGTGGAGTGAAGACATGTATGACTGGAAATTTATACCTCGTAAATTTTTAATGCCATATCATAAAGTTTATGATGAATTATGTGCCCCTGCTGCTTTTGTGATGAACGACGAATTGTACGTCATAGGAAGTACGCACGATAAAACTTTTCCTATATGGAAAAGCGACAACCCCACTAAAGATGATTGGGAAATTGCAGTTGATTCCCTTAAAGTGGGTGCTTGGGATCCTGGATTCTTATATGATAAGGTTTCAGAAAAATTATATCTGTATTGGGGATCTAGTAATGTTTACCCTATTCTGGGAACCGAAATCAATACCAAAACACTGCAGTCTGATGGTAATGTAAAGCCATTAATCAGCTTACATCCTGAAGACCACGGCTGGGAACGTTTTGGGGAGTATAATGACAATACTTTTTTACAACCCTTTATGGAAGGTGCTTGGGTTACGAAGTACCACGATAAATATTACTTACAATATGGAGCACCTGCAACAGAATTTAGCGGGTATGCTGATGGAGTTTATGTAAGTGATAAACCATTGGAAGGATATCAATATCAAAAGCACAATCCTTTCGCATATAACCCCGGTGGTTTTACACGTGGTGCTGGTCACGGAGCTACCTATCAAGATAATTTTGGAAAATGGTGGCATGTTTCTACTATTATATTGGGCCGAAAAAACAATTTTGAACGTCGTATAGGCATCTGGCCAGCGGGTTTTGATGAAGATGATGTTTTGTATTGCAATACAGCTTATGGAGATTATCCTACTTATTTGCCCAATCAGAAAGATATGGATCATCGCAATGGTCTTTTTACAGGTTGGATGCTGCTTAATTATAACACACCTGTACAAGTATCTTCAACTCTGGGAGGTTATCATGCCAACAACGCTGTTAATGAAGATATGAAATCCTATTGGTCAGCAAAAACTGGAGATAAAGGAGAGTGGTTTCAAACAGATCTCGGGGAAATTGCTACTATTAATGCCATACAAATTAACTACGCCGATCAAGATGCTGAATTTTTAGGTAAAAGTGAAGGCGTATTTCATAAGTATGAAATAAGAGCATCAAATGACGGTAAAAGTTGGAAAACCCTTGTTGATAAAAGTCAAAATAAGACCGATGTTCCTCATGATTATATTGAATTTGACCAGCCAATAAAGACGCGCTACCTAAAAATGGTGAACGCCAAAATGCCTACAGGAAAATTTGCTTTAAGCGGCTTTAGGGTCTTTGGAAAAGGAAATGGAAAAGCTCCAAATAAAGTAGAGAATTTTGTGGTACTTCGGGCTTCACCTGAAAAATATGGGGAACGCAGAAGTTCATGGCTAAAATGGATAGATAATGATGAAGCGGATGGATATGTGATTTACTTCGGGAAAGATAAAGACAAACTGTATGGAAGTATTATGGTCTATGGCAAAAATGAATATTTCTTTACCGGTATGGATCGCACTGATGCGTACTATTTTCAAATAGAAGCCTTTAATACAAATGGTATTTCACCGCGTACCGAAATTCAGTATGTAAAATAATTAATATTGAAAGATTTTAGAAAAATGAAAAAAATTATTCTCACTATAGCTCTACTGGTTGCAGTATTACAATCATCACAAGCGCAACAATCTATCCCAGAAGTAGAAGCCCTCTTGGATAAGATGACTCTGGAAGAAAAAATAGGTCAGCTTAACTTGGTTACTCCTGGCGGTGGTATAGCAACAGGCTCCGTTGTAAGTGAGAATGTAGAATCCAAGATTAAAGCCGGTGAGGTAGGTGGATTGTTTGGTGTTTCGGGGCCCGAAAAAATTAAAGTTGCTCAGGATTTTGCTGTAAATGATACACGTTTAAAAATCCCTTTATTTTTTGGGTCCGATATTATACATGGGTATAAGACAACATTTCCTACACCTATTGGAATGTCTTGTAGCTGGGATATGGACTTAATTAAGCTAAGTGCTCAAATTGCCGCAAAAGAAGCGACAGCAGATGGTATAAATTGGAATTTTTCACCAATGGTAGATATTGCGCGCGACCCAAGATGGGGAAGAATAGCAGAAGGCGCTGGTGAAGATCCATTTTTGGGATCTGCAATCGCTAAAGCTATGGTAACCGGTTATCAAGGAACAGATCTTACAGATCCGGCTACAATGATTGCCTGTGTAAAACATTTTGCTTTATATGGTGCTGTAGAAGCAGGGCGTGACTACAATTCAGTTGATATGAGCCGTATAAAAATGTTCAATGAATATTTACCTCCTTATAAAGCAGCAATAGATGCTGGAGTTGCCAGTGTTATGAGTTCGTTTAATGATGTAGATGGGATCCCTGCTTCTGGGAACAAATGGCTTCTTACAGATTTACTTCGCGATCGCTGGGGTTTTAAAGGATTTGTTGTTTCAGATTATACTTCTGTTAACGAGATGATTGCACACGGTTTAGGTGATTTACAAGCTGTTTCGGCTTTGGCTTTAAAAGCCGGACTTGATATGGATATGGTAGGGGAAGGATTTTTAACCACTCTACAAAAATCTGTAGATGAAGGAAAAGTAACCGAAGAAGAAATCACAACAGCCTGTAGACGAATTCTTGAAGCAAAATACAAGTTGGGATTATTTGATGATCCTTATAAATACATCGATGCAAATCGTCCAGAACAGGAAATTTTGACTCAAGAACATAAGGCTGCTTCACGCAAACTAGCCGCACATTCTTTTGTGCTTTTAAAAAATCCGAAGAACATTCTTCCACTTCAAAAAACAGGGAGAATCGCTTTGATAGGCCCTCTGGCAAATAATAAGAATAATATGTTGGGCACTTGGGCACCTACTGGAGACCCACAATTATCTATTCCTATTCTTGACGGACTAAAAAATGTTGCTTCAGAAGCTACTATAACTTATGCGAAAGGAGCAAATATTACAGATGATGAAGATCTTGCCAAAAAAGTAAATGTTTTTGGGGAACGAGTAAGCATTGATGATCGCGATCCCAAAGATATGCTTCAAGAAGCCTTGGATATGGCCAATAATTCTGATGTTGTTGTAGCTGTTGTGGGAGAAGCTTCAGAAATGAGCGGTGAAGCCGCAAGCAGGACTGATATTACCATTCCTGAAAGTCAAAAGAAACTGATTCGTGCATTAGCCGAAACAGGCAAACCGGTTGTACTTGTTTTAATGAGTGGACGACCTTTAGTCATAACAGAAGAAATGGATCTCCCAGTAAGTATCCTTCAGGTTTGGCACCCGGGTATTGAAGCCGGTAATGCAGTTGCTGATGTGATTTTTGGTGATTATAATCCGTCGGGAAAACTAACAACTACCTGGCCACGCAATGTAGGTCAAATTCCTATCTACCACAGCATAAAAAATAGCGGAAGACCAGCTCCTTCAGCAGAATTTGAAAAATTCAAATCTAATTATTTAGATGTGCTTAATGCACCGTTAATTCCATTTGGTTACGGATTAAGCTATACAAATTTTGAATATTCCAATCTTAAAGTAGCGAAGAAGGAAATAGGTCCTAGCGAGTCAATAGATGTAAGTGTCACCTTAAAAAATACTGGGAACTATGATGGGGAAGAAGTTGTTCAGCTTTATCTGCACGATATAGTTCGCAGTATAACTCCACCTCTCCGCCAGCTAAAAGGATTTAAAAAAGTCTTTTTGAAGAAGGGAGAGTCCAAAACAGTTACTATCACCCTACAACCGGAAGATCTAAAATTTTATAACACACAGTTGGAATTTGTCTCCGAACCCGGTGAATTTGAAATTTATGTGGGAGGAAGCAGTGAGGCGACTTTGAAGGAAACGTTTGAGCTAAAATAAAAACATGTCTAATTAAAATGCAATTAAAATGAAAAAACTTTACTTCATTCTCGTACTTCTTCTTGCGTATACTTCTTTAATTCAATCGCAAGAATATGCATTAATAGATTTTGGTAGTGAAAATTATCCCACTGAAGGTAATTGGAACAATATAACGACTACAACTAATGGTGAAACTGACATTACGGCTAACCTAATAGATGACTCAGGGGGTACTATGGGAATCACCCTTACAATAGATGACCCTTTTGATATAAATAATACAGCGGGCACAACTACTCCAGATTCCTCCCTACCATTTTTAGCTACTGCAACAAGAGATAGTTTTTTTGGAGAAACCTCTTCTTTCAATGGCACTACAGAACCTTCAGGCGGTTTTATACTGACAGGGCTTGATCCTACAAAGTACTATTCATTTTCAATTTTTGCTTCACGTAATGGTGTAAGCGACAATAGGGAAACTTTGTATACCATTAGTGGAAACACTACAGAATCTGCAACCTTGGATCCCGCCAACAATACTTCAAACACAGCAGAAATATTAAATCTCAACCCAACCGGAGATGGTGAACTTACTTTAAGGGCAGAGCCTGGAGTAAATAACACAAACAGTACTGGTTTTTACTATCTAGGCGCCATAAAGCTTACTGTTAGCGATGAGCCAATAACCATCGAAGAGCCAGATCCAGAACTTGCATTAATCTATCCTAACGGCGGTCACTTATGGGAAGTAGGCAAGACTGTTAGGATCAAATGGGAAAGTGTTTCAGTAGATGATGTTTTGATTGAATTTTCTTCAAACAATGGTTCAACCTGGAGTGACTTAGCAACTGTGCCGGGAGATCAACAATATTACGATGCAACTGTTTTAAATGAAATCTCCACCAACTGCCTGATTAGGATTTCTGGCGAAACATTAACTGATACCAGTGATAATCCATTTTCTATAATCGCAAATGATGGTGTTGTGTACCGTATAGTAATTTTAGGCTCATCAACTGCATACGGCACTGGTCCAGATAACCCCAGCAACGCTTGGGCAGCAAGATATAGTACTTATCTTATCGAAAGGGACACGCGTTATGAAGTTATCAACTTGGCATTGGGAGGATTTACTACGTATGACATTCTACCTACTGGCAGCAATATCCCCAGTGGTGTGAATGAAGAAATAGATATCGAAAGGAATATTACAAAAGCTCTCTCCCTTGATCCAGGGGGTATTATTATCAATATGCCATCTAACGATGCTGCAAAAGGATATCCTGTTGAAGATCAAGTAAGCAATTACAACTTGCTCAAAAATTCTGCGGAAAATCAAGAAGTACCTCTTTGGGTAACAACACCTCAACCACGTGATTTTGGTTCAAATAGTCAAAATTTAGAAATCCAAAAACAAATGGTACAGGAAACCTATGACCTCTTTGGTGATAATACTATAGATTTTTGGACTGGTTTTGGAAATTCAGACAATAGTGACATACTGCCCGAATACGATTCTGGAGATGGCATACATATGAATGATGCTGCCCATGAAATCTTATTTGTACGAATTGTTGATCTAGAAATTGCAGAAACGATAAAAGATAATATTAGTGGGGAACTTGACGTAGAAAGCCTAATCAAAAAAGGTATAGTGATATACCCCAACCCTATATCTGATCAAGCCTATATAATTTTAAATCAAGATACTGAACAACAGGCACATATTTCCTTGACAAGTATGCTAGGCCAGAAAGTGCTTGACCAAAACAAAAAAATAAACAACAATAAGATTAAATTTTCAAGTGAAGGAATCAATTCTGGAATTTACCTGATGCAGGTTAATTATCAAAACAAGATCTATGTTCACAAGATTGTAATCCAATAGAAAAATGACTAGAAAAAAGATTTTTTGTTTACTTAGTATAGGGATTTACTGTGTTCTACTACAAGGACAAAAAATATATGTGGATCAACTTTATGCAGAAATCACGAAATCAACTTTTACATACGCAGACACATTAAAGCTGGATTATTATACAGCCACAGAAGCAGATTCCAATAAAGATAGGCCTTTAATTATTTTGGTACACGGCGGCGGCTTTTCTGGTGGTAGTCGTGACAATCCGGTGGAATCAAAGTTTTGTGAAACAATGGCTTCTAAAGGATATGCCGTGACATCTATGAGCTACAACTTGACAAGAAAAGGAAAGAGTACAGGTTTTGGATGTGACTGTCCTGCTGTCGAAAAGATTGAAACATTTAAACAAACCACAGAAGATATATTGAATGCCATTAAATTTCTTAAGGAAAACACCAAAGTAGCCTTTCACCCCGAAAGAATCATATTGGTGGGAAGCAGTGCTGGTGCAGAGGGCGTATTAATTACTGCCTATCTAAGCCAGCATCCTGCTTTTAATGATTTACCTTTTTCTCAAACTGATATAGCTGCAGTTATTTCATTTTCTGGTGCCGTTTTGGATTCTCGATATATAAACAATACTAATCTGGTTCCCGCATTTCTCATACATGGTAAGAAAGATAAATTGGTTCCTTACGCAACTGCAGCCCATCATTATTGCAATCCAGAAGACGCGGGCTATTTAATGCTTGATGGGTCAAGCACAATTGCTCAAAGATTAAAAGACAATAATGCTTCTTATTATCTCCTTTCTGATCCAGAAGGTTCTCATGATTGGGCAAATCTGGGGTATCAATACACTTCAGAAATTGCCGAATTTATAAATGATGTTGTGATGGAGAAGAAAACTGTTCAAAGGGATATAACCGCTACAACTAATTAAAAATGAGACAGATTATAACTTCAAGTTTACTCTCTTTTGAATGCTAGTATAGTCCGATCTTCTAAATAACCTTAGAATACTTTTTTTGGATACAAAGCTCAAAATCAATGTTATAACTATAAAATTAAAAGTTTATTTAAATTAAGTCTAAATTAACTTTGTCAGAATAAAACACCTCATTATTTTTGTTGCATATTATTTTAATTCAATCTAAATAAAATGTGTAGAAATATACTTCTTTTACTACTTATAGCTTCATCTAGCCTCATATATGCCCAAAACGGGAAGTTAGAAGGAAAAGTGGCTACTACAGACAACTCGCCACTACCTTATGTGAATATTGATATCGCTAAGACAGGAAAAGGTGCTACAACAGATATTTACGGGCAGTTTTCTTTTAACCGTTTAAAACCTGGTAATTATATCCTTAGAGCGACATACGTTGGTTTTAAAACTAAAACAGTAGACATAATCATTAAAGAGAATGAGACTCTTGATATTGGAACTCTGGTTCTAACAGAATCCGAAGAGCAACTTTCTGAAGTTACTGTAAGTGGTCATAAGCGCAACAAATTTGCGCGTGAGAAGAGTGTTTCGGTCTCTAAAATGCCTCTAAATGATATAGAAAACCCGCAAGTTTATACTTCAATAAGTGGAGAATTACTTAATGAGCAAGTGGTCACCAACTTTGACGATGCCTTAAAAAATGCACCGGGTATTGATAAATTATGGGAATCTACAGGTCGTGGTAGTGATGGTGCAGGTTACTTTTCATTACGTGGATTCGCGACTCAACCTAATCTTGTAAATGGTTTGCCAAGTTTAACTAACGGAAGCCCTGATCCTGCTAATATCGAAAGTATAGAGGTTATCAAAGGCCCTTCTGGAACACTTTATGGCAGTAGTTTAATTTCTTATGGAGGTTTGATAAATGTCAATACTAAACGCCCTTATTACGGTTTTGGTGGGAGCGTTTCCTACACTTCCGGAAGTTATGGCCTTAATAGGGTAACGGCAGATGTAAACACCCTTCTAAGTTCTGAAAAGAATATAGCGCTACGCGTAAATACAGCTTATCACACTCAAAACAGTTTTCAGGATGCCGGTTTCAGAAAATCATTTTTCTTTGCTCCTTCCCTATCTTACGAGGTCAACGATAGACTTTCCTTCTTCATAAATACAGAATTTTATAAAGGGAAAAGCACCAATCAAACCATGCTTTTTGTTGATCGTGGTGCAGAACTTCGTGTTCATAATATAGATGAGCTAGGCTATGACCACAAGAGATCTTACACTGGGAATGATCTTTATATGGAAACTCCTACATACAGCTTACAGGGTCAAATGAACTACAGGTTAAGTGATGCTTGGACTTCACAAACAGTTTTCTCAAGATCATCAGCAAAGTCTGACGGGTACTACTCTTATCTTTATGAAACCACACAATATACTCCTGTAACAGAAGGAATTGTTCTTAGTCGCTATATCAGCAAACAGAATTCTGAAACTGTAGGAACAGATATACAGCAGAATTTTATAGGGGATTTTAAAATAGGTAATCTCCGTAACCGTATGGTTGTAGGCTTGGATTATTTCAATAGAAACGTAATTAACAACAGTTCACCCTATGTAGGCAACGGAATGGTATATATAGGTTCTAATCTGCAGCAATTTAATGAAGGTGTATTAGGTATTGAAGATCCTGCAAGTTATACCGATGACAGTGGTGTGCTTACACAAGCAGGTACAGACGCCATTTTAGGAAATTCCCCAATCACTCCATCAAAAACAGAACAAGAAATATTTAGCGCCTATGCATCTGATGTGATTAATATACTTCCTGAATTGTCTGCGATGGCAAGTTTAAGAGTAGACCGTTTTTCTAATGATGATTATAATCAGACTGCTTTTTCTCCAAAATTTGGTGTTGTTTACCAACCCATTTTAAACAGAGTTTCGGTTTTTGCAAATTATATGAATGGCTTCAGCAATCTGGCGCCAGTGGATGAAAACACAAATGGGGTTATTTCTACCCGTTCTCTTGACCCAGAACATGCCAACCAATTTGAATTTGGAACGAAGCTTAATATATTTCAAAATAGACTTGTTGCCTCTTTGAGCTACTACGACATACAGGTAGATGACAAATCCTTACGAATAGACGTAGATGCAGACAACTACTACTATGTGCAAAACGGAAAACAGGAAAGTAGAGGTTTTGAAGCTAGTATAACCGCAAATCCAATTAATGGTTTAAACATAGTTGCAGGCTATAGCTTTAATGATAGCGAACTCACAGAGGGAGATGCCGATTTTGTGGGCAAACGTCCCGAAAGTGCAGGTCCTCAAAATCTTGCGAACCTTTGGGCGAGTTATAGATTTACTTCCGGTAGCTTAAACGGTTTTGGATTAGGCTTTGGAGGAAACTATGCGAGTGAAAATAAAATTTTCAACAGAAACCTTGGCGGAACTTTTACTCTGCCTGAGTATACTGTCCTAAACGCTTCTGCCTTTTATGGTACTGATGATTTTAGAATCACCTTAAAGCTGGATAACATTGCAAATAAAGAATATTACAAAGGCTGGTCAACTATTAGTCCGCAAAACCTAAGAAGCATATCAGCGAATTTCACTTATAATTTTTAAGTATTGAATTAGCCACACCCTTCTTTAAAAATTAAAGAAGGGTTTTTCACTTACAAACCGATTAATTATGAAAAAACTAAATTTTATCATCCTGGCTGTCTTTGCCTTATTTGGCACGCAAGCTTTTGCCCATTATATGTGGGTTGAAACAAACGCGTCTGGCAACTTAAATGAAGAGCAGGAAGTACGTGTCTATTTTGGAGAATACACCTATGGTGTTGTAGAAGATGTTGATGGAGAAGCGTTTTCTAAAGTAAATAACTTCACTCTCTGGCTTGTTGATCCATCTGGGAATAAAACCCAGCTTAAAACAGAAGCATCTCAAAACTATTATCTAAGCGCTTTCACCCCAACAAGTAATGGAACCTACACAATCCTATTAAATAACAATAAGATAGATGTTGTGGATTATACACAATATGATTTTGGAATATTTAAAACACACTATCACAGTATGGCTCGTGTGGTGGTAGGAAGTGAGCTTAAGGAAACTAAAGTAGACAACCCAAAAGGGATCACACTTAAACAAATCCCAACTGAAAAAGATGAGGTTAAACTTCAGGTTTTTTACAAAGAAAAGCCATTGGCAAAAGCCGAAGCTGCCATTTATGTGGCTGATCTTTGGTCAAAAAAGTTAGAAACAGACGAGGCAGGGATTATTTCTTTCAAACTTCCATGGGAGACTAAATATATTGTTGAAGTTACTACAAAAGAAGAAACTCCAGGGAAATACAATGGGGAAGATTATGAGTTCGTTTGGCATTGTGTAACCTTCTGCCTTAACGCCATATAATATGACAACAGCCGCTTGCTTTCTGCTATTTCTGAGTTTTTATTTTTTTTATAGTACTTCTAATAAAATGACTGTAAAAAAACCTCAAGCCCCAGAGAAGTGGTTAAAGGAACATACCAACTTAACAAAAGCAAGCGGCAGTTTATTCTTAACTCTTGCTTTTGTGATGTTCATAGTACACTATGGGTTGG
>CAXBEL010000070.1:0-18795 GCA_963974735.1 uncultured Flavobacteriaceae bacterium | reverse complement strand
CGAATGCCAAACTGGATTTTCCGGAGCCGGAAAGCCCAGTAATGACCACCAGCTTATTACGCGGAATGATGGCATTTATATTTTTTAGATTGTGAAGTTTGGCCCCTTTGATTATAATATTTTCCTTGGGACTTACGGTAGATACGTCTATATTCATAGTGGGTTTTAATACTCCTGCAAAGATAATTATAAGTATGATAACCCATTGCCAAATTGACCCAACGTCCTGTTAATGTTAAAATTGTAAGGGTCTCTTTTTTAATTGGAATGAAAGTTGTTATATTTACGCTAATGTTAACATAAACAAAAAAAAGCCTATAGCATAACATTACTTTTTTAGCTTATTGAACAGACCTTAAGGTCTTTAAACCTACTAAAGTAATATTATGAAGGACGTGTTGACAACTGATGCTACCCTAGTCAGAAACTACATTCAGGGTGATGAAGCTGCTCTTTCAGTGCTTATCGCAAGACACCAGCAGCGTATCTACAGTTTTATATATTCAAAAGTTTATGATAAAGATATCACTGAAGATGTATTTCAGGATACATTTATAAAAGTCATTCGTACCCTCAAACGTGGTGGTTATAATGAAGAAGGTAAGTTTTTGCCTTGGGTAATGCGTATAGCCCATAATCTGGTTATAGACCATTTTAGAAGAAACAACAGAATGCCCAAGTTTGATAACTCAGGTGAGTTCAGTATATTTTCTGTATTGAGTGATTCTAATCTTAACGCAGAAAAACAAATCATAAAAAGTCAGGTAGAAGATGATGTGCGCCGACTTATTGAAGAATTGCCTGAAGATCAAAAGGAAGTTCTAAAAATGAGAATGTATAAAGAAATGAGTTTTAAAGAAATTGCAGACAAAACCGATGTGAGTATTAATACAGCTTTGGGACGTATGCGGTATGCTTTAATCAATCTTAGAAAAGTTATAGAAAAGCACAATATAATTTTAACAAATTAGTGTAAACTAAATATAAAAAAAGTGCGTTAAAAAGTATAATAACTTTTAAATCGTACTGATGGCAAACATTTACTCTAAGAAAAAACCACAGCAATGTGGGGATCAATTACAACCCCAAAAGGAAACAATAGATTTTCTTTTGAATTATTCTAAGGCTTTAAGTGTTATGAATTATAAATATGGGAAGTTTGAAGCACTTCTCAACTAAACTTTAGAAAGCCCGCTTAGCCTAGCGGGCTTTCTCTTTTTTATAATATTCTTCAATTACGGTTTTACGTCCTATCGTAGAAGTAATGATATCTTTATTAAGATCCCAACCTCTTGCAGGACTGTATTGTCTTCCATACCAGATTATTTGTAAATGAAGCTCGTTCCATAAATCAATGGGAAATAGTCGTTTTGCGTCTTTTTCAGTTTGAACAACGTTTTTACCGTTAGTTAATCCCCATCTATACATAAGCCTATGTATATGTGTATCTACGGGAAAAGCCGGTATATTAAAAGCCTGAGCGACGACAACACTCGCAGTTTTATGTCCTACAGCTGGTAATTCCTCCAGTTTTTCTATACTATCAGGAACCATCCCGTCATATTTATCGATTAGTATATGGGAAAGCCCGTGAATTCCCTTTGCTTTCATAGGAGAAAGTCCAACAGGCTTAATAATAGCTCTGATCTCTTCCACAGAAAGTTTAATCATGTCATAAGGATTATCTGCCACCTCAAAAAGGAGAGGTGTTATTTGATTGACTTTAACATCTGTACTTTGAGCACTCATTAAAACAGCAATCAATAAAGTATAAGGATCTTTATGATCTAGTGGAATGGGAATCTGGGGATACAATTGCTTTAACGTATCTATAACAAAAGTAACCTTCTCGGCCTTGGTCATTTTCTTTACTTTTAGGGAAAACAAAAATACATATTATGAATACATTAAAAGAAGGGGATCAAGTTCCTGCGTTCAGTGCAAAAGATCAGGATGGAAATACTATTTCCTTAAGCGATTATAAAGGAAAAAAACTGGTCGTTTTCTTTTATCCTAAAGCATCAACACCTGGGTGCACTGCAGAAGCGTGTAATCTGCGTGACAATTATTCTGAACTTAAAAATAAGGGTTATGAACTTCTTGGGGTAAGTGCAGACTCAGAAAAACGTCAGACCAATTTTAAGGAAAAATATGAATTGCCTTTTCCCTTACTGGCAGATGAAGATAAAACGGTTATAGAAGCATTTGATGTATGGGGACCTAAGAAATTTATGGGTAAAGAATATGATGGTATTCATAGAACAACATTTCTCATTGATGAAAATGGAAAAGTAGAACGTGTTATAGGTAAAGTAAAAACAAAAGATCACGCTGCACAGATTCTGGAAAATTAGTGGTAGTATCTTCAATTATAGAGTTAAGTCGTTTTTTAAAAGCCCTTTTTAGGGCTTTTTTTAGTCTTATAAAGATTCAATCTAATTATTGACGTTGAGGTAAACTAAGTAACATACAGATGAAGTTAATTTAAATTAAGAAATATATTGACTTAACAAGCTTTGGGAATTCTATGGATAGCTTTGGAATATAACTATAAACCAAAACTTATAAGAAAATGAATACCTTTAGAAAACTTATTTTACAACTTTTTGTTTGTTGTGCTGTTGGAATCTCTTTTACAAGTTGTGAAGGGGAAGATGGAGTTGACGGAATGGACGGTGCACAGGGCCCTCAAGGCGAACAAGGTCCTCAGGGAGAAGCAGGAGAACCGGGAGCTGATGGTGAAGATGGTGAAGATTTTACACCTGCTCCTATGATGTTTGCAAACAAGTCCAGCTTAGATCCTCTAGTACTTATGAATCCGGCGTTTGGAAACGTAAATGCATATTCATTAATAAGTACTACAGATGTAATAGGAGAAAGTAATTTTCAGTTAGCAGGATCTGCAGACGGTGCCGGATTTTTAAAAGATCCTAATAGTGATGGCTACATTTATGTAGTAAACAATGAAGATCATTATGCTGTTTCTAGAATATTTCTTGATGAAAATCTGATTCCGGTTTCTGGCGACTATCTTTTAAATTCAGGAGTTGGTGACGTGGCTCGCCAATGTTCTGGAACTATGTGGGAAGCGGCTATTCACGGTGGAGCTTCAGAAAGCATTAGTTATGATGTTAAAGGTATAGATCCTTATATCGCAGTTCCTACACCTACAGCAGATTTTGGATTAGATGCTTTAGGAGAATTTTCTTGGGAAAATGCAGTGCCATTGCCTATGAATTCTTATGCGGGCAGAACAGTAATAATAGGAGGGGACGATGACTCCAGTAATTCTGAAGGTCAGGTAACACTATATTATTCTGAAAACGGTGATGCTGATTTAGAAGGTGGTAGTATCTATGTTTTACGTTTTAAGCAAATAGAAGGAGCAGATGGTAATCCAGTTGCAGTTGAAGCCAATACAATTTACAATGAGGGAGATCTTGCTAGCAAAAAAACTTATGATGTAGAATTTGTTGAAATCCCTAATGGAGCAGCAATGACAAAAGACGAAATGGAAGCTGCTTGTCTTGACGTATTTGCTTCACAGTTTATGCGTGTAGAAGATGTGGATTATCAAAAAGGTTCTGATGCTAATGGTAGAAATGTTTACTTTAATGTAACCGGTCGTGGTCCTGGCGCAGGTACCTATAATGACTGGGGGACTATTTATAAATTAGAACTTGATGAAGATTCTCCTTTAACGGGTAAACTTACCCAAGTAGTAAGTGGTAACACAGATACCAATAATGAAGATGGAAACTTAGCAACTTTGCAAAGTCCAGATAATATTTGTGTTACAGAGAATTACCTGTATTTCCAAGAAGATCCTAACTCTTTTGACCGTGGTCACAACTCTTATATTTATCAAAGTGATCTAAGTGGTGATAACATTCAAGTTGTTCTAAGGTTAAAAGTAGATCAGAATCTTGCTGCTAATCCTGGAGAGCAATTTAATGGTGAATTTGGTTCATTAATTGATATTTCTGATAAAGTAGGTGTTGAAGGTACTTTTCTTCTTGCCTGTCAACCACATTACTGGACAGACGACTTTTTTAAAGGACTGGATGGTCATGATTTAGGGGATTTTGAAAATAGCCAAGGTTCTCAAATAGTTCTTTTGCAAGGACTTCCAAGATAATTTTATTATAAAATAATTTAAAAGGCTTTCACAAAAATGTGGAAGCCTTTCTTTCATTTAAAAGTATGGTTCATTTACGATCTTATTTTTCTGTTTTCTTAATTATTATTTGTTCTTTTCTTTCCTGTAAAAATCAAGAAAAAGAAGATTATTCGCCTAACTGGGAAGAAGCACGGGGCTATTATCTACAAAGCATGAATGAGGCGATTTCCGGATTGGAAAAAATGTCTGAAAATAAAGTTGACGATAGCACTAACAAAACTCTTTTTATAGCTGTTAGAGAAGCTTTTAAAAAGGCCGAGCCTTATGCTTCTTACCTTAATCCAGAAGTTGGCCATCGAGCCAATGGCCCGGCATTACCTATTTATAAGGAAGACAACGGAAGGTTTATTAACCCCATAGGGCTTCAAAAAATTGAAGAAACTTTGTATGAAGGTGGTGTTGATCAGGCTACTTATGATTATGAGGTGGATATAACTAAAGGCTTTTTTAAAGTTTTAAAAAATGACATTGAGAAAAGGGATCTCACTCCCCAACGATTTTTTATTGCTACGCATCAACAACTGTTGCGTATTATAAGTTTTTCTATGGCCAATTTTGACACACCAGTAAGTGGTCTAGGTATTGAAGAAGCAGCTGTTTCACTAAATAGTTTAAAAGAAGTATATGAAAAGTCAATTCAGTTTTTAATTAAAGATAGAAATCCAAATCTCGATGAAACGTTTTTAAATCAAGTATATGATGCCGTTAATTATATTCAAAATGATAACTCACGTTTTGAAGATTTTGATAGGTTCGGTTTTATCAGAGATTATGTCAATCCCATTACACGTAGTTGGGTTAAAATTCGAAATGAAAGTGGTCTTTGGGAGGGAGCAGATAATTATCCTTTCAATTTTGATGCACCAACATTTTTTGAACCCGACTCTTTTAATTTGGAGTATTTTACTCCTGCAGTAAACAGTAAACCAACTCCTGAACAAATTGCGTTGGGAGAAAAACTTTTCTTTGATCCCAATTTATCAGAAGCAGGTAAAATGGCCTGTGCCACATGTCATAATCCTGAAAAAGCATATAGTGATGGTATGGTAACAAGTCTCGATAATTTGGGTGATGCTTTAGATCGCAATACGCCTACGTTAATTAATGTTGCTTACCAACAAAGCTTTTTCTGGGATGGGCGTTCAGAGACGCTTCTTGAGCAGATTAATTCTGTATTTACTAATGAGCGGGAATTTAATACTTCAGTTCATCAATTTTCTACAGAGATCCTTAAGGATTCTACCTATGCTCCTTTATTTAAACAAGCCTTTGGCGGAATTTCAAAAAGAAATAAAGATGTTATAAAGGCTATATCCTCTTACATTTCAACTCTAAAAGGTTTTGACTCAAAATTTGATAAAAATATTAGGGGTGATGAGGACAATTTTACAACTGAAGAAAAACACGGATTTAATCTTTTTATGGGTAAAGCTTTATGTGCAACCTGTCATTTTATGCCTCTTACAAATGGAACAGTACCACCTTTTTTCAAAGAAACCGAAAAAGAGGTAATAGGTGTGCCAGAAACTGCTGCCAATCAACAATTAGATGATGATTTAGGCTTTTATTGGAAATATAAAGAAGAACTACATAGAGGGATGTTTAAAACACCCAGTATTCGCAATGTTGCACTTACTGCTCCATATATGCATAATGGCGTTTATAATTCTCTTGAAGTGGTAATTGATTTTTATAATAAAGGCGGAGGTGGTGGATTAGGCTTTGATCTGGAACATCAGACCTTACCTTTTGATGAATTAACTCTGTCTGATGCAGAACAAAAGGCTTTGGTTGCTTTTATGAAAACGCTGACAGATGATGTAAATAAGGAGTACTAAAACTATTAAATAATTGGTCCTTTTAACTCAATTTTTATATGCCTCTTGGTTTACCAAGAGGTTTTT
The DNA here is from genome assembly GCA_963974735.1 of uncultured Flavobacteriaceae bacterium. Taxonomy (GTDB): domain Bacteria; phylum Bacteroidota; class Bacteroidia; order Flavobacteriales; family Flavobacteriaceae; genus Leeuwenhoekiella. Next base: position 12,711 of record CAXBEL010000070.1, on the reverse strand, counting down.
GCTTTTAATTCCTGGTCACCTGATAGTAAGCACATAGCTTTTGTAAGTAATTCTTCAAAAAAGGAATAAATGTTTTAAATTTCTTCTGAACTTTAAACAAATGGAAGAATCACTATGGTAAGATTTGTTCAATATCTAGGCTTTTTAGTCTTAGTTACTTATTCATCTTATGCACAAGTCGGAAAATTTGAAACTGCTCTTGACATAGGGGATCCCGAGGTAAAAGGTTCATCTACATACGATGAATCTTCTCAAACCTATACTCTTAGAGGTGGCGGAGCTAATATTTGGTTTAACCATGATGATTTTCATTTTCTTTTCAGAAAAATTAAAGGTGATTTTATTCTTACTGCGAACTTTGAACTTGTGGGTAATGAAGACGGAAATGCCCATCGTAAGACCGGTTGGATGATACGAGAAAGTACAGATGCTGATGCGGTAAGTATAAATTCCTGCGTACATGGCGACGGACTTGCAGTGCTTCAATGGAGGCTTATGAGAGGGGCATACATGCGGGATCCACAAGAAGAGGTTTTCTTTCCTAAGCAGTATTTTGGAGAGGTAATAATTCAACTTGAGAGAATAGGATCTAAAATCACGATGCGCCTAGCACATCCAGGAGAACCCTTGGAGGATATGGGATCTATAGAATTACCAGAATTAAATGATGAGGTTCTTATAGGGCCTTATGTACTCGCACATGATCCAGATGAGAAGGATATACAGGAAGCCAAAGTTTGGAATGTGAGCATTGTAAAACCTGTGGCTCCAGAGTGGCATCCCAATCCTTTAGTGGAGACTGTGTCTCATGATGGTCTCAACCTGGGGAATAAAGTCGAAATTATTGATGTCGAGTCACGTAAAAGAAAGGTGGTTTTTGAATCTAATGAGAATCTTACTTCTCCTTATTTTTCAAAGAATGATAATGATATTCTTTTTGAGAAAGCAGGAAAAGCTTCTATTTTAGGAAGAAAGGGAGGCGGAATTACCGATGTGTCAGCTGATGAGAATGACGGAATTATGGAACCTAGTGGGAAATATAGCTATTACAGCGAAGGGGAGAATAGCACCAATCAAATTTGGCGGAAAACTAAAAACGGTTCAGAAAAAGAACAATTAACATTTGATCTGGATCACAATAGATTTCCTCAAGTATCTCCAGATGGTAAGTGGATTGCATATATTTCGTTTCCTCATGATTCGAACCCAAAAGTGCCCGTGGATTTTCAGCGTGTAAGTTTAAAAATTTTACCTACGGCTGGAGGTGGAGCTAAAACTATAGCTTACTTCTATGGAGGTAAAGGGAGTTTTGAAAATTATGCCTGGAGTGCAGATAGTAAATCACTCGTATTTGTAAGGCAGGCGGATATTCCCTTGAAAATTCAGCAATGAGATAAAATTGAAAATATTATCTTTAAGGGTACTTTCCTATAAATAAAGTGATGATTTTATAATACTTATTTCAGTTTCAAAATAATTAGTAATTAATACAATCAAATTATGTTTTTCAAAAAGAGCTTTTTAAAGCCAGTTATCATGTTAGCTTTTTGCATTCTGTTTTCCAATGCTATAAATGCACAAAAGCAATTTAAAGTACTTCTCGTTACCGAAACTGCCGGATGGCACCATGAATCAATCGATAATGGTATTGTAGCGATTAACGAATTGGCTGCCACACATAATTTTGAAGTTACCAGACAGCAAAATGCCATAAAAATAACAGAGGCCGGTCTAAAGGATTTTGATGCAGTTATATTTTTAAGCACTACAGCAGATATTTTTGACGATGAGGAACAAACAGCTTTTGAAAATTATATTAAATCAGGTAAGGGATATGTAGGCATCCACGCTGCATCAGATACAGAATACGATTGGGAATGGTATACTAAACTTGTAGGAAGAATGTTTCATATTCATCCTGTACAACAGACTGCTAAACTTAAAATCCTGGATCATAATTTCCCAGGATTAGAACATTTTCCCAACACACTTTTGTGGACAGATGAGTGGTACGAGTTTGGACCAGAAAACGTATCAGGTTTGAACTATCTGGTTGCTGTTGATGAGAATTCCTATAATCCAGCTGTCACCTGGCAAAATAGAGATATGGGCGAAAATGGTAAAATGGTAGATCGCACTGGAAGCGGAATGGGAAAATTGCACCCTATCTCCTGGTATCATGAATTTGACGGTGGTCGGGCATTTTACACTGCACTTGGTCATATCGCACAAGTTTATGAGAACCAATGGTTTTTAGACCACTTATATGGAGGTATTTATTATGCTGCCACCGGTAAAGGTGTTGAAAGCGCGGGACAGGCTTCCAAATAGAATTTTAAAATAGAGTATTTAGAAAAATCAATCTAATTCATAATTATGACACATAGAAGAACATTTCTCAAGCAATCTGGACTGGCATTAGCTGCAACGGCAGTTTTGCCCAGCATGGTATTTGAATTTACAAAAAAGCACGCTGTTGGACTACAACTTTATTCTTTGCGGGAAACAATAGGTAATGATGTAAAGGGAACGATTAAAAAGGTATCAGATATAGGCTTTAAAGAAGTGGAAACTTATGGCTATTCTCCTCAAAACAAATTTTGGGGTATGTCAGTCAAAGAATTTAAAGGCATACTTGATGACAATGGCTTAACCACCCCAAGTGGGCATTATGGAGTTGATCCATTTTTAGAAGCATCAGGTAAAGAAGATGACTTTGCGTTTAATCTTGATGTAGCAAATGAACTTGGTCAAAAGTATGTGATAATTCCTTATATAGGAGGAGGTCTGCGTACATCAATAGATGATTATAAAAGATTAGCTGATAAGTTGAATACCGCTGGTGAAATGTGTAAAAAGGCTGGGCTTAAGCTCGCATATCATAATCACGATTTTGAATTTAAAGATTATGACGGTCAAAATGGTCTAGAGGTTTTCCTTAATAATACAGATAAAAAATTAGTTGATTTTGAAATGGATATTTATTGGGTAGTACGTGCCGGTATGGATCCAGTAGAATTATTTAAAAAATATCCTAAGAGGTTTCCTTTGTGGCACGTGAAGGATATGAGCAAAGCTAATAACGAATTGAATACGGAAATAGGTAGTGGCTCTATCAATTATAAGGAAATATTTGATAATATGAAGAAATCTGGCGCTAAGCATTTGATTATAGAACAGGAGAATTTTGAAATGGATCTCTATCAAAGCCTTACCCAAAGCTTTAAATATATTCAAAGCGATCTTTTGAGTTAATAGGATAACTGAAAAAATATAATAAAATAAAATGCCGAGATTTAAATCTCGGCATTTTATTTTATCTGTAGCGAGAGGGGGGGCGATCCCCCGGACTCCGGGTTATGAATCTGCAAATATTTACAATAAAATTATTTAAATTAACTGAAAACTAATGATTTATAGGTTTTTAGGATTTGTGTGCGGGTATTTAATACCATTTAAAATCAAATTATTCTGCACCTAATCTGTCTATTTTGGCGGCTATAAAAGTTGTAAGACTTCTTTGAAAGCTAGATCAATTCTACAGGAATATAAAAGTATAAAATATATAATAAAGCCTATGTCCTTCCATTTTTGAACGAGGCCAACACGAATGATCCAGAAGATATATATAGAAAAATAAAAAGCGCGACAAAACTCTTCAATAAATTTTTAAAGCATATCGCATTAGAATGTGCAATAGATGAAAATCTATCAAACCATATTGCCAGACACAGTTTTGGAAATTTAGCAGGAAATAAAATTCATCCTTTAATGCTACAAAAACTTTACAGACACAGTGATTCAAAAAAAGGAATTAAATTATCAAGCAAACTTTATTTACAGAGATGCAGATGATGCCCTAGATAGTGTTATTAATTTTTAAGGGTAAGATTATATTAGAAAGATTAATTTGTTAGAGGTTATTTTCTATATGCAAACAATATTATAACCAAGATTTTGTTGTTATTCACTGTGAGGAAAAGGATCATTTTTGTTGATATGGATAGGCATATAGATGTTTTATCCTATTTTATATTTCTCCCATTACAGTTTGCTAATCTGGAGAATGTGTATAGTATTGCATGATTTGGTTATTTTAAAATAACAACATTATCTATTTACAAGTTCCCTTTCCTAAAACATTATTAATATTTAAACGAATCATAAGGAAAAGTATTCCAGAGCTTATAATTTCAGTTTATTAATCATCAGCGGTTGTATAATCAGTTGTATTTTCTAAAAACTCAGTAAAATTCTCATCCTTAACATTTAATTTTTTTCTTATTCTATACCGTGCAGTTTCAACTCCTCTTATGGAGATATTTAATAAAGGAGCGATCTCCTTATTGGTTAAGTTCATTTTCACAAAAGCGCATAGTCGCAATTCACGTTTAGTTATAGTAGCATCAATTTCTTTCAATTGATGAAAGAAATTTTGATGTACTTTTTCAAAATGTACATCAAAAACATTTAAATATTCTTCTCCCATACGATGTTGATTTAAGTTAAAAAGGACTTCTTGAAGACGTTTACGCGCACTTTGAGTTTTTAAAGAGTTTTTGAAATCTTTCAAAGCAATATATGTATCAGTAAAAATTTCCTTCTTTTTCACTAATAACATAGTATAATTTGCCAGTTCTTTACTTTTGGCTAAGTTATCTTCTTCCAATTCTTGCTTATGCTTTTTTATACGGGCTTTATCCTGTTCAAGCTTTAATTGCTCAATTTCTAACTCCAAAAGTTTTTTTGACTTTTGGGCAACCAATTTCTCCTTAAGCCGTTCTTTGCTGATTTTTTTATCGACAAGAAAAATAGTTAAAATGGTTAGACCTATTAATCCCATAATGTAAAGGACATATGCGGTAGTTGTTTGATACCAAGGAGATGGAATTGAAAAGTTATAAGATGTTTCACCAGCTGTTTGGCCAATGAGATTACGACTACGCACCTTAAAAGTATAATCTCCAGGAAGTGGATGGGTATATTCTTTAAATGCATTCCTATCCCAATTTGACCAATCACTATCTACACCCACTAGCTTATATTGAAATTCCTTTTTTGACGATGGAGTTAATTGAGGCGCTGCAAATTCAAATCGTAAAATATCAATGGGATTAGATATCTGTGTTTTTTGCCCTAACGGAACTGCTTTAAAATCTTGATTTTGATTTTTTGTATATGTAACCCCTGTAATTATAGTTGTGGGTTTTAATTTCTGCGTACTTTCTTTTGTATCATAAAGAAATAAACCATTTGTGGATCCTACGAGAACTTGTTGTTCATTAAGAGGCCAGATGCTTTCCATTCCACGGTTGAGGCTTCCTTTAAGATTTAAAAATAGATTTTTATGCAGGTCTGCTTTTTGAGAATTAATATTAAAGTAACCTACTTCATCATCTTGAACAAACCACACTTTTGAATCTCTTTTAAAAATTTTTCGAGTGTTGTATTTGGGACTTAATATGCTATTTAATGTATCATACGGTATAAATTTATTTGATTGGGAGTTAAAAGTATATATGCCTGTATTCGTAGTAAAAATAACTTTTTGGCCCCAGCGAGTTACATTTACATTAAATGGGGATTGCAGCCCATTTTGGTCAGTAAAGTGTTCTAAGGCATAGACACGGGTTAAATCGTCGTTTAATTTAAGACGGTACACACCTTTATAGCCATGACAAACCCAAAATGTCTTATTATCTTCTGTTTGAAGTATATCTCTGCCAGATTCATTGAAACCTTTAATTTTTTCTCCTAAGATCCAGGCATCTTTTGAATAAGTTAAAGTATATAAACCATTATAGCCAGCAGCAATAAAATTTTCAGGTTTACCATTTACAGGTATGATTTTCCAAATGCCATTTGCTGCCCCTATCTGTACAGGTTTTTCTCCTTCCAGATAAAATAGTCCTTTGTCATGGCCTATTAGAATTTTTCCATTTTCTTTAATAACAGACCAGGCCTGCCCTTCAAGATTTTGAATTTTTTGAAAATTAAGAGTATTAAAATTATAATTTAAAGGATCAAATTCTGAATAGAAAACACCAGTATTTGTTGCGAGATATAGTTTTTTACTGTCTACGTAAATATCAGAAATGGATGAAGCGTCAAAAAGATGAGAAACAGGAGAATTAAATTCCACAAAATCCAGACCATTATTCATTAACACCCAAAGACTAGCCTCTTTTTGGTCTGCATTAATAGACAGAACAGTGGAGTTGAATAATTTAGAAAAGGCTGGGGGGGTTCTTGTAAGTTTTCCTTTAGAATTAAGCATTAGAATTTTTGAACTTAATGTGCCAAGAAGATAATCTTGATTGTAGGAAATTGCTGTTATTATTTGCTCTTGCTCCTCTTGCGAAAAAAGATTTTTCCATAAAGTCACAACACCTTTAATTCTATCTGCTTTATAAATCTTTCCAGATTTTAAAACAATCATTACTTCATGTTCTGCATCGGTAGGCAAAAAAGCTACAACAGTTTCTTCAATTTCTGAAGATTCAAAGGCTTTTTTAAGACTCATGGTTTGAGGATCAAATTCCATAATACCATAGTTTATATCCTGTACTAAAAAACTATCGCCCACTATACCTGAATATATAAAACGATTATTAGCTTGAATATGAGTAGCCGTATTGCCAGCGATTACTATTAATTCATTAAAAGCTCTGTAAATTAGATATTCTTTAAAATAATGAACTTGCCATAAATTTTCAATTTTTTCATTCTCTAGTTTCAATTCATCATTTTGAGAAGCATAATAATAATTACCAAGAGAGTCCTTTTCTATTACCCCAATTTGATTAAAACCTCCTGCATGTACACTACCGTCATTTGATGTAATTAAACTCCTCACAGTAGAATGATTAGGAAGAGTAATCTTTTGCCAGCGCTCCCCATCAAAAACTAGCACACCATCATTATTACCAAAATAGAGTATTCCATTGGTGTCCTTTGTCATCGTCCAAAATTGACCATCGGCATGAAAATCATTCCGACTATAATGTGTGATTTTCGGGATCACTCCTTCGGGAAAGCCGGTTTCTTCTTGAGAATAGCTCAAAATAGAAAAAATACCAACAATGAAAAGCAAGTTAGTTTGAAGAGATTTTAATTTCATATTCTATTTATATACAAATGAAAAGATATTTTATAACTGATTTATCAAAAATAACAATTATTTAATATAAAAAATATTCTTAAAATATTGTAAATCAGTTTTTAATGAAAAATGGCGTAGTCATGACGTAGCTATTTAACATTTTGACGTAACTCAAGTGTAGTGGTTTGATTTGGATTAGAATTATGATATTCTAATTTAGGTCCTAGGTAATTTAACTTGAAAACGATTTCGAAAGGTATTTATTTACGAATATCATAATTGAATTAATTGTAGTGAGGTTAAAAATACCACAACCAATAAATCTTAATAGCATATGAGAATTAAAAATTACATTTTAGTAATACTCTTGTTCAGTCTGAGTTTAAGCTGGGCTCAGACAAAAGAGATTACAGGAACAGTTCTAGATGGTGAAAGTATGCCTTTGCCAGGGGCAAATATTTTAATTAAGGGAACATCAACAGGAACACAAACAGATTTTGACGGAAACTTTATCATATCCGCTAATGCAGATGATAGTTTAATAATCTCATTTGTAGGTTTTCAAAGTCAAGAAGTTGCCGTGGGCTCAACATCTAATTTTGAAATTACTCTGCAGGACGATGCCGCATCACTTGAGGAAGTTGTTGTTGTTGGTTATGGCACTCAGAAAAAAAGTGTTGTAACAGGAGCCATTTCTAGTGTTAAAGCATCAGAGTTAGAAAATCTTCCCGTAACACGTATAGAACAATCACTTCAAGGAAGAACATCAGGTGTTACCATTGCAGCAAATTCTGGACAGCCCGGTTCTTCCTCCACTATAAGGGTGCGCGGTATTACTAGTTTTGGAAATAATGAGCCTCTTTGGGTAGTTGATGGTGTTATTGTAGATGCCGGTGGTATAGGCTATCTTAATCAATCTGATATAGAATCAATCGAAGTATTAAAAGATGCTGCTTCGCAGGCTATTTATGGGGCTCGGGCTGCCGCTGGTGTCATATTAGTTACTACAAAAAAAGGGAGTTCAAAAAAACTTATAGTAAACTATACAGGTTACACAGGATTATCTGGACCAGCGCGTAAACTTGATCTGCTTAATGCTACAGAATACGGTACGCTATTCAATGAAAAGTATGTAAATGATTATACAGGCTCTCCTGCAGAACTAACACTTCCTTTCCCTGATGCTGCAAATTTAGGAGGAGGTACAGATTGGCAAGATGTTATCTTCAATAAAAGCGCTCAGCGTACAAATCATGAAGTAAGCCTAAGTGGTGGTAACGAGGTTTCTACTTTTTATCTTTCATTTGGCTATTTAGACCAAGAAGGGATTGTTACTAAAGATATCTCTCACTATACACGAAAGAATATAAGACTTAACTCTACACACAAATTAAATAATATAATTACATTAGGGCAAACGTTAGGTTATTCTAACGAAAAGAGTACTGGTTTAGGTAATACAAACAGTGAGTTTGGAGGGCCATTGAGTTCTGCGATAAATCTAGACCCCCTTACTCCAGTTATCGTCACAGATCCTATTGCAGCAAATGCGTCACCTTATTCAACAAATGAAGGAATCTTTAGGGATGATCGTGGTAACCCCTATGGCATCTCAAATCTAGTTCTTCAGGAAATGACAAATCCTTTGGCATATATCCAAACGCGTTTAGGTAATTATGATTGGGCAGATAATTTTGTTGGGAATGTTTATGTCAATCTGGAATTACTACCAGGATTGAATTTAAAAAGTACTCTAGGAGGAAAATTGGCTTATTATGGCTATGAAAGTTTTACCCCCGTTTCCTATTTAAATAGCTCAACCGTGACTTCTCAGAATAATATTTCAAGAGGTTCAAACAGAGGATTTGGTTGGAATATTGAGAACACGCTTTCTTACGTACAAAAAATAGGAGATCATAATTTCAGCCTTTTATTAGGACAGGGAACTTATACTGAAAATGATAGCAAAGGTGAAAATGTTACCTATAACAATATCCCAGTAACAAGTAGGGAAGATGCTGCTTTTTTTGACGTTCCAGACGATCAGATTATAGCTAGTGCATATAAAGGAACAGAACACCGGGTCACTTCCCTATTTTCCCGCCTCACATATGATTATAACGAGAAGTATCTATTTACAGGAATTATAAGAAGAGACGGTTCTACTCGTTTTGGCAGTAACAATAAATATGGTTGGTTCCCATCATTTTCTCTTGGTTGGGTTCCTACTAGGGAAGGCTTCTGGAAGGATAACGATATCTTAAACCAGTTAAAAATTCGAGGTGGCTATGGGGTTGTAGGTAGCGATGCCATAGGTGATTTCAGATATTTATCTACAATAGGTTCAGGAAGAAATTACACCTTTGGTAATGTAGCAGCAGTTGTTATAGGTAATAGTCCTAATGCTCCTGCGAATCCAGATTTAAAGTGGGAAGAGACAAGACAGACTAATATAGGTTTTGATGCACGATTATTAAATAACTTGATCTTAACTGTTGATTTGTATAAGAAAAAAACTGTTGGGATTCTTCAGGATTTAAGACTTCCTGGTTATGTTGGGACAACAGGTAACCCTGCGGCAAATGTGGCAGATATGGTTAATAAAGGTTTAGATATAGAATTGGGTTATAATAAACTAATAGGCGGTTTTAATATTTCTGCAAATGCAAATTTTTCTTATTTAGAAAATGAGGTGACTTATCTTGGAGAAGGTATAGATTTTCTTTCTGGAGGATCTACTATCCAATCTGGCAATTACCCCATCACACGTACTGCTGTAGGTGAATCTTTTAATGCCTTCTATGGTTTTAAAACAAACGGAATTTTCCAAAATCAGACAGATATAAACAATTATGTAAATTCTCAGGGACAGGTTATTCAGCCCAATGCAGTACCTGGTGATTTTAAATGGGTGGATGCCGATGATGATGGCGCAATTACTGAAGCAGATCGAAAGTTTTTGGGAAGCTCTATCCCAAAATACACATTTGGCTTTACCATAAATTTAGATTACCAAAACTTTGATCTCTTAATTTTCTCACAGGGAGCTGCAGGTAATAAGATATTTCAAGGATTAAGAAGACTGGATATTACAAACGCAAATTATCAAACAGCTGCATTGGGCCGGTGGACCGGGGAAGGGACTTCCAATTCTTACCCCAGACTTTCTAATAGCGATAATAATAACAATTTCTCAAATCCATCTGATTTTTATCTGGAAAAGGGCGATTATTTAAGACTTAAGACGGTTCAGATAGGATATTCTTTGCCAACTGAGGTCATTAACCGTGCGGGCCTATCTAAATTGAGAATCTATCTAACGGGTGAAAATTTAGTGACTTTTACAGAATATACAGGTTTTGATCCAGAAATTGGAGGTGGAGTTTTTGGGATAGATCGAGGATATTATCCTCAGGCAGTAACTGGATTGTTAGGTGTTAATTTACAATTTTAAAAAAAAAAATATGAAACTAAAATCAATAGTATATCCTTTATTGGGATTGATTGTAGGAAGTCTAACTCTGTCCTGCTCACGTGACTATATTGAGTTAAAACCTCAAGGTACTTTTTTAGAAGAAAATTATTACGAAAATGCGGACCAGGCATATTCCGGTTTAGTGGCTACTTACGATAAAATGGGAAAGCAGGCCAAGACCTTTGAAAATATGATTACCATGATGAACGCTGGCTCTGATGATTTTTACGCTGGTGGAGGTAGCCCATCTGATGGTGCGGGAATACAATCATTTAATAATTACACTATAGATCCTTCAACCATTCCGCCTAGTTTCTGGAATGATTATTTTCAAGGGGTGTTTAGAGCAAATATCCTTCTTCAAAAACTTCCAGATGTGCCAATGGATGAAAATTTAAAGGCACGGTTTACAGCGGAAGCTAAAGCTCTACGTGGCTATTACTATTTTGTATTGGTAAGACTTTTTGGTAATGTTCCTTTATTTACTCAACCTGTATTAACTAGCGATATTTATAATGTGGAGCAAGCATCCCCAGAAGCTGTTTATGCTCAAATTGAGACTGATCTTCTGGATGCCTTGCCAGATTTGCCCAATATGATTTCAGATCTTGATACAGACGGTGGGCGTTTTACCAAAGGTAGTACGCAAGCTCTCCTAGGGAAAGTTTATCTGTATGAAGGCAAGAATAATCTCGCTGCTGAGCAGTTTGGTGAAGTTAATGGTACTCCGGGTGGGACCAGTAAATACGGTTATAAATTAGTAGACAACTATGCCAGTTTATTTTCTAGCACGGCAGGGTTTAATACGGAAGGTATTATTGAAGTTGCAAGTACGAGCGATGCAAATGTAGACTATGGAAACTGGGGAGGTGGTCAAAACGAAGGTAATACCGTAAATCAAATGGTAGGTCCAAGAGGTTTTTCACTAACTGAGGGGTCTGATGCCCCTAACTATGCTGGAGGTTGGAGTTTTAACACTGTAACCCAAGAATTATATAATGTCATGAATGGTGATCCGCGTTTTGATACTACGATTGCAGATTTAAAAGCATTGCAGACAGCTGGTAAGGTCAATTATACCCCAGCTAATCAAGATACAGGCTATTTTCTAAAAAAATTCATGCCTTTAAAGTCAGATGTTTCTGAAGGGGGTGGGGTTCCAGAACTTAATTACAAACAGAATGTATACATCATACGTTTAGCAGATACATATCTTATGGAGGCTGAAGCTTTAGGCGCAAGTGGTGCACGAGCCCAAGCTTTATTAGATGCTGTACGAGCTAGAGTAGGATTATCTTCTGTTCCTGTTTCTATGGATGCAATAATGTTAGAACGTAGAATGGAACTGGCGGGAGAAGGTCATAGATGGTTTGATCTCGTACGAACCGAAAGGGCGGCCGCAGCACTCGCAGATCAAGGTTTTACTCCGGGAAAGAATGAAGTACTTCCTATTCCACTTAATGAATTAGAAAACACGCTTATCGTTCAAAATCCTAATTATTAATCTAAATACCATTACAACATGTTTAAGATATTCGACATAAAATTTTTTTATTTTATTCTGGTTCTGGGGACAACGGGCATTATGACTAGTTGTCAACCAGATGAGATTGGTTCAGGGAACGGTCTTGCAGATCCTGAAGTAAACGCTAATTTCTCAGTGACACCTGTGGAGGGTGAACCTAATAGGTTTACCCTACAGGCCACAACAGAAAATGTTATCAGCTCAATGTGGAATCTAGGAGATGGTTTTTATAAAGGACAAATGACAGAGGATTTGTTTTTACCAGATGCTGGGACATACACTATTTACCATACAGCTATAGGGAGGGGTGGAGAAACCAATACTGTTTCTCAGGAAGTTGTCGTTTCTCAATCTGATCCCGTTGCGGGTAATCTGGTTCAAGGAGGGAAATTTGAAAACGACGAAGATAAAAACCAGTGGACGGTTTTAAATATTAGTGCGTCAGGTACAATATGGTCATTTAATGATGGTAGTGCAACAATAACTGGAGGGGGATATAATCAGCAAGGGATATATCAGGCTATAGAAGTTCAGGCAAATAAAGAATACACTATAGATATGAAAGTTTGGGGCACAGGTGCCGTTAATACTTGGTTTGAAGTGTATGCT
>CAXBEL010000069.1:0-18847 GCA_963974735.1 uncultured Flavobacteriaceae bacterium | reverse complement strand
ATTTTAGGGCAGAAGCCAGTGCGGCTCTTCCAATAGGGGACGCCGGTGATTTTTATTCTTTTGGTCTTAATGTGGATCTCACTTATCTTATAGAGGTTGATGAGAGTTTCTTGGTGGGACCAACGGCCGGATTTAAACACTATTTTGGTGAAGAAGATTACATAGACGACGCATCTTTTATTCCTATAGGTGGTTCTGCGCGTTATGGGGTTGATGAATTCTGGTTTGGAGTAGATCTAGGTTATGGGATAGGAGTGGATGATGGCAATGATGGCGGATTCTGGTATGAACCGTTTGCGATGTACGATTTTGGAAATATAGGAGTTAAATTATCCTATTCCGGAATCTCGAACGATGGGTTTACTTTTTCAGCATTAAATCTAGGAGTTGAATTTGGATGGTAAATAAATTAGGATAAACAAAAAAACCGCCTTTAAAGGCGGTTTTTTTAAATTCAAGAAGGTCGTCTATTTAAACATATCCAAACCAGGGATATCTGGCATTCCCTCTTTTGCAACCGCCGCCAGTTCTGTTTCATAATTTTTCTTAGCCTTATCCAAAGCTCGGTTTAAGGTTAGGATTAAATAATCTTCTAATTGATCCTTATCTTCCAATAAAGAGTCATCTATGTCAATTGATTTAATACTTCCGGCTACGGTTACAGTAGTTTTTAGAAGTTCATCATTACTTTTTTCATCAATATAAACAGTTTCCAATCTTTTCTTCGTGGCTTCGGCTTTCTCTTGAGCTTCCTTGATTTTTCCCATCATGCCCATCATATCTCCAAACATATTTACTATTTTAAAATGTGAACTGTAAAATTACTAATTTACACGTCTAGATCTTAATTAAGATTATGAAAAAAAATAATCTAATCCTCTTGCTATCGTGTATTTTTGCGCTTTCGTGTAAACATCATAAAAGCACCAATTTGAATACTGATATAGCACCCCCTGACGCTGAAAAAATCCCTAAAAATCTCGAGAAGCACGGAGATATTCGAGTAGATGAATACTACTGGATGAATGAGAGGGATAATCCCGAAGTGATAGATTATCTAGAACGGGAGAACGATTATTATCATAAAATCACAGCGCATACTAAACCGCTTCAGCAGAAATTGTTTGAAGAGATGAAGGGACGCATAAAAGAGGAGGACGCTTCTGTACCCTATCTCTATAATGGCTACTGGTACTATACCCGTTTTGAAACCGGTACAAACTATCCTATTTATTGTCGAAAAAAAGGAACTATGGATAGTGCTGAGGAGATAATGTTTGACAATAATGAAATGGCAGAAGGGCATTCCTATTTTAATCAAGCAGGATATTCTGTTTCAGAAGATAACAAGTTGGCAATTTTTGGGGTAGATACATTAAGTAGAAGAAAATATATTCTTCAGTTTAAAAACCTTGAAATCAATGAGGTTTACCCAGAGAAAATTATGAATACCACGGGTAGAGCTGTTTGGACCAATGATAATAAAACGGTTTTCTATACCCGAAAGGATGAGCAGACTTTAAGGAGCAATCAGATTTTTAAACACAGATTAGGCTCTAATCCAGATGAAGACGAATTGGTTTATGAAGAAGACGATGAGACGTTCTCTGTATTTGTTTACAAAACTAAATCTAAAGATTTTATTGTAATAGGAGCCTATAGCACACTTACTTCAGAATTTCAATTTGCTGATGCCAACGGACCAGAATTTCAATTTGAAATCTTTCAGCCTAGAGAAAGAGGATTGGAATATAATATTTCACATTTTGGCGACAACTTCTATATAATCACCAATAAAGACGAAGCTATCAATTTTAAATTGATGAAAACCTCTATAAACAAAACCACACAAGAAAACTGGGTTGAAGTAATTGGTCATCGGGATGATGTTCTTTTAGAGGATATAGAGATCTTTAAAGATTATTATGCCATCGACGAGAGAAGTAATGGTCTTAATAAAATCAATATTAAAAGCTGGGATGGCTCAGAGGATTATTACCTTCCTTTTGAAAGTGAAACATATACTGCTTACTCCAGCACCAATCCTGATTTTGACACCCATTTATTGCGATACTCCTATAATGCAATGAATACGCCACCTTCGGTGATTGAGTTTAATATGAAAACAAAGGAAAAAACTATTCTAAAGGAAACGGAAATCCTTGGTGGAACCTTTGATAAAGAAAATTATTCCACTCGAAGAGTCTGGGCTACGGCAGATGATGGCGTGAAGATCCCTATATCTTTAATATTTAAAAATGGTATCGAATTAGATGGCACCAATCCGCTTTTGCAATATGCCTATGGAAGTTATGGTTCTACTACAGATCCATCTTTTTCTATAACTCGCCTGAGCCTATTAGATCGGGGATTCATATTTGCAATAGCCCACATACGCGGAAGTGAGTATATGGGCCGCTCTTGGTATGAAGATGGTAAACTCTTAAAGAAGCGAAATACGTTTACAGATTTTATTGCCTGTTCTAAATATCTTATTTCAGAAAAATATACCAGTCCAAGACATTTATATGCATACGGAGGTTCTGCCGGTGGTCTTTTAATGGGAGCGATAAATAATATGGCTCCAGAATTATATCACGGTATTTTAGCATCCGTACCTTTTGTTGATGTGGTTACAACCATGTTGGATGATACTATTCCCCTTACCACGTCTGAGTATGATGAGTGGGGAAATCCCAATAAAAAGGAGTATTACGACTATATGAAATCATATTCTCCTTACGATCAAGTAAAAGATCTTTCTTATCCCAATATTTTGGTGACCACAGGATATCACGATTCTCAAGTTCAATATTGGGAGCCTGCGAAATGGGTAGCCAGACTACGTGATCATAATAAAAGCGAAAATATTATTCTTCTACATACTAATATGGATGCAGGACATGGTGGGGCTTCGGGTAGGTTTGAAGCATTAAAGGAAGTAGCGGAAGATTATGCCTTTTTAATCGATTTAGAGGGAAAAATCGAGTAATTGAAATATTTCCCGTAAATTTGCAAGGTTTTGAACATTGGTTTTAGGGACTTACTAAAGAGGTAACCAGAAACGACCATCCTTTTATGAAAGATAATCTTAACGTTTACAACAACGTACTCCAGCTTGTAGGCAATACTCCGCTTATTAAACTCAATTCTATTACAAGTACTTTTCCAGGTAATTACTATGCAAAAGTAGAGGCTTTTAATCCGGGTCATTCTTCTAAAGATCGTATTGCACTTTATATTTTAAATGATGCAGAGCGTAGAGGAATTTTAAAACCTGGAGATACTATTATTGAGACTACATCAGGTAACACGGGTTTTAGTATAGCTATGGTTAGCATAATAAAAGGTTACGATTGTGTATTAGCCGTTAGCTCAAAATCTTCTCGGGATAAAATAGATGCTTTACGCTCTATGGGGGCTAAAGTATATGTTTGTCCTGCTCATGTAAGTGCAGATGACCCTCGATCTTATTATCAGGTAGCAAAGCGCTTGCACGAAGAGATGAAAGGTTCAGTTTATATTAATCAATATTTTAATGAGCTTAATATAGATGCACATTACGCTTCTACGGGACCAGAGATATGGAAACAGACTGAAGGAAAAATCACTCATCTAGTTGCTTGTAGCGGTACAGGAGGAACTATATCTGGTACTGCTAGATACTTAAAAGAACAGAATCCCAATATTCGTGTTTTGGGTATTGATGCTTACGGAAGCGTTTTAAAGAAATATCACGAAACTCAAGAGTTTGATAAAAATGAAATTTATCCATACCGAATAGAAGGTTTGGGTAAAAATTTAATACCTAGTGCTACAGATTTTGATGTTATTGATCATTTTGAAAAAGTAAGTGATGAAGAAAGTGCTCATTCTGCACGTAAAATAGCACGAACAGAAGGTCTTTTTGTAGGATACACAAGTGGTGCGGCCATGCAGGGGGTTAAGCAACTTGTAGAAAAAGATGAATTTGATGAAAACAGTCTTGTTGTAGTGATTTTTCCAGATCACGGAAGTCGCTACATGAGCAAGGTTTACAGTGATGAGTGGATGAATGCCCAAGGCTTTTTTGATACTCAAAATGAAGAAGCTGTTCAAAAAATAGAATATATTAAATAATTGAATACTAACCTTATAGGAAGCTTCTGATTGCTCAGGAGCTTTTTTTAAATATCTAAACCCCTAGTTGTTAAAATATTGCATTCCGCTTAAATTTGTATAGTTTTGCAACTTGTTTGAAATTTGACGTATGAGAGATTTGTTTGACAAAATTTATAAGGACAAAGGTCCTTTAGGGAAATGGGCTTCACAAGCAGAGGGATACTTTGTATTTCCAAAATTAGAAGGACCTATTTCAAACCGCATGAAATTTCAGGGAAAGGAAGTTGTTACCTGGAGTATCAATGATTATCTAGGATTGGCAGACCATCCTGAAGTGCGTAAGGTAGATGCTGAGGCAGCTGCACAATACGGTTCGGCTTACCCTATGGGCGCCAGAATGATGAGTGGTCATACAGAACTACATGAAAAACTTCAGAACGAGCTTGCTGAATTCGTTCAAAAGGAAGCTGCTTATTTATTAAACTTTGGTTACCAGGGGATGGTTTCCACAGTTGATGCTTTAGTTTCTAAAGATGATATAATCGTTTATGATGTTGATGCGCACGCTTGTATTATTGATGGTGTTCGCTTACATATGGGTAAACGTTTTACCTATAAGCATAATGATATTGAAAGTATTGAGAAAAACCTACAACGCGCGACAAAGTTGGCCGAGCAAACAGGCGGTGGTATTTTATTAATATCAGAAGGAGTCTTTGGTATGCGTGGTGAGCAGGGAAGACTTAAAGAAATAGTTGCTTTAAAAGAGAAATATAACTTTCGCCTATTTGTTGATGATGCCCACGGTTTTGGTACTTTAGGTGCTACCGGCGCAGGAGCAGGTGAGGAGCAAGGTATTCAGGATCAAATAGATGTTTACTTTGCCACTTTTGCAAAATCTATGGCGAGTACAGGTGCTTTTATTGCAGCAGATCAAGAAATAATAGATTATTTAAAATATAATTTACGCTCACAGATGTTCGCTAAATCATTGCAGATGCAATTGGTTGTAGGAGCATTAAAAAGATTGGATATGTTACGCACAATGCCCGAGCTTCGTGAAAAGCTTTGGGAGAATGTAGATGCCTTACAAGGTGGTCTAAAGAAAAGAGGTTTTGATATAGGTACTACGCAAAGTTGTGTTACTCCTGTTTATCTTAAAGGTAGTATTCCTGAGGCAATGGCTTTAGTAAAGGACTTGCGTGAAAATCACGGTATTTTCTGTTCTATAGTTGTTTATCCTGTTATCCCAAAAGGGTTGATCTTACTTAGAATGATACCTACTGCTTCTCATACTTTAGAAGATGTAGAAGAAACACTGGAAGCGTTTTCAGCTATACGCGACAGATTGGAGAACGGAACTTACAAAAGACTTTCCGCTGGTGTACAATCTGCTATGGAAGCGTAATCTTCATTTTAGGAAAACATTAAAAAGCCCTGATTTCATTTGAAATCAGGGCTTTTTAATTATAAATATAAGCAGCGCTTTTTAGCTTTCTCCTAGAAGACTTTCCATTTTTTCTTCTAAAGCTTCACCTCTTAGATTTTTATCTATTATCACTCCATTCTCATCCAGTAAGAATGTGGCTGGAATACCTGTAATACCATATTTTCTAACGATAGGATCTTGCCAGTACTGTAGATTTGATACGTGGAACCAATCCATTTCATCATTTTCAATTGCCTGAATCCATCTTTCCCTTTCCTTCGGTCTGTCAAGAGATACACTGATGATATTTAAACCTTTATCGTGAAATTTCTTATAAACACGCACAACATTAGGATTTTCTTCTCTACAAGGTCTGCACCAGCTCGCCCAGAAATCTACAATTGTATATTTTCCCAATGCTTCATTTAAAGCTAAATCCTTTCCTTCTGGCGTAGGAGCACTAAATTCTGGAGCCTTATTGCCCACGCTGGCCAATGTAGAAGCGATCTCCTGTGATTTTAGCCTTGCTATAAACTTACTTATCTCCTTGCCCATTTCATTCTCTCTCAAATCCTGTGATAGATTATCAAAAGATTTCTGAGCTTCATCTGAATCTATAAGTCCAATACCTATAAGATCTCTTAAAATTATTGAAGAAACCGCAGAATTAGGATGCTCTTCTATTAAAGCTAAACGACTTTCTTTTGAAGCCTTATCTACTGCTTCAAGATCTTTGCTTATTTTTTCAACCTTAGAAGTATCGCGTGTTCTCATTGCGTTACTTCCTTCACGTTGCAAAGCTTGCTTCTTTGATCTGCTTTCAGTTACTTCATCAAAGTACTTTTTGAAATAATCATTTTCACTCCCTCCTTCTATTTTTGAAGCACGCAGACTATCTTTATAAGCTGTAATTTCAATTTTTTCATTTTCTGCAATAAAAATGATATTTCCAGGAATTCCTTCTAGCGTTATCAATTGCATTTTTGGATCAGCAACATTCTCTGGGGCAAATTGAAATTTGTTGTTTTCAACTAAAGCTGTATCTAATGTTGCAAGTCTGTTGTTCTCATCAATTTCTTGAAGATATACAGCAGTACCGTTTTCAGCATCTAATGATCCTTCAATTTTATAGGTAGTATCTTGAGTGCAGGAGGTTAAGAATAAAGCCACTGCAGCTAATTTAAATATTGTTTTCATGTAAATTATTTTTCGGAGCGCAATATAAGGGATTTTGTATTTTTAAAGGTCTAACGTTTAATTAGATTTAGGTTAGCTGCTGTATCTTTACCATTATTTTAAGAATTGTGAATATATGTTTAAATGCTTGTTAAACACAACAAGGAGAATATACTTTTAGCTTATATTTTATTAAATTTAATTGAACAACAGCATAATGACAGATTACGAGGAACTTCCAGTAGAAATATATTTGAGTTTTCATAAAGTGGTTGAAAAACTCAAATCACGTATGGAGGATTCAAAGAGCAGTATTTCTAAGGAGTATATAAATTCTCTATTAGCTTATATAGAATCTTTTCCTCAGTTAATTGATGGTATTTCTGATTGCGAAGATTTGGACAAGTATAAAGATCCTATAAGGGTATTACTCGATAATCTTTTCCCAGCAGTACTCACTAAGAATGAAATTAAGGCTGCTGCCATTCCCTTTAAAAATACAATATTCAATCCCACTTATCGCTTTAATAAAATTCTAAAAAATGCCGGGGATGATTTCGAACTAAAGGTTAGAAATCTTGATGAGAATATGTACTATGTTTTTTGCTGTGTCGTTATTTTAAACTCGCATTATAAATACAACATTGATTTTTCTAAACCTTTGTTCTATGATATTCCTGATGCTCATGGTCTGCTAAAACATTATCGCATTGCTATGAATGCAGATTTTGTTTCTTTTGAACCTACAGAAAAGGCTATAGATATAACTGCGGAGCGGGTAGAGGAATTAATGCAGAATGTTAATGATATTGAATTGTGGAAGAAATATTTTCCGCGTAAAAGTTGGACTCTTAAAGGTGTGTCTATTTTAAATCTTACCGATGTAACTGTAGATGACGCGATATCTGAATTAAAAACCAATTTGCTCTATCATAATGGTATAGAGGAGAAACAGAGCTATCCTAAATTTCAAGAGATTTTTCAATCCATTTTTAATATACCTGATCTACGTGTAGGTTTTACTGAATTTAATGAGGATGAAGGTAACTTTAATCAGATGGATAAAGAATTTGCTAAGAGTTTTATTCTCGATAGTGAAAACAGAAGTGATTGCCGAAACAGTATGTGCGAAGGAGCGTACAATACATTGATTCAGGATATTAAATATTTTGCTATATCAGATGTTGAAGAATACGCTTTAAAGAATAAGCATAATCTGCTTTCAGAAAATCTTTTAAATCAAGATGTTAAGAGTTGTATTCTTGCGCCTGTTGCCAAGGGTCATAAACTTCTAGCTGTTTTAGAACTTGTCTCTTACCGCAAAAATGAATTAAACAGTATAAATGCTCTTAAACTGGATGAAATTATTCCTTATCTGGTTGCAACGGTAGAGCGTAAGCGTTTTGAAACAGAAAATCGAATTAAAGCAGTTATTCAGAGTGAATGCACAAGTATTCACCCCAGTGTTTTATGGATTTTTGAAGATGAAGCAAAAAGATATATTGCCAATCAAGATGCAGGTAAATTTGCATCTTTTAGAGATATCGCATTTGAAGATGTCTATCCTTTATACGGGCAGATAGATATTGTGGGTTCTTCTGATGAGCGTAATACCGCTATTCAAAAGGATATTTTGATCCAGTTAAAAATGGTTGATAATATTCTGAGTTTAGCCTTAGAGACTAAGCCAATTCCTATTTATGAGCAGGTAAAGTTTCGAATAGAAGAATTTATTGAAGATATAACTCTAAGTCTAAGTGCTTCAAGTGAAACTCAAGTGTTTAATCTTTTAAGAGATGAAGTAAATCCTTTACTTAATCATTTGAATACAAAAATACCTGAATTAAAAAAAGCGATAGATAATTATAAAGCTACTATTAACGTTGATACTGGATTGATTTATGAAAACAGAAAGAACTATGATGAGACTGTTCAATCAATCAATCAAAAATTAGCCACTTTTTTAGATCGTAAACAACAAGAGGCACAAAAAATATTTCCACATTATTTTGAAAGATACAAGACAGACGGTGTAGATCATAATATCTATATAGGTCCATCTATGACGCGCCAAGAAAAATTTAGCGAGGTTTATTTATACAATCTTCGTTTGTGGCAGTTGCGAACGATGTGCGAGATGGAAAACCATTTTTATCACAAACAACAAGGTGCGCAACTTCAACTTGATGCCGCCTCTTTAATACTTGTCTTTAGTGCTACACTTTCTATACGTTACCGTATGGATGAGAAAAAATTTGATGTAGATGGTACTTATAATGCCCGTTATGAAATTATTAAAAAACGCATTGATAAGGCTTTAATTAAAGGAACCAACGAAAGAATTACACAAAAAGGAAAAATTGCGATAATCTATTCTCAAAAAGACGATGAGGTAGAATACGCTCGCTATATAAAATATTTACAACGTAAATCTTATTTAGGAGATGAGGTTGAACATCTGGAACTGGAAGATGTCCAAGGGGTCGTTGGCCTAAAAGCTATACGTGTAGAAGTTCTTTATTCTCAATCAGTTCCTCGTACGGAAAGTGAAGAAACTATTACATACGAGGATCTAATGGATGTTCTAGATTAGCCAAAAGGCTACAATAAAACTTATAACAGATACAATAATTCCTGTCATAAATATGGTATATGTTTTTCTTAAAAGCATATACTTTTTATTTAGCACTACCCCTAAGAGGTATAAATCCTTTGTTAAGGCTTCATAAATATATTCCTTATCGTGAATAATTTCGTTTATGGCCCATTGATATTGATCATAGGGCATTTTATGAAAATTACCAAAAAATAGAATATTCACTTGTTTCTTCTTAACCTGCTCCCTTGTAAACTCTCCCGTAGTGACGTTAGGTCGTGTGGACATAATAGAAAGTATGATTGAAGCTACACTAAATAAAACGAGTATAAGCGTAGGTATCATTAAGTGACGGTTAGTTGGAGCATCCAACTTGGGGATGACATTTGCCAGTGCCAGCGATATTATAATTGCATTAACCGAAAGGAGAATGTTTGCCTTGGTATCTGCAATGTCACTTAATTTTATGTGATTACGCAAGGTGGTACGATATAAAGTCTGAACTCCTCTATCTGGACTTTCATCTTTATATTTTGCTTTAAGTTTAGCTTTTACTTCCTCCTTCTTATATTTTTTTTGCTTCTTTTTTTCTTTTTTAAGAATCTCTATTAAATTCTGATCCTTCTGAGGTTTCCACGCCTTTGCAGCATAATCTGTATGAAATTTATGCTTTTCGGTAAACATTTTAATGTTTTCCTTTCTCCATTCTTCTGGAGAGTAGTCTGCATTGCCCGTAAGTTTAAGCTCTTGTCGTAGAAATTCACTGGTCTGTTCAAAATAATCCTTTGCAAAATGAGAAGCATCTGCATCATTAATTATTCTTTCCAGTTCATTTTTGGGCTCGAGCCCCATCTGAGTTGCTTGTATAAGTTCTTTTACAAGACTTATAGTCTCCTCATCAGCCCCTTCATTTTTAAGAAAATCTTCGGCAATTTTCACACTTGCCTGTTCATGTCCCTTTCGACACTGAGTGTAACCCGTGTCATGAAGCCATGCAGCAAGAATAAGAGCCTCTTTCTGTTTAACATTAATTTGAGAATTTTCGACTATTTCTTTAGTACTTTTAACCACCCTTACAGTATGATTGTAGTTGTGATATAAATAGCTATTTGGCAATTTTTCCTTAAAAAGCTTTAAGACAAATTGATCAGCTTTAGCTATAATCTCAGGCTTTTTTTCGATAGTTTCGGACATGATATTTTACGATTAAACGTAAGTGAAAAGTACTAAAAAAAAATCCAATCAATTTTTACATGGCAAAAAATAACATACTTCTAACACTTCTTGCTGCTTTCATTTTTACTGCCTGTGCCACTTACGACGCTAAATATCGTGATGAAGTTGAGCAAGGCATCTATCCCGTAGATAAAAAAGTAAATAAAACTTTCTATTTAGTAGGCGATGCAGGTTATGCAGAGTTAGGCGAGAGTACAGAGGGATTGGAAACCTTAAAAAACTATTTAAAGACACAGACAGGTAAGGATAACTACACTATTTTTTTAGGTGATAATATTTATCCGGAAGGGATGCCAAAAAAAGATGAAGAGGGGAGAGAGATTTCTGAGTATAGATTAGACTCTCAGTATGATGCTGTTAAAGATCATGAAGGGGAAGTATTTTTTATTCCCGGTAATCATGATTGGTACAATAAGGGTACAGATGGTCTTGAGAGACAACAGGAATATTTTGAAGATAAATTTAAAGATCAGAAAATTTTTAAACCAGAGGATGGATGCCCTTTAGAAAGTTATGATATTGATGATAATTTACACCTTATCGTTATAGATACCCAATGGTATCTTGAGGACTGGAATAAAAATCCTAAAATGAATGATCATTGTGAGATAAAAGATCGCGAGAAATTTTTCATAGAATTAGAAGGAGAGATTAAAAAAAATCAGCAGAAAACTATTGTTATAGCAATGCACCATCCTATGTATACTAACGGTGTTCACGGTGGTAAATTTGCATTGAGTAAGCATTTGTATCCATCTCAGCATAAAATACCTTTACCCATTCTGGCGTCTTTAGCAACACAGATTAGAACTCAGGGTGGTGTTTCAAAGCAGGATAGATATAATGAAAAATACAATCAGCTAATGAAAAGGCTTGAGGTATTAGTTCAAGACAAGCACCGCATTATTTTTGCTTCTGGTCACGAGCATTCCCTTCAATATATAGAACACGAAGAAATTAAGCAGATTGTTTCGGGATCTGGTTCTAAAGCTTCTTACGTTGCTTTAGGTGGAGATGGGCTTTTTAGTTATGGAGGGCAGGGTTTTGCTGTTTTAGATGTATTTGAAGATGGCTCCTCGTGGGTACGGTATTATGGGTCGGAAGGAGATAATGAGCCAAAATTGCTTTTTCAAAAAGAAGTATATGAGCCAAAAGAGGTGTATGATGTTTCAAGTCTTACTACTCAATTCCCAAAAACGGTACAAGCCTCAGTTTATAGTGTTGAGGAAACTGAAAAATCTCCGTTATTCGAATCGGTATGGGGAGAACATTATCGAGATGTTTATGGTAAAAAAGTTACTGCTCCCGTTGCTCTACTGGATACCTTGTATGGTGGTTTAGAAGTTATAAGGCCAGGAGGAGGGCATCAAACTGTATCCTTAAGACTTAAATCTAAGGAGGGAAAAGAATATAACATGCGTGCTTTGCGCAAAAGTGCTGTTCAATTTTTGCAGGCGGTTGTGCTAAAGGAAAATGATGACGTAGAGGATGATCTAAAAAATACACTTCCAGAATCCTTAATACAGGATTTTTATACTGCAGCACATCCCTATGGTGCATTTGCAATTCCTAAACTCAGTGATGCCGTAAAAGTATTAAATACAACTCCAGAACTTTATTATGTGCCGCGACAGCCAGCATTAAAAGAATATAATGAGACTTATGGGGATCAACTGTATATGATTGTTGAAAGACCTGCAGAGGAATATGAAGGGGCTATTTTTAATTATCCAGATGACATAGAAAGTACAGATGATATCTTAGATAAAATACGCAGCGATGAAGAAAATGTAATTGATGAGGAAACTTATGTGCGTGCCCGTATTTTTGATATGTTAATTGGGGATTGGGACCGCCATAACGATCAATGGAGATGGGCAGAGTTTAAAGATCAAAACGGAAAGGATGTATTTGTTCCTATTCCAAGGGATAGAGATCAGGTATTTACAAACTTTGATGGGACAGTTCTTGATATTGCCAGAGCACTTTTTGGGGCTGCAAAGCAATTTCAGGTATATGATGAGAAGCTAAGGGATATAAAATGGTTTAATAATGCAGGCATAAAACTTGATCGTGCATTAATTCAACAATCTACCAGAGATGTGTGGGTCAACCAAGCAACTTTTATTCAGAAGCAAATTACAGATGAGCTTGTTGAGGAAGCATTTATGGATTTGCCTCCAGAAGTACGTGTAGGAGAATCAATAGACCAGATAAAAAAGAATTTAAAGAGCAGAAGGGATAATATCGTAGAAATAGCTAATAATTATTATGATTATTTCTCAAAATTACAGACCGTTACTGGTACTGATAAGGATGATTTCTTTGAGATAACCCGTATGGATGATGCTACAAGAGTACAAGTGTGGCGTATAAAGGATGGAGAGAAAGCAGATGTTATGTTAGACAGAACCTATAATTCTGGTGAAACTCGTCAGTTATGGATATACGGTTTAGATGATGATGATGTTTTTGAAGTGAATGGAAAGGGTAACAATCCTATTTTTACTCGAATTATTGGTGGACAAAACAATGATATCTATAGGATTAATAATGGCCGTAAAATAAAAATATATGATAGTGAAACCCTGCCTAATACAGTAGAGAAAAAAGGTGGAGCAAATATTAGATTTACAGATATATATGATTATAATACCTATGATTATAAAAAACAGATTTTGCGCACTAATGTGATTACGCCAGCTTTTGGTTATAATCCTGATAACGGTATTAGTTTAGGTATTTCAGATGTTTATACTGTAAATGCTTTTCAGCGAAATCCTTTTTCTCAGCAACATCGCTTTAGAGTAGGATACTTTTTTGCAACCCAAGGACTTGATTTACGTTATGAAGGAGAGTTTGCGGGCGTAAAAGAAAATTGGAATTTATTTGTAAATGGACGCTTTACTACTCATAATTATGCTCAAAACTTCTTTGGTTATGGGAATGAGACAGATAATCCAGATGATGAAAGAGGGATGGATTATAACAGAGTGCGACAAAGTAGAATTGAGGCTTCTGCAGGGATTCTTAAAAATTCAGACTATGGTAGTACTTTTAAAGTTAGAGGACTTTTTCAAAGTATTGAGATCGAAAACAACGAAGGTCGCTTTGTAGATGTAAGTAATGTCATAGAAGAAGGTACACGCAATTATTTTGGTACGCTCGAAGCGAGTTACGAATATCATAGTGCAGATAACGCCCTTGCCCCTACACGAGGTATGGATTTTGACCTTATAGGTGGTGTGACAGATAATATAGAAGATACAGATAAAATATTTGGGTACCTAAATACAAGTCTTGGATTTTATAATGCATTGAGTCGTAATCGTAAACTGGTTCTTAAAACGCTTGGGCAGGCACAGTTTAGATTTGGAGATGATTATAAATTTTATCAAGCAGCTACTCTGGGTCAGAGAACTGGTTTAAGAGGTTATCGTTTTGATCGATTTACTGGCGAGAGAGCCTTATCGGGTTCAGCAGATTTGCGCTATGCTTTTGACACGTTCAGCACTGGATTATTGCCTTTGCAGATAGGTGTTTTTGGTGGATATGACATTGGTAGAGTATGGATTGACAATTTTGATTATTCCAGTAAATGGCATGATTCCTACGGTCTAGGCTTTTGGATCAATAGTGCTGATGCATTAAGCGGAACATTTAACTTTTTCACTTCAGATGAAGGATTACGCGTATCTTTCGGGTTTGGTTTCAACTTTTAAAATAAAGAATATTATTTCGCCGTTAGGCAGCATACAATAATTACCATGCAGCAGACAGATAAAATTGATAAGATAGAGAACGTAGATCTAGAGTATCTTAAGTTGAAGGATTATGAGGAAATGAAGCAGATAATGATTGCTGTCTATCCTAATATTCCAGATCCTTTTTGGGAAAAAAAAGACATTCAGAAATTAATAAGAATCTTTCCAGAAGGTCAAGTAGTAGTTAAAGTAAATGGAGAGATTGCCGGCTGTGCTTTATCAATAATAGTAGATTATGATAAGTTTACAGATACGCATACTTATATGCAGATTACGGGTAATGAGACCTTTAATACTCATTCTTCAAAAGGGAATGTGCTTTATGGTATAGATATTTTTATAAGGCACGAGTTTAGGGGGATGCGCATAGGTAGGAGATTATATGACTACAGAAAAGAGCTCTGCGAAAGCTTAAATCTTGAAAGAATAGTATTTGGAGGTAGATTACCTAATTATCATCAATATGCGGCCGAGATGTCTCCTAAAGCTTATATTGAGAAGGTTCGTACAAGAGAAATAAGTGATCCGGTTTTAGATTTTCAGTTGAGTAATGATTTTCACGTAAAAAGAATTATTACTAATTATCTGGAAGGGGATAAGGCTTCTAAGGAATATGCAGCTTTGCTAGAGTGGGATAATATATATTATCAAAAACCTGCAAAAAAACCGAACGCTACAAAAACAGTGGTTCGTTTGGGTTTAGTGCAATGGCAAATGCGTACTTATAAGAATTTTGACGAGCTAATTGAGCAGGCCGAATACTTTATAGATACCATTTCTGGATATAGATCAGACTTTGCTCTTTTTCCAGAATTTTTTAATGCGCCTCTAATGGCGGCTTACAATCATCTTTCTGAACCAGATGCTATTAGGGAATTGGCAAAATATACAGATCGCATACGAGATAAATTTTCAGAACTCTCGGTTTCCTATAATATCAATATTATAACAGGAAGTATGCCTGTGGTAGAAGATGGCCAACTTTATAATAAAGGCTTTTTGTGCAAACGTGATGGTACAATAGAAGGATTTTCAAAACTTCATGTTACTCCAGATGAAGCAAAAGTTTGGGGAATGACAGGAGGAGATACATTAAAAACATTTAATACGGATTGTGGTAAAATTGGAATTCTGGTTTGCTACGATGTGGAGTTCCCCGAACTTAGTCGCTTACTTGCAGATCAGGGAATGGACATTCTTTTTGTACCATTTCTTACTGATACGCAAAATGGATACAGCAGGGTCAGACATTGTGCGCAGGCTAGAGCTATAGAAAATGAATGTTATGTTGCCATAGCGGGAAGTGTGGGTAATATACCAAAAGTTCACAATATGGATATGCAATTTGCCCAAAGCATGGTGTTAACTCCTTGCGATTTTCAATTTCCTACCAATGGTATTAAAGCTGAAGCTACACCCAATGCCGAAATGATACTTGTGGCTGATGTAGATTTAGATCTGCTGAAAGAATTGAATCAATTTGGAAGCGTGCGCAATTTAATAGATAGAAGAAAAGATCTTTTTCAATTAAAATTGAAAAAGAAATAAATGGAGGTTATTTAATTTTATAGGTGTAAAGATTACCCCCTTTTTGGGCTCTGCGTTCATCAACAATATAGACAATATTGTTGCCTTTAAAACAAATACCTTCTTTTTGAGAACTGTAGTTAAGCGGCAATGCTTCTACCTTACCCTTAAAAAATTGGTCTCCTGTATAGCCAGACAACCTAAATATTTTATTAAAAGTGAGTAATAAAATTGTCTTTCCATCCGGTGCCAAAGTAGCACCTGTTACAAAACAGTTGTTTTCGTCACCGCAAATTTTATAACTGGTGATTAATTGGGCTTCATAAGTGCCAGGCTTAGCCGGAAGCTTATATACTTTAGTTGTACCGTCAAAATTACGGCTACGATTACGTGTGAATAAGAAAAGGTTTTCATCTTTAAAAATAAAAGCCTCTATATCATAATTTCGATCTTTTAAATCAGGAGGATAGTTTTCCTGATCAGAAAGGGTAAATGTGGTTTTTTGAGCAAAAGCAGTATCCACATCTTTTTTGTAAGATAGAAAATTCTCAATAGTATAAATGGCCTGCTCTTTCCTATCATTTTCATTATTGCCAAAGTCTCCGATAAAAAGTCTGTTCTTACCATCTGTAGCAACATCTTCCCAATCTTCATTAGTTGCATTTGCTACTACTATTTCTTGTGCGATAAAACCAGTAGAATCTATAGCAAAAACATAGTTGGGATTTCCGTGGTCTGCGATGGCATAAAACAAAGGACTATTCTCAAAGGAAGCCAAGCCGGAAATCTCTGAAAGACTTCTGGAGAGATTAGCTCTTTTATCAATGTTTCCATAGTCCTGGCAACTTAATAATAGCAAGAGTGTAAGACCAAATAAAACTTTTTTCATTATCATTTATGCATCACTAGACCCAGAATTATTATTTGTTTCAGAAGTTTTTATTTCAGAAGCTTTCTCAGATTGAGAACTGTCTGATTGCGCTATAGTAAGGGTTTCAGACCTAAATTTGTTTTTGCCAAAGTCCAAAGTTCGAATAGGGAATGGAATATTGATATCGTTGGCATCAAACGCTTTCTTAATTGCTTTAATAGCCGTGTTTTGAGCCAATAAAACATCTTTTTTCTTAGTTACAGGACTCCAAAAACGCACTACAAAGTTTATTGAACTATCACCAAACTCTTGGTAGTAGAATTCAATATCCTCACCAGTATTCTGTTCAAAAATTTTAGCTATTGTATCTACTGTCAATTTTTCAACAACTTCCAGATCACTCTCATAACCTACACCACAATTTATAAATACACGGGATCTAGCTGTCTGACTATAATTTTTAAAAGGGGAATCAATGATACTGGCATTGGGAATCATAACAAAATTATTATCAGCCTCTTTTAAGACAATACTGCGCAAATTTATGTCTTCAACAAAACCAGCAAAGCCATTGGTCTCAACCCAGTCCCCAAGCTGAATTCTTGGTAAAAAAGATAATATAACACCAGAAAATGTATTGTTTAATGTTCCTTGAAGAGCAAGACCAATAGCTAAACCTACAACACCCGCACCAGCAAGCACAGAAGTTAAAATCTTATCAAGATCCATAACTCCTAGCGCAATAAAAAATCCTATTAACACGGTAATTGCAAAGGCGGTTTTACCCGTAATTACCTTAATAGAATCTTGTTTGACTTTGCGCATCAATACATTTCGCACAAATTTTGAAACATATTTCGCCAGAATCCAGAATATAACAAATACTAAAATTGCCAATATGAAATTTGGCAATTTTAGTATTATGCTTTCTCCCCAACCCTCTAGTTTATCAATTAGTTTACCAACATCAAATCCCAGAAAATTTAAATTAGAATCAGAATTGTTAGAATCTTGTAGTGTCATAGGCAATAATTACGATTTTTTATGGCTGTCAGTTTTTTTCATTCTCCAGGCATCTAGCATCCAGCTTGTTTTTTCTAACTCTCTAATGTAAGCACCTATTAGATCTATTGTACCTTCATCGCCACCTTTGTCAGCCGTTTCAACTGTTGTGCGCATCTGCTTTAAGATAGTGCCATGATCTTCAAGCAATATATCTACCATTTCTGTATCTCTTGTATTACTGGGAGATTCTTTTAGATTGGATTTATCCAGATAATCTGTAAAGTTACTTACTGGCTGGTAACGTAATGTAAGGATTCTTTCTGCAATCTCATCGATTTTAATCTTTGCATCGTCATACATTTCTTCAAATTTTATGTGAAGATCAAAGAAGTTGTTACCGACGACGTTCCAATGAAAATTGCGTAGTTTTTGGTAATACACGTGGTAATCTGCTAGAAGATGGTTAAGCTCTTCTACAGTTGCTTCAGTTTTTTTGGTATCTAAATTAAGATAGTTCATTAGTTTTAGTATAAATAGTTTTGATAGAATTCAAATTTACTATTGCTTTTGCCTTTGACCAACGCGAATTGGGGGTTTAGTATAAATTTAACGACAATATATAAATGATGTTAAGTGAAAAAAATAAATTATTAAATTAATCCCCTATATAATCCTATAAAGTCAGTAGGAATATTATTTTTGACCTTTGTTTCAAAATGGATGCATAAAATTGAATGATTTAGTAAATCAATACAGCGAATTAATAACCGGAATTATTTTGCTTGGGATGGTGTTTGAACTCATTAGGTCAAAAACTCGTCCTTCTATTGTTTTTGGTCTGGTAGTCTTAATGTTTTTAATTTTGGGCTATATAAGTGTTGATTCCATATTAATGGCAATCACAACTAAAAGCGTTTTGATTGTTTTTTTGGTTATCGGGATATCCTCGGTAATCAACAATAATTTTGACATAGGTACTTTGCTGGATAGACTTTTAGGTAAAATAACTTCGAAAATTCTTTTTTTAGCAGCCTTATGTTTTTCTGTAGCTATTATTTCGTCCTTATTTAATAATACTCCCGTCGTAATTATACTTATTCCTTACGTAATGAAAAAAGCAGAAAGCTACGGTATTTCACCCT
>CAXBEL010000068.1:0-18943 GCA_963974735.1 uncultured Flavobacteriaceae bacterium | reverse complement strand
CCACGCTTGAGAAGTCATAGGTACCGGCCTCCTGGGTTACGTCGCCCATATCGAGCTTCACGTTTGTCACTTCGTTGTTGAGTCCGTCCGTCACGTCAAGGATGAACAGTTCGTCGACCTCCACCTGCATGGCCTGGTCAAATGTGTTTGTGTCGTTGTTGTCGGCATCCGCGCTGGTCACAAATGATGTCTGCGCATTAGCATTGTAAGAGAACAATGCGGTAAGGGCTACGATTGTAAGACTGATTTTTTTCATAATTGAGTTTTTAAATATTTAATGATTATGGGTTAAATGAATTAATAGTTCTTTGTTTAATTCTGATGTAAAACTACCTTGAATGTCGGGGCAGGCCGGTTGTTTTTCGTTGGATAGAAGTTATCTTACGGTCAATGGTATTTTTCACTCTTTAACCGTATGGTAGAAATTATATAGAAACACAGTAAGCAATATTATAATTGTTCTTACCGATTTGAGAGATTTATAAGCTGACTAAATATTTAATAGAAATTGTAATTAGATAGTAGCCTTGCTCTTGGTTATTTTAATACTTTTTTGAATAAAGGATATTCATAGCCTTGTTTCGTATTACAAATGATTCAGTTTTATTAATAGAGATAATTAGTTCAATTTTATCTATCATTAAAATGTAAGAGAATAAAAAAGCCCTGAAATTTATTATAGATAAAGGGTTAGTAAATAGTCTCAATAATATTTAAGGTTTTACTTTAAAACAAATAAGCGCCAGTTCTTTAAAACAAAAATCCCTTACATTTTTAAGTGCAAGGGATATGATTGAATTAGGGGTGAAAGCTTAATGTAAAATTTTAGGCGGGTATTTTATTAATCTGCATTCCTGCAAGCTCAAAAACCTCACTTACATTTGGTTTTTTAATACCTATAATATTTATACGCTTATTTCTTTTAAATGCTTCCTCTTTTAAAAGATAAAGCATATAAACACCTTCTAAGTCTACTTCTTTAATCTTATCCAGATTAAGAATTAGATTGCGTGCCTGGGATAAAGCACTTATAATTATTTTTTGAGTTTGGACGACGTCGTCGCTACAGATTGTTCCTCTAAGTTTAAGAACCTGATCATTTAATTTTATTACAGTCATGGTGTTGGGGTTTATGATTATTTCTATTACAAATCTCATAAATAGTAAGCCGATTTTTAGAGGAATATCGTTGATTAGCCAGTTACTTACGGTGAATGTGAATAGAAAGTCTTTAAGCAGTAAAAACTTGAAAAAAGATATTTTTAGCTAAAAGATGCTTTAATTTACAGGGCTATCTAATAAAAGAAACCCCAACGTTTAGGGGGACGCCAGGGTGTTCAATCAATTTGGGGGTGAAATCTTTATATGTTTTACAAATATTATGCCGCTGCTAAATTGTGTGTTAGATGATTTAATCCTGCAAGGTAGAATGCTTCTTTTATTTTTTCATTCTCATATCCTACAAGCACAATTTGTTTAGACTTTTCTTCTGCCCTTATAATAAGAAGATAGAGCATAAATGCACCAGCAACATCTATGGTGCTCAACGTGCTTAAATTTAAAATCAAAAAGCTTGTTCTGTCCAAAGCACATTCTATTTGCATTTGTGTTTCAGTTACATTGCCACTGTAAAGTTTTCCTTCTAATTCTAAAACTTGTTTATTATAAGTGATTACAGACATAGCATTTGCGTTTTTGATTATTTCTATTACAAAGATGCCCCGGATTTCAATTAGATATGAGGATTTTTCGGTGGATGGCATTTTACTGTAGACGAATGGTTAATATTGCTCTTTTAGCTGGAAATTGAAATTGACTCAACAATGTCTTAGCCCTTTTGTTTATTGATGAAACCGAGATTTTGTTCTTGTAAAAAATTAATTTCATATAAATATATCTATACAAAAAACCCTTACACATTTGGGTTGGTGCAAGGGTTAATAAAGATTTGGGGTGAAAGCTTTATTTAGTTTATTGTGAGTTCTAAGCTTGAGCATTATTTATAGTTACTCCGGCCAATCTAAAAGCACGTTGAACAGCTTCATTATTAATACCTGTTAGAATAATGCGTTTACTTTTTTTTCTGGCTCTTTCTTGAATAAGATAGAGCATAAAAACACCTGACAGGTCTACAGCATTAATATTGTCAAGATTAACAATAAGATGGTTTGCCATATCTAAGGCTCCTTCTATTAGTCTTTGAGTTTGAGATACATTACCACTATAAATTTTACCGCTTAGTTCAAGGACTTGATCATTTAGATTTATTAAAGCCATAACGTCTGTTTTTGTTATTATTTCTATTACAAATTTGCGCAAAACGAATACAGATTTTTGGCAGTTTTCGATAAGAGGCAAGTTGCTTTCGATGAGTGCTATTTAGAATACTACGAAAACAATTAGTCTAAGTTGCCCCTATATTTATCTAGAGAAGTGGGGAGTGAATTTTTTATTATTGAGTGATTTGCATAAAAAAAACCAGAAAGATAGACTTTCCGGTTTTTTGAAGGGTAAGGGGCAATTTTATTAGTATGCTACAGGAGATTTAAGCGTTGCATAAGTACAGGACGATTAGCCCGACTTATAGGTATGACATCCTTTGCAATAAGTACACTGTTATCTTCTATATCTACTATTCTATGAATGTTGATTATATAGGATCTATGAATCTTAAGAAAAACTGATGTAGGTAATTTTTCAGCAATCTTTTTTAAAGTAGAGTGTACCGTATAATTTTTATTTTCTGTTTTAATTAAAATATAATCACCTTTTGCTTCGATAAGATAAATACTGTCAAAATTTATTTTTATTAATCTTCTATCAATATTAACGTAGAGATAATTTTCTGACTGGCCAGATTCAGCAGACTGAGATTTGGTCACCTCAGATTCTCCTTTAACAACAAAATTCTGAGCTTTTGCGATGGCCTTTAAAAATCGTGGCTGAGTTACTGGTTTTACAAGATAATCTACAATGCATTCATACTCAAATGCTTCTATTGCAAATTGTGGATCAGAAGTAGTAAGAATAATCCTTGGCGGATTTTTGAGTGTTTGTATAAAATCAAAACCCGTAAAATCTGGCATATGTATATCAAGAAAAATAAGATCTACCTCATTCTGATTAAGATATTTCATCGCCTGTATTGCATTAGGAAATTCTTCCAGGACAGTAAGATCCGGATTTGTGTGGCACATCTGTGCTATTATGGCGCGGGCCATTTCTTCATCGTCAATTATAATACAATTCATAAGTAGGTTTTATAATTTTATAATAAATTGGTTCATCACTTCTAAAATCTCATCAAATTCTGTTGAGAGGCGAGTACTACCAGTCTTTAAATCGTCTTCATACTTTATGGCAAACGCATAGCTTTGCTCTAAGCCTAATATACTTATTTTATGTTTTAATTTATGAACATTCTCTGCGCATAGCTCATATTCAGAGTTTTGAAAATTATTCTCATAGGTTTCTTTTTCCAGAGGAAACTCTCTTTTTAAAATTTCTATTAGCCTTTTTTCAAATTCTTTTTCACCTCCAGAAAGTTGGTGTATGTAAGACATATTAGGTGTTTCATTCATAGTTCTTGGGTAATGTGAAATAAAATGTACTTCCGTTTCCTACAGCGCTTTCCAACCAGATTTTACCACCATAAAAATCAATAATCTTTTTTACAATAGAGAGTCCTATACCTGTAGCTGCTTGATCGTTATCTATTTTTTCGAAAATCTGAAATATCCTGTTATAATGTTGTTGCCCAATGCCTTTACCGTTGTCCTTTATGTAAAACTCCCATATTTCATCTTGTTCCTTAACACCTATATCAATTTTACCTTGAGGCTTATCTATGCTTTTTACTGCATTTTGAATAAGGTTTTGAAATAATTGCTGTAATCTAAATTTGTCCCCTTTTATTATAGGGAGCTCATTGTTAATATTGATATCTATATTTTCCGGTAGATGTAAAATCCCTTTTATCTCATTTACTAGATGATCTATGTCCACTTCATAGGATTGTAATTCTGCCTGGTCTATGGTAGAATAGTTTAAAATACCATTGATAAGCGAATCCATCTTTTGAAGGTTCTGTAGTATCAACCCAAATTCTTCACTGCATTGGGATTGAATAATGTCTTTGTTATCTTCTATTATCCAGTTGATTAGAGAATCTATACTACGAAGAGGAGATTTTAAATCATGAGATACCATATGGGCATAATCTGAAAGTACTTGATTTTTTTTCTCAAGATTGTTCAAGAGTTCCTCCCGTTGCGTATTTATTTTTATAATCTCTTGGGTTTGCTCTTCTATAAAAAGTGCAATATCGCTCGGCTGTAACGACTTTTCACTATTGCCGGGTGTTTTAAGATTTAAAGTCTCAACCACCTGGTTAAAACTATCTATTATTTTTTTCTGACTTTCTGCTTCTTTTTTTAATCTTTCATTTGCTTCATAAAGTTCATCACTGCTTACTTTCATTGCGTGTTGCGCCATATGTAAGCGATCTTCATAGTTTGCATAAGAGCGATTTATAGCATCGAGAAAACCATCAAGCTCTCCAGATTCTACTAGGTCTTTATCAATGTATTTATTTATTTGTCGGGCTAATAATGAGTTCACTATTCACTTATTAGAGTTAGGGTCATCGTTTGATTATGAAGTTCACAGGCATTTTCCCCATTAAATGGTGCAAGCTCACCATAGGAGTAAAAACCGGTAACTTTAGCCTGCTTGCCTATTACTTCTATAACTTCATCAACTTCTTCTTCCACACGCTGGTCCATTACTAATTTGCGACCTATGCAACTTACTAAAAGGGCAACTTCTGGGGATTTTTTACGGTTTTGCATGGCCAGTTTTGCTGCCTCATAAGCCCCTGTAGCAATACCATTTACACTTGCCATCATCAACTGCACTTTAGAACCTTCTGGCACATCGCCAGTAAGAATCATAGAATGATTGTTTTCATCTGTTTTTAATACAGTACGAACTACAGGATATTTTTTGCCATCTGCTTTTACATTGAGCGGATAAAAAAGAGAATTTTGAGTTAAGTCTGAAGCTTTATCACCTAAATATTTTTTATAAATGTCCAACGCTGGTTTATCATCTATTTCGAACAGAATATTACCATCAGATTTGGTGATTATACGCTCTGGGCCAAAAGGTAGCCATCCTCCACAACTAGCAAATGTAATCTCTAACGTTTCTCCATAAAAACCAATAGCGATAACTTCACCTTCTTTTGGATCTTCTTTATACGACGTCAATGTTTTTTCAAATCTGGCATCATCTCCACACATCCCACCGGTAAGCGCTACGTTATTTACAAGTGCAGATTCTATACCTTCAATTAAAGAACTCCCATTGCCATAATGGCCCTCAGATACCACAAAAACATGTTTTAAATTCTCTTTGGGGAGCGTTTTAATTAAAGCAGAACCCAGAGATTGAGCATCTTGATCATTCTCTAAGATATTTGCCCGTTTTATAACAAATGAGCTTTTTTCAAACTCGATGGCCGTGACCGCGATGGAATAGTCTTTTACTTCCCCACCTAAAATTTCGCCAGCAGTAGAACCAAAAACAATATCTTCATAGGGGAATTCTTTTCTGATATCTGAAATAACCTCAGGGTTTTCTAAGGCATAACGATTTGCAAAAACAAGAACCAAAGGATTTTCTAAATTGACCTTCTCAGTTAGATATTTCCATTTTTGATCTTTTAATTTTTCTGCCTGAATAAATTTCATTTTTTATTTTTTTAGGGTAAAATAAAAGGTTGTTCCTTTGCCATAATTGCTTTCCAGCCACACTTCTCCATGATATAAATCAACCACTCTTTTAACTATACTCAGACCAATCCCAGTGGATTTCTCATTATCATTAAGCGTGTTGAAAATTTTGAAGATTTTAGAATGATGCTCATCTTTAATACCTATTCCATTATCCTTTATTGAAAACAGATAATGTGATTTTCTGTCCTCATAATCAATTTCTACAATGCCTTTAGGCTTATCTATATAATTCACAGCATTACTTAACAGATTCTGAAACAACTGATGAATTCTCGTTGCATCTGCATTAATCGTAGGAAGTGGCTTTAAAATATTTACTTTAATATGTTTTGGGATAAAAATCATATCTATGATATTCTGGACCAATTGATTAGAATTTATTGGCTCATTATGAATAACCCCATTATCTATACTTGAATATTTCAGGATATTTTCAATTAACAGATCCATTTTCTCAACCTTTTTCTCGATAAGATTTAGATTGACCAAGCTTTCTTCACCTAAATTTTCGGCAAAGTCTTCTTTAGTCCAACTCAATAAGGCTGAAATACTGCGTAAGGGGGATTTTAAATCATGAGAAACAACATGTGCATATTCATTAAGCTGCTCGTTTTGTTTTTCTAAATTATTCAGAAGTTCTTCTTTCTGAATTTCAAGGTTTTTTTGTTCTGTTATATCCAGGTGAATACCAATATTTCCATTTATATTTCCATTAAGGTCTAAAGTTCGAGCACCACTAACCAAAACGTGTTTTATTTTACCACCTTTTGCAATTAATTGAACTTCTCTAGAATCATAAACACCTTTAAAATTTTTGTCTTGATATTCCTTTAAAATATGTTTGTGCTCTTCGGCCAAAAGAAGGTCTCCAGCATTTTGACCTATCAATTCTTCTAATTCGTATCCAAATATTTTGCAAAAACTTTTATTTGCAAAAAGGATATTTCCTCTTTCATTTACTTCAACCCATCCCAGATTCATATTAGCAATAATATTGCTGTATTTTTCTTTCTGTGCCTGTAGATTTTCTTTGTATTTCTTTTTTATTGTTATATCATCATAGCTCCACAGATGGCCTTTGTAAACACCTTCGTGAAAAATGGGTATAAAATTACGCTCTAAAAATCTACCATTGGCAAGTTCTATCTCGTTACCTATGGACAACTCTTTTTTATCAAGAATCTTAATTAAATTTTCAACAAATTTATCAGGCTGCTTAAATCTATCTTTAAATAATTCTGCAGCCGCAGCACAATCCTGACCTACTAAATCCTCTGGAGAAGACTCTATATCAAAAATCTCACAGAATTTATTGTTGGTCAATAAAATCTTACCGTTTTCATCTTCAAGCAGAATACCGGTCTGTAGGTTCAGAATAAGTGTAGAAAGTCTGTTCTTAGATTCTTCAAACTTTAATTTCGCCAGTTTTTCCTGCGTGATATCTTCTATTGTAGCTACTTGATACTTTATATTTCCATCGCTATTGCGTACAGCAGAAACTGCTGTTTTAGCCCATACGATGTCTCCTTTTTTTGTTAGATATCGCTTTTCAAACTTGAATGTATCAATCTCTCCACGATACATTTTTTCTATACAGGCTTTAGTATTAATTCTATCATCAGGATGAGTAAAGTCCTGCACTCTTAATTTCTGAAGTTCCTCCTGAGAATAGCTCAGCATATCACAAAGAGCCTTGTTTGCCATAAGAAGGCCTTTGCCTTTATCTTTAAACAGCGTGATGCCAATAGGAGAGTTTTCTACTACTATATTTAACTGCTGTTTTTGTTCTGCAGTAAGGTTTTGAATAGCTGTCTCTTGAGTTATATCTCTTGCTATACCTTGTATAGCCATGGGCTTACCTTCTTTGTTATAGATTAAACTGGCATTTATCTGAACAATTTTCTCTCTATTGTTTTTAGGTAAAATCTGGACTTTAAAATTGGTATAAAAACCATTCTCATAAAGCTTTTTAAAAGCTTCGTAAGTATGATTGAGATCTTGAGGCTTTACGATATCTACTAAGTTAATATCTTCTTTAGAGGAGTCGTAACCTATAAGATTTACAGCCGCCTCATTCATTTTTAATACATTGCCTTGAAGATCAATAACAGCATAAGCATCGAGAATATTAACAAAAACACCTTCAAGCTCAGATGTTTTTTCACTTAACAATTCCTCTAATCTGTTGTTTGTTCTTTTAAGTGCGTGTGAAAGGTCAAAAAGTTCTGAAGATTTTTTTTCTAGTATACCTTCAGCTACTTTACGAGCAGTCTTTTCACGCTCCAGAGCACGTTCTAATATTTTAATCTTTTGCTCTAGTTGCATGAATTGATTTCAAATTTTACTTGAGAACCGTCTTCCTTGAGTTTCACGTAATTAATCTGAGCATTTTTATCAAAATACTCAAACGTCTTTTCCATTAATGCTTTTGCAAACATATACATGCATCTCTCAGAACTGTAAATGACTTCTAATGAAGTTGTATCTTGACTTATAATATTAAATGTGGGGAGTTCTGCACCCGGATAAAGTTTTAAGACCTGCACGTGTATGTGATTTTCAATTGAAGAAAGAAAAGTGATTGGGTCTTTATAATATTGAAAAATGTTAGGATGGCTTTCTAAGAGAACTTTAAAAAAGAAAAGCCCATAGGTATAGATAAGATCATCTATGGGAAGATTTACTCTATTGCTTAAACTGAATAACAGGTTTTGCATTTCTACAAAATCATAAGTTCCTACAGACGTATAAGCTCCTTGAGATTCTAAATTAGAAACCGTTATTATATGATCTACGGTTTCTAGCCCATACATGGATTCTACCATTTCAAGAAATTCTGTAAAAACAATGCCTTTCATTTATTAAGCCTTTATAAGTTCATTCATACTCCAGTACTCGAGCACAGTCTTCATTTT
This sequence comes from uncultured Flavobacteriaceae bacterium, assembly GCA_963974735.1. Lineage (GTDB taxonomy): Bacteria > Bacteroidota > Bacteroidia > Flavobacteriales > Flavobacteriaceae > Leeuwenhoekiella. Next base: position 10,230 of record CAXBEL010000068.1, on the reverse strand, counting down.
TTTTACATAATCATCATATTTAAGAGGCTTAGAGATGTAGCCTGCTATGCCTATTTTGTAGCATTCCAGTACATCTCTATAATTTGCAGAAGTGGTTAGAACTATCGTAGGTATATATTTTAATACATCATCTTCTTTAAGCACCTGTAAAAATTCTATACCATTAACTTTAGGCATATTAAGGTCCAGTAGAATAATATCTGGCAGTCTGTCTTTCTTTTGTAATATATTAAGCGCCTCTTCTCCATTGTGGGCTTCTAAAATAGTATGATTAAGCTCCAGGGTTTTTATTGTACGATTTAGTTTCATGATTTCAATCATGTCATCTTCAATTAGCAATATGGAGAGTTTATTGTTCATAGCTATATGATAGTATTTGATTTCTAAAACAAAAGTCGATATTATGTCATCAATTTTTCTCTAAAATCGATAGTGGGTTTTTAAGTGTCGGTGAATGGAAGATTGGTGTAGACGAATGGTTTTACCGCTTAGTAATACAATGCTTAGACGCAGCAGGAATCACTACTTGCCGTTGTTTTCTAACAGCACTCTGTTTTTAGAAAGATGTTCGCCATTCTCTAACGTACTGATATAAGAAACGAGTTTTTCCCTAAGCTCACAATGTAAGTTCCATGTGGTTGATGCATCTTTTGCACTGCAGAGCGCTCTTATTTTAATTGCTTTTTCAGTCACTTCAATAACCTGAACCACAGGAGGGTTATCCTCATCCCAATCATCAGAAGCTTCTAAAAGTTCTTTAAACTTAGATCGAATCTTGCTTACATCAACTTTATAATCTGCATACAATATAATAGGCCGTATTTGATGTGCACTCGTCATGGACCAGTTCTCAAACGTGTTGGATATTATTTGTTTTAGCGGCACCACAAGTCTGCGTAGATCCCAAGTGCGCACGACCATATAAGTAAATCGAATATCCTCAACATGTCCCCAATCGTCATTTATAATTATGGTGTCACCTATTCTGGCAGGTCGGGTGATGGCGATCTGAATACCTGCTATGATATTACCTAAAGTACTCTGTGCCGCAATCCCTAATATTACAGTAGCAACACCAGCAGATGCCAGAAGTGAAATCCCTAATTTTTCCAAGGATCTAAATTGGGATAAAATTATAGATGCTCCCACAATTATAACCAAAAACGTTACCACACGTCTGGCCACAGAAATGTAGGTCAACATCATTCTGGCTTCTGAGTTTTCTTCTGGATTGGCGTCGCCTATTTTATTCTCGGCTACATATACCATAAATGAATCTATAAACCGCATAATAAACCAGGTTATAGCTCCAATTACAGCAATTAATAAGATTGCGTATAATGTACTTGCAAATGGACCGCCAAAAGAAATCAGTCTATTTAAAGTGATATAGAAAAACAGAACTCCTAACGCAAGTCCTGCAGGGGTTGCCAATCTTTTTGCAATGGTATTCATCCATACTTTATCAGATTTTTTGAATAAATTTCTTAAAATATAGATTCCAAATTTGCCTATGTAATACGATAAAATAATAAGAATTAAAGTACCTATAAATTTCCATATGGGCATATTTAAAAATCTAAATCTGGCCCAATCTGGCATCATACGGTCCAATTGTCTGGGACCATAAATGGCATAAAGTTCATCTATATTCTCTACCGTATTTGCTGAAATAAGCCAAAAAGCACCAAATTCCTTATATTTTACCCTTTGCAATCTGAGCACAACATCTCTACCATCTAGATCTACTTCGCCAAAAACAACACTTCTGCGCGGGTTACCAGCTATAGCTTTATTAGTAGCTGTACTAATATCTGTCTGTCCATCTGGCCGATCAGATAGCCCGTTCCAATCTATTTTTACACGTTGGTTAAGTACAAAATAGAGCTTCTCTGCAAGTGTGGCCGCATCTTCTTTAGTTAAATTGTCAGGAAGTAAATTAAGATTAAGCGCATAGGCTGCATCCTCATAATTATTGTTTCTTGAACTTATTATAAAGTGCTCTAGAGTTGCTTGTGGTGATTGTAAATTAAATTTGTTGGGAGGAAGACCTATGGCCTTATTGAGCCTATTTAATATATAATAGGCTTCATTATATTCTTGAATGGGATTGGACTTAAATTGACCATCTTCAGGTACCGTGTGCTCTGATGGAGGATAATCTGTATTTATGGAGTCTTTTGTATTTTCCTGACCGTAAAAGAAATAAGAAGAAAAAAAGAAGCATATAAACAGAAAGGCTAGGGGATTGGTTGGTCTATTTAGTCTCATCGAAAACAAAATACTTTACTTTTTTATATAAAACTATTAGAGATTCGTTAAATCTTAAAATCTAGCTTTAATTTCGCCGTAATTTGCATTGAATACGATTGGTGAAAAACTACACGAGCTAAATATTATTAAGTTTTTCATAACTTTGCAGCAATGAAAAAGGTATTTCAACAAATTTTGTCTTTTTGCATGGCATTCATTGTGATGTTTTCCACGATGTCTTTTAGTGTGGATATGCATTACTGTGGAGATACTTTAATTGACTTTTCTTTAATGCAGAATGTGAAGAGCTGTGGGATGGAAAAGCAGGCGGTCACAGATTGTGAAACTACCATTTCTAAAAAGTCTTGTTGTTCTGATAAAACAGTTACGGTTAAAGGGCAGGACGATCTCAAAACGTCTTTCGATAAATTCAGTTTTGAACAGCAGGTCTTCATAACCTCTTTTGTTTATTCTTATAAAAGCTTATTTGAAGTTTCTGAAACTACTACGACTCCATTTAAAGCGTACTCGCCGCCCTTTATAATAAGGGACGTGCAGCTTCTAGACCAGATATTTCTCATTTAATTTTTAAACAGTAATTCTATTTTCCCTGCAGAAACTTCTGCTATGGGTTAATTCTGTGTGTTTTATATCCTCGTTGAGACGATATAAACTGAATTATAACTGTTTAATTAACAATATACATGCTGAATAAAAGCATAAAATTTCTAATTGAGAACAAAATTGTAGCTGTTCTCTTAATTGTCCTCTTTATAGGTTGGGGATTGGTAAACGCTCCTTTTAATTGGGATACAGGTTTGCCTAAAAATCCCGTATCTGTGGATGCAATCCCAGATATAGGAGAGAATCAGCAGATTGTATTCACCAAGTGGCAAGGGCGATCTCCACAAGATATTGAGGACCAAATATCCTATCCCTTAACCACAGCTTTACTGGGAATTCCTGGCGTAAAAACTATTAGAAGTTCTTCTATGTTTGGTTTTTCGAGTATCTATATCATTTTTGAAGAGGATATCGAATTCTATTGGAGCCGAAGCCGAATTCTTGAAAAACTGAATTCTTTACCTAACGGACTATTACCTGAGGGTGTAAATCCATCTCTAGGACCAGATGCTACGGGATTAGGGCAGATTTATTGGTACACATTAGAAGGTCGTGATCAAGAAGGGAATGTAACCGGTGGCTGGGATTTACAGGAGTTAAGAAGTGTTCAGGATTATTATGTGAAGTATGCATTAGCTGCGGCAAGTGGGGTTTCTGAAGTTGCTTCTATAGGTGGCTATGTGCAGGAATATCAGGTTGATGTAAATCCTGAATTGATGCGGCAATATAATATTGGTTTAGACCAAATTGTAAAAGCAGTAAAACAAAGCAATCAGGATATAGGAGCTCAGACGTTAGAGATCAATCAAGCTGAATACCTGGTACGTGGATTGGGATATATAAAGTCTATTGCAGATATAGAAGATGCTGTAGTTCGCTCAGAAGACTTTAAGTCGATCCGTATTAAAGAAATTGCAAATGTCACCTTAGGTCCAGCTCCAAGAAGAGGGATTTTAGATAAAGAAGGTGCAGAAGTTGTTGGTGGGGTAGTAGTGGCGCGTTATGGAGCAAACCCTCTGGAAGTAATAAACAATGTAAAAGAAAAAATAGCCGAGTTAAGCTCAGGCCTTCCATCCAAAGAACTTGCAGATGGTAGGACTTCGCAATTAACAATTGTTCCATTTTACGATCGTACAGAACTTATTCAAGAAACTTTAGGGACTCTGGATGAAGCACTTACTTTAGAGATTCTTATTACCATACTGGTGATCATCATTATGATGTTCAACCTAAGAGCATCTATATTGATATCGGGCTTATTGCCAGTTGCGGTTTTGATGGTTTTTATAACGATGAAAATCTTCAATGTAGATGCTAATATAGTTGCGCTTTCCGGTATTGCCATTGCCATTGGCACGATGGTGGACGTTGGGGTAATTCTCTGTGAAAACATCATAAGGCATTTGGACGAGGATGATGGTAGTCTACCTATAAATACTGTTGTATATAATGCCACTGCTGAAGTTTCAGGAGCAATACTTACTGCTGTTCTGACCACTATTATAAGTTTTATACCGGTATTTACAATGATAGGTGCAGAAGGTAAACTTTTTAGGCCTTTGGCATTCACAAAAACAATGGCGCTTACCGCTTCTATTATAGTGGCTTTGTTTTTAATACCACCTTTTGCAGCATTTTTATTTAGAAGAAAAAGCATTAAAAAATCACTAAGTCTCGCTTTTAATTTTCTACTGCTTCTTTTAGGAATAACAGCCCTAGTTTTTGGCTATTGGTTGGGGATAATATTAATTGCATTTGCAATTACAGGATTTCTTAAGGATGAAAAACTGGCATCCCGCATTTCGGATAGACTTTACTTAACTGAAAAGAGGGTCAATCTTGTAAACATAATTATTTCTGCTGCTGCAATAATCTTTCTCCTTGCACAATACTGGCGACCATTAGGAGTGGATGACTCCATATTTTGGAATGTGATTTTTGTATCATTAATATCCTTGGGTTTACTTGGATTTTTCGCTCTATTCAGGAGATACTATAGCCGACTTTTAAGATGGGCACTTCGTAATAAAATATTGTTTCTTTCGATTCCTACAACAATTATAATTCTAGGAGTATTGATTATGCAAAACACGGGCAAGGAATTTATGCCTTCATTAAATGAAGGTTCCTTTCTATTAATGCCTACTTCAATGCCCCACGCTGGAGTTGAAGAAAATAAGCGGGTATTGCAACAGTTGGATATGGCAGTAGCCAATATTCCTGAAATAAAAACGGTGGTTGGAAAATCTGGACGTACAGAATCTGCGTTGGATCCTGCACCTTTATCTATGTATGAGAACATTATTCAATACAAAGGCGAGTATTCTGTGAATCAGGATGGAAATAGGCAGCGATACAAAGTAAATGAAGATGGTTTATTTGTGCTTAAAAATGGTGATTTATCTAAAGATGGAAGTAGCCGATTAGAAGACTTTCGAGAGCAAAACAATACTCAAGCAACAGGAGAAAACCAAACGGCGCATACTCTGGGACTGGCTTATGTGAAGAGCAACCAGCTCATTCCAGATGAAGATGGGGAGTTTTTTCGCAATTGGCGACCACAAATTAAATCACCAGATGATATCTGGAATGAAATTGTAAGAGTAACAAAATTACCCGGTGTTACTTCTGCTCCTAAATTACAGCCTATAGAAACCCGCTTGGTGATGCTACAGACCGGTATGCGCGCACCAATGGGTATAAAAATAAAAGGGCAGAATTTAAAAGAGATTGAAGCCTTTGGCTTAAAGCTGGAAACTATTCTAAAACAAGCTGAAGGCGTAAAAGAACAAGCTGTTTTTGCAGATCGAATTGTGGGTAAACCCTACTTATTGATAGATATTAAAAGAGAGCAGCTCGCCCGTTACGGCATATCGGTAGATCAAGTTCAGCAGGTTTTACAGGTAGCTGTAGGAGGGATGCCACTTACTCAAACCGTAGAAGGTCGCGAACGGTATTCTGTGAGAGTACGTTATCCTCGGGAATTACGGGCAAATCCTACAGATTTAAAAAACATATATGTTCCGGTACAAAACGGCAATCCTGTTCCCCTGGGAGAGCTTGTGGAAATTAGGTATGAACAAGGTCCGCAGGTTATCAAGAGTGAAGATACCTTTCTGGTAGGCTATGTGCTTTTTGATAAACAGGATGGATTTGCAGAGGTGAATGTTGTAGAAAATGCTCAGGCATTAATCAAAAAGTATATTGATGATGGGGATTTAATTGTTCCTAAAGGGATAAACTATCAGTTTACCGGGACTTATGAAAACCAATTGCGCGCGGAGAAAACCCTTTCTATTGTGGTGCCTTTAGCTCTTGCTATTATATTTCTTATTCTATACTTTCAGTTTCGCTCAGTAGCTACTTCGCTAATGGTATTTACTGGGATAGCGGTAGCGTTTGCCGGTGGTTTTTTAATGATCTGGTTTTACGGGCAGGATTGGTTTTTAAATTTCAATTTCTTTGGTGAGAATCTTCGGGATTTATTCCAGATGCATACTATCAACTTAAGTGTGGCTGTTTGGGTAGGTTTTATAGCTCTTTTTGGTATAGCTACAGACGACGGAGTTGTAATGGCTACTTACCTTACTCAAACTTTTAATAGAAATGAACCTGAAACCAAAGAGGGTATTCGGGCTTCGGTAGTTGAAGCAGGTGAAAAGAGAATTCGCCCTTGTCTTATAACAACAGCTACCACAATCCTTGCGCTTTTACCCGTGCTCACTTCTACAGGAAGAGGTAGTGATATAATGATTCCCATGGCGATCCCAAGCTTTGGAGGGATGTTGATAGCTCTTATAACCTTATTTGTGGTTCCGGTACTTTTTGGCTGGAAGAAAGAAATTCAACTTAAAAAATCGATGCGATGAGATATTTAATTTTTATAGGGATACTTTTTCTTGTTGTAAAAGTAAATGCGCAGCAATTACAGTCTTATATTGAGGAAGCCGAAAAGAACAATCCAGATATTAAGGCCGCTTTACTCAATTATAATATAGCTGAAGAAAAAATAAAGGAAGGAAACTGGCTACCGAACACTCAAATAAGCGCTGGGTATTTTGTTAGTGAACCTGAAACGCGAACAGGAGCCCAGCGTGCACGCTTTTCTATAAGTCAGATGTTACCCTGGTTTGGTACAATAAATGCGCGAGCGAACTACGCGTCCTCTATGGCTGAAGCTGAGTACATAAATATAATTATAGCAAAAAGGGAACTGGCGCTTTCGGTTTCTAAATCCTATTATGAATTGTCTGCCCTAAAAGCTAAAGAGGCCATTCTGGATTCAAACATCCAATTATTGCAGACTTATGAACGATTGGCATTAACCTCTGTAGAAGTTGGCAAAGCATCTGCGGTAGATGTTTTAAAACTAAAGATTCGCCAGAATGAAATTCAGCAGCAAAAAGAGGTTTTAGAGCAGGAATATTTAGCCGAAGAAGCCGCATTTAACAACTTTAATTATCGAGATAAAACTAACCCATTAGAGGTCTTTTCTAATTTTGATATTCCTCAGGAAGACCCTGTATTTTCATCAGAAGGTCTTTCACTCAATCCAGAATTAACTAAATATGATAAATTATTTGAGTCTATTAATCAGTCGGAATTAGTGAATCAAAAAGAAGGTTTACCTATGATTGGTTTGGGATTGGATTACGTTCCTGTTTCAGAAAGACCAGAAATGAATTTTAGCGACAATGGGAAAGATATAATAATGCCTATGGTTTCTGTTACCATCCCAATTTTTAATAATCGATACAATTCTATTACAAGACAAAATGATTTAAGAAACAAAGAAATTCAGGCTCAGAAAGAGAACCGGTTAAACAGGCTTAAAACTGTTTTGGAACAAGCTGTGAGAAATAGAAATAAAGCGAGGATTCAATATAATACACAACAGAAAAACCTGCAACAGGCAAAAGATGCAGAGGAGATTCTGGTCAAAAATTACGAGACGGGAACAATAACCTTTAATGATGTTCTGGATATACAAGAATTGCAATTAAAGTTTGAAATGAGCACTATAGAATCTGTGAAGATGTATTATACCCAATCTGCAATAATAAATTATCTAATCAATTAAGTATGGAAACAGATTTCTACATAAAAAATATGGTTTGTGATCGGTGTATTAAAGTGCTGAGCTCTGAACTAAAAGCTGAAAATATTGAATTGCTGGAAATAGAATTGGGTCGTGTAAAATTAAACGCAATTAATTCTGAAGTAAAAGGCAAACTCATTTCAATATTAGAGAACAATGGCTTCTTATTAATAGATGATTTAGATCAGCAACTGGTAGAACAAGTCAAGGTTAAATTGATTAAGCTGTTTCAGATTCTACCTTTAGAGATGAAAGGAAAACTTTCAGAATATCTAGCAAGGAACTTGCATAAAGATTATTCAAAAATAAGCAAGGTATTTTCTGCCAATGAGCAGACAACAATTGAGAAGTATTTTATAAAACTTAAAATTGAAAAAGCCAAAGAATTGATGCAAGCGAAAGAATTAAACTTTACAGGAATAAGCCAATTACTGGATTACAACAATCTAACGCATTTGAGTAATCAATTTAGAACTGAAACGGGGATGAGCCTTACAGAATATAAGAGTTTAGACAAAAGTTTAAGAAGTCCTCTGGATGGAATTTTATAAGTCTTAACCCTAATTTTTATATAAGAAAAATGAAAACGATTTTAATTTTAAACCTTTAAATAATAAGTAAAATGAATAGTAAGTATATTATTATGAGAAACATAACTAATGTTTTTCTTGGGGTAGTTCTTAGCATCACATTATTTTCTTGCGGAGAGAGTAAGAAGAAGCAGAGTGGCGAAGGGGATACTCCCACGGAAGTGAAAGAAGAACAGGCTCAAACCGCAGATGTAGTAGATCAAAAGTTTAATGATGGAATCACCGGTAATCTTTGGCACTACTATAATCAGGTAAGACTTGCATTAATAAATTCTGATGAGAAGGGAGTGAAAATTGCTGCTGGTAATCTTGCAGAAAATCTGGATGAAAAACCAGACTTGGAGGAGATCGCAAATAACTTATCTGCTTCAGAAAATTTAGAAGAACAACGTAAATTATTTGCAGACTTTTCAAATGAGGCAGAAGCAATGTTTAAAGAGACCTTATCAGAAGGTAAGATTTATAAACTTTATTGTCCTATGGCCTTTAACGAAGGAGCCTACTGGTTATCTAGCGAGAAAGAAATCATGAATCCGTACTTCGGGGAGAAAATGCTGAACTGTGGCACCGTGGATGAAATTATAGAATAGTAGTGGTTTGAAAAATTTATTTTCATCCGCTATTATCTGAATAGGAGTCTTTAAAATCAAGATATGAACAACTTTTTAAAACAATGGGGAGAAGCAGCCTATACAACTGTAGGATTCTTTTGGATGGCACTTTGGGCGTTTGCCTTAGGATATGTTATTAGCAGTATGATTCAAATTTTTGTGACTGAAAAACGGATGCAGGAAACAATGGGCGGGAAGGAGTCTAAAGGTGTTTTGCTGGGGACTTTTTTTGGCTTTATTAGTAGTTCTTGCAGTTTTGCAGCCTTAGCTTCTACTAAATCCCTATTTAAAAAAGGTGCGAGTTTTGTTTCTTCCATAGCATTTCTACTGGCCTCTACTAATCTGGTGATTGAGCTTGGGATTATCATTTCAATATTTTTAGGTTGGCAGTTTGTAGTAGGTGAGTATGTAGCTGGAGTTATATTGATTCTTATCTGCTGGATTTTAATCCGACTAATCAATCCTAAGAAACTTATTGAGAATGCCCGTAATAATCTAAAGGAAGGCGAAGAAGATGAAATGGATGATTCCAAACCGTGGAAAAAGAAACTAAAATCTGAAGAAAGTTGGGCGAAGGTTTCTAAGCAATATGCGATGGAATGGAAAATGGTGTGGAAGGATGTAACCGTTGGTTTCACTATCGCTGGTATTGTAGCGGCATTTGTTCCAGATTCATTTTTTCAAACTCTGTTTATAAATAGCGGTCAGGGCAATACAGACTTTTCTTTCTTAGAAATTATGGAGCACATTATTGTGGGTCCCATAGCTGCTTTTCTCACATTTATAGGTTCTATGGGTAATATACCTCTGGCAGCTTTGCTTTTTGGGAAAGGGGTAAGCTTCGCCGGTGTCATGGCATTTATTTTTAGTGATTTGGTAGTTTTTCCTATTCTGCGAATCAATGCTAAATACTACGGTTGGAAAATGTCTTTATTCATTCTCTTTTTGCTTTTTACAGCATTGGTGGGCGCATCATTGGCGCTGCATTATACTTTTGACCTGTTCAGTATTTTACCAGATCCTTCGCAGGTTTCTATTTCGGATAGTGAATATT
>CAXBEL010000067.1:0-18990 GCA_963974735.1 uncultured Flavobacteriaceae bacterium | reverse complement strand
GCTTGTGTGGGAGATTATCAAAAGAGACTATATTGGAATTTGTTCAAAAAGCAGAATCTGAGCCTGATTTTGAAAAGGAATATTTTGCTTGTGGACCAGAAGGAATCATGGATAATGTGGTTGCCGTTTTGGAGGAGTTGGGTGTATCTAGCGAGAAAGTACATCGTGAAAGCTTCTACTCGGCTGCTGCTGACAAAGCCCATGACGACGCGGCTCACGGAATTACCGGCGGATTGTTGACCAGAGATGTCACAGTGATGTTGGAAGGAGAGGAGAGTATAGTTACGGTTGCTCCGGATAAAACTATTCTGGAGGCTGGACTTGCTCAGGATTTGAATATGCCATATAGCTGTCAAAGCGGCCTTTGTACTGCTTGTAGAGGTAAGCTGATCAGCGGAAAAGTGAAGATGGATGAGGATGCAGGATTGAGTCCAAATGAAATCGAAGCAGGATATGTACTTTGCTGTGTCGGGCATCCGCTTACCGATGACGTGAAGATCAATATTGAGTAATTCATTTATTCGCCTTAAAACTCCGATTTTGGAAATTCAGGAATACAGGAAAATTTATAAAAGCCTTGATCAACTTATAATGATTCTATTGGTGTTGGTACTTCCTATTTTTGGGATGATCTACTTGTACCAATCTTCTGGGAAGGTCAGTTGGAATCTGCCCGAATTGCCGCTGATCGTGGGACAAATCTTATCAGGGGCCGGAATAGGCCTTTTGTTGGTGCAATACTTACTTTTTAGGAAAAGGGTTAAAGCAGTATTTTTGACAGAAGATTTATTGTCAAAGCTTAAGATATACGCCAATGCCACACGTGAGCGCTATGTGATGCTTTTTGTAGTAGCCCTGATGTGTTCTGCTGGATTGTTATTCTTTGAATCCGCTATTTACAATTTGATTTTTGCTATTGCACTTTTCTTTTTTTCGGTGTCTAAACCTACGCCGGATAGAATCAAGACCTTACTTAAACTTAGTGACGAGGATGCCGAGGTGATACGATTGGCTTCGAGACCGGATTGATATTTTGGTCCCGGATAACTGGTGGATAGGGAAATACTAATTGCAATTTATAACGCTGCCTTTTTTTTAGAGTTGATTTAGTTTTTTACTTTTTAGTGGTACTGCTCAAACTATGATCTATAAATTTGAAATATTTAAATAGAAATAGGCTGGGAGTCCGTAGACTCTCAGCCTATGAAAAATGACCTTCTCTAGGTAGATTTATTAGAATGGCAGATCTGGTTCATCGCTTACTTTTGCAGTTTTTTCACCTAAAAAGAGAAAGTCGTTTACAACTACTTCTGTGACGTAGCGCTTTACTCCGTCCTTATCATTGTAATCACGATTAGTGATTTTGCCTTCTATGGCAATTTCTGAACCCTTGTCAGTGTACTTTTCCAGTAGCTCAGCGGTCTTGCCCCAAGCTACCAACCGGTGCCAGGTAGTATCAGTGACACGTTCACCTTTTTGATTTTTATAGGATTCGTTTGTCGCGATGTTAACGCGTCCTATGACTTTACCACCTTCGAGGGTTTTTAATTCTACTTTCGCTCCTAGGTGACCGATTAGCTGTACTTTGTTTCTTAGCGCATTCATGATGTTTGTTGTTTTGGTTAGGAAATTTGTTTGTTGTTTCGCCAGAGGTAAAACTTATGATCCAAAGTTGGGGGATCGGTCAGCGCATAGTCGGGAGCTAGTCGTTTGTATTCGATAGTACCCGTTTGTTGTCGGTTAAAGTGCATTTATAGGATTTGGAAGGTGATTGAGATTTTAAAAAAGTTAAGCGGGTTTCTAAGGAAATAAGACTCACTTGGACAAACAACCCCTGGTAGGAATCTGCAACTCCTTATAAAATGTATTTGTTCTTCCGCTTTCTTCCGGAAAAAGTGGTTCATAAGGGGAGCTTCTGGGCAATACACGTGTCCAGGAAAATCACCTTCTTCCTGTTTACCCTATACTATGGGTTGTAGATGGCAAAACTAGATTGACTCCGGTCAGGAGAATACCTGGAATAAAAAGCGGGTACTTTCAGATTCAGCTTATTCAGGGGTTGTGAAAAGTATAAGTTTTCACTTAAGTTGTTCTCCAGGTACCTGTACCAGATTACTATCCAAATATTCACAACTTTTTAGGATTGCTTTAATGATTAGGTCATTAGTATGATATTCTTTTTAACAGGAAATACAGTAATATTGCAGCGTGATTCTTGTATTAAGAGATAATGCATTTGTAAGACTTTTATGGGTTGTGATGGGGCTTTATGTGCTTAATATCAGTGCAGACACCGCTGACCATGATCCCCCACATATTGCTGAAGATCTAACTTTCAATGACCAGGAAAGTATGGTGGAAATCTTGGTAGAAACTGTCTTGGGCTATGAGGATACTTTTGAGGAATTTGATGATCCCGACGGGGAAGATCAGAGTAAAAAAAGTACTCAAAAGATAGATTTGGTTTTTCATAATTCTTCAGATCTACAGAGACTTTATGAATCCATTATTGGTAATGAGTCAAATTTTTCAAACCCAAGAATAATTTTAAGCTTGGGATTTTACCAGCTTGATTCCCCTCCACCAAATAGTTGATTGATTTTTCAAAAATACATTCAACTATCATTCTGCTAAGACTCAACCTTCTATAGGTAAATTCTGATTCTTAAGTAGAAATCAACCGCCTTTCAATCAGCCTATCAAGTTCCTTGAGCTCTGGCTCATTGTCTATTCCAGACTTGATCTAAATGGCTGTTGAGCAGGTCGATAAGTGGTTGGAAAACAAAATCAACATCAACTAGTTAAATCTATTATTTAGTGAAAGTCAAACTTATCCCTTTAATTATATTCTTCAGCACTTCAATTAATTATTCTTTTTCTCAAACTAATAATTCCGAACAAGACAGCATCTATATCCATCAGGTAGAAGAACTCAAAGAACCTGAAAAAGTATTACATGCCGAACCTCTTTACATTGATTTAATCCGTGACTTGGGGGCCCGCAAAGGTGAAAAGGAATGGAATATTGGGCTTGGCCTTTCTGATAACATTAAATTTGATTCCTATGAAGCTTTGATAGAATATGAGTGGGCACCAATTAATAGGCTTGGATTAGAGGTGGAATTGCCATTTACATTCCATGCTCCTACCAACGGAACGGAAAGGGACTCTATTTCATCAAATCAATTGAACAGCCTAAAACTTGCTGCACAGTGGACCTTCTTTGTAAGCGCCCCTTATTCGACCTCGATGGCTTTGGGTTATATCAATGAATTTGAACTCTCTGATTTCGGGAATTTCGGCAATCCTTTGATCAAAGGAAATGTATACAATCCCTTCCTCGTAATCGCCAAGCGCTGGGGCAGTAATTATCATACGCTGATTTACACAGGGCCTATGTTCCATCAGGATTTTATCTATAGGAAGATGCATACTACCTATGATATCAATACGAGTTTTCACTATATGATTTCCGGAACGAGAAATTTTATAGGAGTGGAGTTTAACCAGACCGTTTATAACAGGAATCTACATACGGTAATTCGACCACAGATCCGTGTGGGAATAAGTGAAAACCTAATGATAGGAATCGTGGCAGGAATCCCAGTTCAAAGAGGTAATGAACGTCTTAGTTCATTTGCGAGATTAATATGGGAACCAAAGCACAGATAAATTCTCGATCAGTGGTTTTAATGGCTTACTACAAATGTTGGCAGTTATCACAAATAACAAATAGAATTTTACCACAAATAAAAAATCAATTGAAAATTGATTTTCAAAATGCCCTAAAATTAAATTGATAAGAGAGGGACTAAATATATAGACAAACCAGATAAGTCTGAATTCATAAAAACTTTGACTCAATCAGCGGATTTGAATCAAGGATCATCTATTTCTTTATTATTCAAGGAAGTTGAATTTGTCAAGCCTGCAAATCACTACTAGTATCATTAAGTACTCATTGCGCAGTTTGAAAGATGTGTAAATCAAAAAGATAATAATTAGAACGGATTTGAGGATAAATAAGCAGCAACACTGCCCAGCTAGAACCTGACCAAGCGGCAATTTTATATTTGGTAATAGGAGGCACCTTTCCGTAAACTATTACTTCCCCCAGCGCTGGCCCAAAGGAAGTAATAGATTAGACAGATTTTGATTTACTGAATGGAGATTATGAATTATTTCTATTCACCTTGAAAATCATATTCCTTAATGAACAAAAATATAGTCTCTGGCACTACTTCGATTCAACTATAGAAATCTCATAGGTTCATTGAACCTATTGTTTTTGACAGAGCATAATTAACATTACATGTATATTTCAATGAATTTTGTATTACATCAGAAATCAAAACGCTGTGGACCTCCTCTTCGAATGTCTTCATTAGCGTAGGATTCAAATTTTTCAAAGTTTTTACGGAAAGCATTTGAAAGTTTAAATGCCGCTTCATAGTAGGCGGAATCATTATCCCATGTTTTACGAGGACTTAATAAGGCATCAGGAACACCCGGACATGTTCTTGGTTGAGCAACCCCAAATACCGAGTGTATATGATAGTCTTTGTAGTTATAATCAGGATCTATACTACCATCAAGAATAGCATTTATAATAGCTCTTGTATATTTTAGTTTGATACGCGTACCTACACCATAGGCACCACCGGTCCATCCGGTATTGATCAACCATACACTTGCGCCGCTTTCTTTGATTTTTTCATTTAGCATTTCTGCATACTTGGTGGGATGTAAAGGCATAAAAGGTGCTCCAAAACACGCAGAAAATGAAGGTAGCGGTTCTACAATACCTGTCTCAGTACCGGCAATTTTTGAAGTATATCCCGAAATAAAATGATAGGCAGCCTGGCTTGCGGTTAATTTTGAAACCGGGGGTAATACGCCAAATGCATCTGCTGTAAGAAAAAAGATGTTTTTTGGGGTGCCCCCTATAGATGGGCTCTGTATATTCTCAATATGGTATATTGGATAGCTTACACGTGTGTTTTGAGTTATAGATGCGTCATTAAAGTCTATTTCTGAGTTATTTACTACCGCGTTTTCAACGAGTGCACCCGCTTTGATGGCATTGAAAATATCTGGTTCTGATTTTTCATTCAGATTGATCACTTTGGCATAGCAACCTCCTTCAAAATTAAAAATAGTGTTATTGGGATCCCATCCGTGCTCATCATCCCCTATAAGCTTGCGCTGAGGATCTGCAGAAAGTGTGGTCTTCCCTGTACCTGATAGCCCAAAAAATAGCGCGGTATCCATATCATTTCCAATATTGGCAGAACAATGCATGGGCAAAACATCATGATAAACTGGGAGTAAAAAGTTTAAAGCAGAGAATATTCCTTTTTTGATTTCTCCGGTGTAGCCTGTCCCACCTATCAACACTGTTTTTTCCTCAAAGCTAATTACTGTAAAGTTAGGGTTGTGAGTACCGTGTACTTCAGGAGAAGCCTTAAAACCCGGGGCATTGATTACGGTCCATTCTTTTTTGAAACTATCAAGTTCAGATTCCTTCAAACGCAAGAACATGTTGTGTATAAATAAATCCGACGAGGCATATTCAGATATGAACTCTATATTGAGTCGATAGCTATCAAGTGCACATGCGTAAGCAAATCGTTTATATACTTGTTTCCCCTGTAAATAATTGAGAATGTCTTTTTTAATCTGAGAAAAATTTTGAGGATCAATAGGTTGGTTGATAGTACCCCAATCTACACGATCTTTGGTAAGCTCATCCTTTACAATGAAGCGATCTTTAGGAGACCTTCCTGTAAAAGTTCCTGTTTTAATTGCAATACTACCTGAAGTAGTTTTTACACCCTCATTGTTTTCAACGATTAGTTGACTGAGTTTTTCTGGGTTTAATTGAAATGCTACTCGAGCATCTTCTAAAACGTTATCGTTCATAGTAAGTGTTTTAAAGATTTTGCAACAATTTGCTTTAAAACGATCGAATAACTTTTGTTTTATTGAATTTTATTGTGTTTTATTGAATTTTATGCAAAATCCTATTGAAATCATAATTTAAATAGCGTGTGGATTGCTTCCTTTTTAGAGCAAATCCAATTTCTTGTGGGTCTACCTATATAGTTGATTGTATATTGGACCTTTTGGAGTATATAATATTTATAAGTGTATTAAATAAGAAATCTTGCTGTAACTAAGGTGTTTTCAAAAGATGTTAGTGGCTATTGTTTATTTGGTGATTGTCTACAGGTACTCTTGATAAACTGTCGGGTTAATTTAAATGCTTTGGTATAAACTGTAGGAACCCCGTTAGTGGTTAGTTCACATGTGAATTTCATTAAATCTCCTTCTTTAATTTCATGAAAATTACTTCCTGGTAGAGGGCTTTTTGTGCAGGTGATAGGTCGGGAAAAATCTTCCAAGCCATTTCTTGCGATTAGATTCAGCTTTTTGTTAACAAAACTAATTTTTTCCTCGCTAAGTTTTTCTTTCAATATATCCTGTGGCACCTGTTCCAAATCTCTACCAATAACTTGCCCATCTCTTGAAATGGAATCACCAATAGTGAACCTATTCCTAAATAGTGTGTGAACTGTCGCAACTTTCACAAACCGATTGTCCTTATTGAAGTCAAGTGTTTCATAATAAGTCTCTTCACCATTTCCCAGATCATTATTGTTCATAAATGTTGATATGTCGGATTCGGTTTTGTCATACCAGATTTCATGCATTTGGTATTCATAGCCTTCTAGTAAACGACCATCTGGTTCTATATTGATAGCACACCGTGTGTACAATTTTACTGAGGTCGCTTGATAGTGAAAGCCGTCGCTCTCAATATAGAGAGGGATATTGTATTTTTCATTTAGTTCCCATTCGCCCTGTAACTTGTAACAAGGAAAATTACAATCTGCTGGAAGCTCCTCTAATTTAGTGTATGGGTTTACGAACTCGGTTTCAAAAGCCCACCTCAAGGTGTAATCTCTTGGATAATCATCAACATTTGATTTACTGGCTGTTAGGTTTAAAATCAATAGAGTTGAAGCAGTTAATAATAAAATCAATAAGGCTCCTATAATCCAATTTTTTTTTCTAGTACTATGGATTTCGGGCGAATTGCCTTCCTGTGTATTCTCTTCGAATTCTTTTATCTTGAGTATGCGATTAACATTTTGAAGTGTTCTTTCATACTCTCCGGGTGTGGCAGTGCCATTTATTAGACGTGAAAATTGGGCATCACTATAGCCGAGGTCACGCGCGATTTTGGAATTGCTTGATTTTTTGAATCTTTTTTTATCGGCATCAAAGCTACCGTAAAGTTTCTCCAGCTTTACTGTTATGAGTGTATATAGGTCATCCATGGGGTCTATTGTTTTTAAACTGCAATCATAGGCATTGTTCAGACGGCTTTATACACGCTTCTTACCTGTCCTATCTGATCAAATTTAGATATTACCATAATTAAAAAAAAGTAAGTTATTTAATTTTATTACTAGTTAACAATAACCACTTCACAGTTAAGAATATATTCTTTAGGGATTTGAAAAGAATGATCGTCTGCTAATTATTCTATTAGTCACATTAAATATTCTTATCATTATATTTTCTAATCGACCGACTTTTTAAAAGAGAGGCTAACATTGAATCTACAACTATTTTTTTGTATTCGAATTTTATTGTTCAGCGGTTTAATATGGGTTTTAAGCTCATTATTCTGTTAATGCTAACTAACCAATTAGTAAATTATTAATAAAATTCAATAAAATTCAATAAAATTTAATTAAAGTATAAAATAGCAAAAAAACATTTATAGAATTATGGGCTCTTTAAGGCTTTGATGTTTCTGATTCATAACCAAAAACATCTTCCTTTTGAGTTCCAAATAGGAAAAGTCAATTAACAATTTAAAAAACCCAATCATGCTTGAAGATGTACAGATTATTTCTGTCGATAAAAATTCTGACAGAAAAAAACCGAAAAAATGGAAGAATTATCCTCTGTTTTTAGGTCCCTTGGTTTTTTGTATACTACAATTTGTAGATACTCCTCAAACGATGTCTCCAGAGGCATTTGAAGTTTTGTGTGTAGCAGTTTGGATGGCAATATGGTGGGTCTCTGAAGCAGTACCTATAGCTGTTACGGCACTTATACCCATCGTTCTCTTTCCATTGACCGGTGCATTAAGCTTAGAATCTACAACACCATCCTATGGTCATAAATACATATTCCTATATATCGGTGGTTTTATTTTAGCCTTGGCGATAGAAAGGTGGCAACTTCACCGGCGTATTGCATTAAACATCCTAAATATCGTCGGTTCAAAAGTCAAATATATCATACTAGGTTTTATGGTATCTACTGCATTTTTGTCAATGTGGATTTCCAATACGGCAACTGCAGTTATGATGCTTCCCATAGGCGCAGCCATAATTAAACAGTTTGGTTCAAAGACAAGTGAGAAGCGGGAGAAGAATTTGGGGCGGGCACTTATGCTATCTATCGCTTATAGCGCCTCTATAGGAGGGTTTGCCTCTTTGATAGGTACTCCTCCAAATCTGGTTTTAGCAGGAGTAATAGAAGAGCTATATGGCGTTAAGATCAGTTTTGTGCAGTGGATGCAATTTGCATTGCCGGTTTCAATTTTACTGCTTTTTCTGTGCTGGATCTATTTGACAAAATTTTCCTTTAAGATTAGTGCGGAAGTCTTTCCTGGAGGTCATAAAGAAATCAAAAGTATGCTTAAAGATCTGGGCAAGATTTCCTATGAGGAGAAAGCGGTATTGATTGTGTTTATCGTGACTGCCTTGGCCTGGGTCTTCCGGTCATTTATTCAGATTTTTATCCCCATTATCGATGATACCATTATTGCGACCATTGCTGCCATAACCTTGTTTATGATACCTACCAAATCATCAAACAGAAGGCTGTTAATTTGGGAGGAAGCGGTGAAACTACCTTGGGAAATCATTCTACTCTTTGGTGGAGGTATGGCATTGGCAAAAGGATTTACAGATACAGGCCTTGCCGATTGGATAGCTGCACAATTTACCTATTTAAAGGGAATGGAACTCTTTCTTCTTATGCTTATCCTGGTGGCAGCGGTCAATTTTCTTACTGAAATCACCTCTAACCTTGCGACCACGGCAATGTTACTTCCAGTATTAGCACCTATCGCATTTTCCATGGGAATACACCCCTATATGATTATGGTTGCAGCCACTCTTGCGGCATCCTGTGCGTTTATGCTACCTGTAGCAACACCACCTAATGCTGTGGTTTTCGGCTCTGGATATCTTAAAGTATCCACAATGGTCAAAGTAGGAGTAATGTTGAATATAATTTCTATCCTTATAGTAACTGTCATTACGTATTTCCTTCTGCCTTATTTATGGAATATAGATAAGTTTCATTTCCCTGAAGTTTTCAGACAATTCATGGACTCCTCGCATCTCTAAGCTACCATTACTTATTAAAACTTTGATATAATGGTTCTTAAAATTTCTAAAGGTTTTAGATTAGGGTATGTCGTGGCTGTTATTATTTGGGTGTTTGGCGCCCAGAATTTACTAGCACAGACTAAAACGCTTAATAAAGGGGAAAAAATTCTCCCTAACCTATCAATTTACGGTTCTGGACAGCTATGGGTGCGCTACAGTGATTTAAATCCAGGTTCTAAAGTTAATAATAACTTAGTGGAGAATTACTGGGATATATCGGTTAGAAGATACCGATTAGGATTCAAAGGCGAGGTTTCAGATAAAATAGCTTATGCTTTATTGCTGGGGGATAATAATGTTAATATAAAAACTCCAAATACGTCCCCAATATTGTTGGAGCTTTTTATGAGCTACAAGTTTAGCAAGCATATTACAATTACCGCAGGGAAGAATCCCTGGACTGGCTTGTCAAGGTTTGCAGCACCTTCTTCATCTAATTCCTTGGGATTGGATGTGAATTTTGCATCTGGTCCATTCCTCAATTTTCAAGATGACTTATACCGTAAATTTTCAATTGCGGCACATGGTATTGCTGGAAAATTTGATTACCGGGCAGTATTATCAAAACCGATGAACAGAATTAGTAGTACATCATTATCAGAAGATGCTAAACTAACCTATAATCCAAATGCAGTTTATACCTCTGCTTATGTGAAGTATCAGTTTAGAGAGCTTGAGCCTAGCACTCCATTTAGTGGCGGTACCTATCACGGGACAAAAAACATTCTCAACGTAGGAGCGGGATTTACAATCCAGACCAAGTCCTCTCAAAGCCTTACCGCACAAAATGATACATTAACTCATGGGGCCAGATCATTTGCCATAGATGCTTATTATGAGCAACCGCTTACCAATAATCGTTCATGGACGCTTTATACAGCTTATATAAGTCACGACATTGGCCCAAACTATGTGCGAAACCTTGCGGCCAATAATATAGCAGATGCAGGTACAAGTCCTTCTTTGAATGGTGTGGGGAATGCGATTCCTGTAAACGGTACGGGTGATATTTTGGTTTTTCAGGCAGGATATTTACAAAAGTTTGAAAAAGATATGTTTATAGAGGGCGTACAGCCGTATTTTTTGGCTCAATATTCAGATTTAGAAAAATTTGAGAGCCCGATAATGCTTTATGAAGGCGGTGTCAATTTTTTGATCAATGGGCATAATTCGAAATTTGTCCTGGGATATCAAAACTGGCCAGTAATTATGAAGGAGTCTTCTATAAAAAACTCAAGGAATTCCCAGGTGGTATTGATGTATCAATTTAAATTCAATTAGCATAAATTCACATTCTAGAGTTTCTGTCTTTTTTCCGATATGAAAATTAAAGACAGGTAGTTGTGAAAAAGTATTTTGGAAACAAGAAAACGATATCACCGTCAGGAATTAAAGGAGCAAGCAGTTTGATTAAGTTGATAACGAGAAATCATAAGAGAATTAACTATTGAGCTGAGCATAGAAGTACAATAGGTACATAAATAAATGTCGAGAAGCACTTTATTAAATTCACTTTTAACCTCAGAGAGTCATTATCGGAAAATACCTCTGAGGTTAAAAGACTGCCCAAAGCCCTTGGAGAGGCAGAAGGGCGAAATCAGAGAGGTATTAAAGATAAGGCTTAGCGCCTTAGAAGCGTATTTGAGCTTTGTTAATTTCTTCAAGCTAGAATATGGCTATCTTCAGATGGTGTATGCATGGTGAATGCAAAATAGAAGCTGGGACATTTCACTTTTCGGTGCACGAGCTTAGCAGGAAACATTTCCGGTCAAGAAAAAGTAAATAAACCAAACCCATTCGAAGACATGCTGACAGAAGTGAACAGACTGGGTGTTGAAACGAGAAAAAATCAAACCATTTAAAAAGTTGATTGACCGACTTTTGATACGCTCAAAGAACAATTGGAAAAGTCATTTATTCTGAGAGTATTAAAGTTTATTCCTTTCAAAAAAGGTTATCGGGATTAATCAAGAGATGCACATTAGGACAACCTACGAGTCACTTGACCAAGGATCAAAAGGATGTCATTGAAAACCTTTGGCCAGAAGAACAGAATAAGGAGTTTCCTGAAGGCACAATGAATCGATATTCGAGACAAACTGATGCATCTTCCTATTGGCACTTAACGATGTTAAAATTGTACACTATCAGAATAGAATGAAAAAAACCTGAGATACCCGCTAAAGGCCATACTTGGAAGACAACCCCAGGCCTTAGCAAATGGTTTTGCGATAATGTAACAATACTCCCCTTGAATACGCAAAAGCAAGTTTAAAATTGAGTATTCTGAAAATTTGGAGTTCTTTAGAGAATCATAATGAAGAAGAACTATTTGCAAAGAAAGGTACAAGTGGGCTGATAGTACTTCTCTGGGGGGCATTAATATATCCTTTTTGTAAAGAAGTGGATCAAGGGGAATTTAATCAATATGAATATCCGCTTTCTTACCAGCGGCCAAAGAAAAGAGGGGCTGAAGTTTCTTTCAATGTGCTATGGACAGTTGACTGCCGCCTGCGGACGATTATCCGCGACTCTTTAGATATATGCTTTAACTACTGGCATCACTTCGGATAATCATAAAATCAATAAGAATGTTGATAAAAAGTAGAAAGTTGTATAGGTATATAAATTTTTGAAAGGTTTAATCTTGATTATGTAATAAATAGGTTATTAATTGTCATGATACGTGATTTTATCTTTGTTTATAGTTATTATGTTTTGTTTAAAATGTGTTTTAAACATTGTTTAATGTGTTTTGATGTGGTAAATTACACTTGTCAAATGCTTATAAATAAATAATTTTGATAATGAGTAGTTTAGAAAATTGAATCTGAATTAATTCGATTTTCTACAATGAAAAAGAGCTTAATAGGAATGGCTGGGCTGTTTTTCAAGACGCTAGTTGTTTTTTTCTTCCTGTTTTTTTTGGTTTCCCTATCTTTTTCTCAAGGGACAAAGGTGCTCGCGGACTTTGTGTCTCATCATAGTCCTCCTAATAAAATGACTTCACTAATTGGCTGTGGTTTTTTAAACTTGACTCCTTGTTTCAATCCTACTGTTCAGAATCCAGCAAATGCACTTCTAGAAAATGAGCAGTATGCAAGGCTTCTAGCAAGCCCTGGTTTGTTGTTAGGGTTAGAATCATATGTAGGAGAGATTGAATTAAGATTTCCAGAAACATTGCCTGCAGATAGGTGGTCTTATGTAAGAATCAAAACTGATGAAAATCTCTTGCAATTATTAGTGGGAGGAAGTTTAGGTGAAGTCCTTTCTGAGACCCTTTCATTAGTAATTTTAGGAGAACAGGCAATAAAAATAGAAGCAAGAAATTCTATGGGAGCAAGCGTGTTATCCAGAACCAGTTCTCAAGGTTTTTATAGCGATAGAACTAGGTTGGTAATGGACAGTGAGGGTAATTATTACTTAGCAGTTAGACCTTCCCTTCCCTATGATCGTATTCGCATAACGACCAGCTCTTTGTCTATATTAGGGTTGGGCTCGGAGTATTTTTTGGATGTTTTTTATGCGTTTTATTACAAGGATGATCCATGTTCCATTTTTCCGGCATTTACAAGCTATGACGGGAAGGGATTAAGTTTAAGTGTTCTAAAGTTAAATGAAATGGTAAAGGGGTTGAATTTGGCAATAGATGATAATCCGCAAACATGGTCCGAAATATCGCTAGGTGTGGTTGGTTTATTGGGATCCCTTGAGCAAATCATCTACTTTAATTCTCCGGTTCAACCTGGTAATGAGATTTTAGTAAGTATGGCATCGGGTCAATCCTTAATAGATTTAGACTTGCTGGAATATGTAGAGCTGGTTGCTTATTCCAACGGGGAGGCAATTAAAACTGTATCGGCTTCCACATTGTTGGATCTGGATATTTTAGGTCTGTTCTCATCTGGGGAATCCTTTGAGTTCCCTATAAGTAGTGATGATTCTCCGATTGATCGCATAGGAGTCCGCATATCATCTTTACTGGGGCTAGGGGTTCTTGAAGGAAATCTGCAAATAAGTGAGACCACTATTAAACCTATAAGGCCAGTGATCAATCATGATCCAGAGGAAGGTTCTTTTGTAATATGTAAAGGACAAACAGTTACCGTTACACCAGAAAATAAGGCAAAGGGAGAGTTAATTTGGTATAGTTTTGTTGACGATTCGGAATACCTGATCGGAACTCAAGATTCTTTTACGACTTCCGATGAACTTGAGCCTGGTGAATATGAATACTTGGTCAGGTCAACAGGTAACAGTTGCAACGGAGAAAGTGAGCCTTCTCGATTTAAGGTTAAAGTGGATCCTACACCCGCTCCTGCAAACTATACGATAATTCCCTCAGGAGAATCTGGAATAGATGATACTGGGTTGCTCACCTACATAGAAGGAATAAACCCTGTTATACTTACTCCCAATTTAGTGAATTGGCCTGGAAATGGGGAGTTCAAATGGTATCTTGATGAAGAAAATGCCATTGAAATCCGCGATGGCGATGTAATTGATGGCGTAACCTATTCTTTGGACCAGGGTGTGTTGACATTGAGTGGGTTAAAATATACAGATCACTATGACCCCAAGAAATATTATTTAAATTGGATTCCTGAAGATGGATGCTCTTCTTCATCTCCATTGGAATTAAACTTGAGTTCAGTAGCGAGGATTTTAAATCTCTCCAGTAAGACTTTTAATATTGAATTAACATTTGGCAATGTTGTAGCCTTTAATTGGGATTTTCAAGGAATAAATCCAGAGTCAAGTCATGTTTTACAAAGAAGTGGGACAGACTTAAACTTTAAAGATATATGGGTAAGTACTATTGAACAGCTTCCAGAAGATGTAAAAGATCAATCTCCCTTGTTTGGTGAAAATTATTACCGACTTCAACTTTTTAATAGTCATGGAATAAATGAATGGACCTCTGAACTTAAAAGAATTTATATATCAGAACCATCACAAAAGGCTTATTTTGTATATCCTAATCATTTTAGCAACTCTTTAACTGTTGGTACGAGCTATAAGGATACTAGAAAAATCGAATACGTAATTTATTCCAGTTCCGGGTCCCTTCTTCACAATGGAATGGCTGAGATTGCACTTCAAAATCCTTTGGAAATTGAGGGTTTGGATTCCTATGTGTCAGGTGAATATTTTTTAGTGTTGACAGATGGAAAGATGAAATTCACTCATCATTTGTTAAAAAAATAATTTCCCTTGCCAAAGTCCCAACTTTATGACCGGAAAATGTCGTCTCAGTATTGGCATTCATTCACTAATTATTAGCCTTCGGCTGAAAGCCTATCTTAAGTTGATGATCCTTAGCTTATTCATGCCATTCATTTATTTTGCTCTCCTAGTTCACTTATTTTTGGTTTAGAAAAAGGCGTAATATTTCCGCAGGTCATCCGAAATTTCTTTTTAGGGGACATTTCAAAAGCCAATTTCCCTTTAGTATTTTTTTTAACTCTTATTTGTATGAAAAGCTTAAAGAAATGTTACTCAAATGTGGATAATAGTAATGCTATTAGATTAGCTATATATATCTTCATATTTGTAATACCTAATAATGTATTCAAAAAGCATTTTAATTAACATTAATCACCATGGTTTTATAGGGATATCCTTGGTTTTTATCGGTTGTCCTGTTGGGTTATATTTGAATATATGAGTCTTAAGGGAGGTTCATGCTGTACAATAAATTAATTTATTAGTTTTTAAGGATGCAAAAATCTGAACTATTAGTAATTGATGATGATCCTATTTCGATCTTACTTTCTAAATTTTTTCTTGAAAAGTCTTTGTCAGATGATTCTGCAATTCGAATCACTACATTCTCATGCCCAATCAAGGGGTTTGAATATGTAAAGGACCTGGTCTTGTCTCAAAGAGATCGAGCATTAAGCACCAGGATTTTATTGGATTTAAATATGCCTGGAATAAATGGTTGGGAATTTTTGGAATTGCTAAAAAAAATTGACCCCACCCATAAAATAAAAGTTATTATTCATTCTTCTTCAAATAGTAAAAAAGATAAGGATAAAGCTCTAGAAATAAACCATATTGAATACTATTTGCCAAAACCGATGACTCATATTAAAGCTTCAAAATTGATGAGTTCATTTCCTGCATCAGTTCCCCTTTCTGATAGTAGTACATTTTTTAACTCATATACAAAGTAAATTTTAATGAATCCATTGGCAATTTTTTCATTAGTAAGTTTGTTGGTCACATCAGTAATATTATTTCTAAATCTCTCCAAAGGTGTTAAATTACCTATAGAGAAAAAATTTCTGTTGTTAATAATCTCATTATTTATTTGGCAATTTGAGGAATTGCTTTTACGTAGTTCTTATTTCTCTGGTTTCATATTGAAGTCGGAGAAGTATTTTTCTTTTTTTTTTATTGCTATAGGCTATTTGATTTTCGATCTTATTTCTGAACTTAACCTTTTTGAATCTAAAGGTTTTTTCTGGGCTAAGTTAATTTTGATCATTACTTCCTTGGTGGTTTACGTTGAATATTTGACGTATGAATTAAACTTTGTCTTATACAAATCTGAAATATTTGGTAATATTCTTGGTTTTAGGGAGATGTCAAATGATATCTTATTACCATTTTTAATGAGTCTGGAGTTAACTGTTTCTTTGATTCTAATTGTAAGAATTTTATATTTTCAAAGGAATGAAGTGAATAGGGTGAGGATTCTTTTTTATGCATTACTATTGGTTACTATCTATTCATTAATAACTCAGGTGGTAATTCCTATGTTTTACAACATTACAATTCCTGGGGTCTCAGTTCTTATCATTTTTTTTCTGCTAGCTTTTTATATCTTGATTAAGGAGAATTATATCCTGGTTAATTTCAATTCAGAGAATTTGTATAAACGTTTAAATAGAGCCAATGCTTTGTATTTAGTCTATGATAATGATGGTAAGGTCTTATATGGTAATTCTTTAACAAAGAATTTATTTGATAATAATAATTCAATAATTGATTTTAGAAAAGTTCCCAAATTGTTGTCAAATATTCTACCTCAGATTAAAGGTGATTTTAACCCTTATGAAAGAGTAGATGAAATGAATTTTTTTTTCTCAGAGGAAAAAATTGGAAATGATTATTTTCAGTTTGCTAATTACACAATATTTGATAAAAGAAAAATTATAGGTGGATTTATTTTAGGGTTTCAAGATAATAGAAACCTTAAATTACAAAAGTCAATATTGAGCTCATTCGATAGCTTTAAAAGAAGTAGAGGTTTGCCAAAATCATTTCTTATAAATGTTGATATTAAGGATAGAGTGATTTTATTAAATGAACAATTA
The DNA here is from genome assembly GCA_963974735.1 of uncultured Flavobacteriaceae bacterium. Lineage (GTDB taxonomy): Bacteria > Bacteroidota > Bacteroidia > Flavobacteriales > Flavobacteriaceae > Leeuwenhoekiella. The sequence continues at coordinate 2,186 of CAXBEL010000067.1, read as the reverse complement.
TATGAAAATTATCAATTTTTTAATAAAAGGAGATACACTTATTTTGAGTTCTACATCCTGTTAAAAAACATTTTAAATATAGATGATTTTAAGCAGGTGATTAGGTTGTCTAAATTAACGCCAGAACAATTGTTTGAAAATAATTTAGATAAGTTGTGCTTTAATGTAAATACAGACTCCTCATTTTATTCGTTCGAAATTGGATTTAAAAAGTTTGATCCTCATGTGATTTCAAACAACAATATTATTTATGTTTCAGATGCTACAGACAATAATATTGCGGAATTGGAGAATAATTGGGTTAATAAAAATGTGCCTTGGATAGTGTCTCATGTGCTGAGAAAGCCTGTTGCCAATGTTCTAGGCCTATTGGATATCATCGGTAGTGATGATTTAAAAATGGAAACCTTTAGTTCTTCTCCTGAATTAATTAAGTTGATAAATCAGGAAATCAGGGATCTTGATGCAAAATTAGATCAGTTTATATCAAATTATGATCGAGATAATTAACTGGATATTTTATTTATCATCATCATGATTTCTTTATAATAGTTTCTCCCCAACGGGATTTCTTTGGAATTCATTCGGATCAATTTTGAGTTGATTGCTTCGATTTTGTTTAAATTTACAATTTCAGATTTATTTGCTCTTACGAATTGATTTTCAGGTAAGTTGGCAAGAACCTCTTTGGTTGTATTTCTTAATGTAAATACTTTGTTCTCAACTTTTATATGTGTATAGCTTCCATCTGCTTTGATCCATTCAATATCGTCCATGGTTATTTTTATTAACCATCCATTTTCTCGGATATATATTTCGGAACTAATTGGTTTTTCAATGCTCCTATATTTTTCGATCATTTCCATTTTAGAGTTGTGGTTTTTAATAGCAAACTCTATAGTGGTTATTACACTTTTGATGTTAAATGGCTTGATGATGTAGCCATCAGGATTTACATGCGTTACTTTTTCAATTGCATTTTTCCCAGATGCTGAAGTTAGGAATACTAAGGGGATAGAGATTTTTTTTCGTATTTCCTCTGCCAATTCTATCCCGCTTTGTTTCCCTTTCAATTTTATGTCTATTAATACTAGATCTGGATCTAACTCTTCAATATTTTTTATAGCGTTTTCAGCTTCTTTTAATATTGCTAGAACTACATAGTGGTGTAAGGTTAGAAGTTCACTTATATTCTCGGATAATCTTTCGTTGTCTTCAATTATAATTATTTTTGTCGCCATTTTGTTTTCTTTTCTTTTGTATTCAAAGTTAATGTTTTTTAGTTCATTTTAGTTGTCATGCATGTAATAATTGGCTTACTTTTTTTTGTTTTTCTTGTGTTGTTTGGTTTCTTTTTTGTAGTCCTTTGTTTTTTTGTTTTAATTTACTTTTTTTGCCGTGTTTTTATTGCGGTTAGATTACATATTTTCGCTTTTTTCTTACATAATTTGTGCTTAATGTTACAGATAATAGATTGATAATTTGCCTCCTGTTTTTAATTCCTACTTTTGTATTGGGAGAGATTAAAATGTCTTTTTAATCTAATTTATATGGACTTAAATTATTTTTTTTGAATGATTTTATCCGTATAAAATTGTTGTTTAGATGTTTTTTTTTGAGACGTTTTTTGCTTATGAATTGTGATGTAGGTTATGCCATGTTTTATTGATTGATTTAGTTGACATATCTTAATTCTTTTTGAAAAGTAGTGTGTCCTTTCAACTTGTTTTCTTCTGTTAGAAAGGTTTTTTCTTAAGGTTTAAGGTTTTTTCTGATTTTAAATTTGTTACAAAATATTATGTTGATGGATACTTTATTTGTTGTTTTTTGTAAAATCAAAAAGCCATTTTTCATCGGTTTTGTTTTCCTTTTATTATTTGGGGGAATTAGGAATTTGTCCTATGGTCAGGCTTCTCCAGTTGGTGTGACCGAGGTCACGTTTACTAGTCCCGCGGACAAGATGACTTCGCTGCTTGGTTGCGGAGGGTTAGGGTTAAGTCCGTGTTATGGTCCGACAGTACAAAACCCCGGGAATGCTTTGACTGATGATTCTCAGTTTGCCAGACTATTGGCCAGCCCTGGAATAGCGTTGAATTTTGCTTCTTATGACGGGGAAATCGAGCTGAGATTTCCATCCGCTCTACCGTCCGAAACCTGGTCCTATGTGAGAATAGGGGCAGACGAAA
>CAXBEL010000066.1:0-19009 GCA_963974735.1 uncultured Flavobacteriaceae bacterium | reverse complement strand
AGTCTACAATGCTGCTGCATCGCACCCAGTAACCAATGAGGAATTGACGAAGGAAGCGGCTAAAGTTTTAGATAAACCGCTTTGGCTTCCTAATGTTCCTGAGTTTGTTCTAAAATTAATTTTAGGCCAAATGTCTGCAATAGTGCTTGAAAGTCAGAAAGTGAGTTCAGAAAAAATTCAAGCTGCGGGTTATTCTTTTAAATATGAGCAGGTGCACGATGCGCTTCAGGATTTATTATAAAAAAAAGCCCGGCAGAGCCGAGCTTTTAAATGATTTTCACAAAACCAATTACATTTGCTGATTAGCTTTAAGATCTATGGTTAACTCAATATCGTCATAGATAAATTTATCACCTAGATTATCAAAAACAGACTTAGAACCATAATTCACGTTCCAGTTGGTACGGTCAATTGTAAACGGCTCTGTTGTAAGAGTCATTGTATTTCCATCTACACTATAAGTAACAGGAAATTCGATGTTTTTCTTTACGTCTTTTATAGAAAGATTACCAGCCATCATTTTTTTGCCCTCTTTTTCTGTAACGCCTGTTATTTCAAAAGCAGCTGTAGGATATTGATTTACATTAAAAAAGTCACCTTCTTTACCTTCAACAGTCCCTTTTAAATGGTCTTCAAGGTTACCCTTTTGTTCTCCTTCAAGATCTGTTACAGTAATAGAGGTCATATCTATTAAGAATGTTCCACTTACATCATCACCTTCTACTTTTACTACTCCAGATTCAATATTAACGCTTCCTGTGTGCGTTCCGGTAGGTTTTTCACCTTTCCATTCTATTTTTGAGGCCTGCTTGTCAACCATAAATTTTGTTGCCTCGGTACTTGCCATTGCAGCGGTTTCAGCTTCCTTAGCCTCTGTCTCATTTTTCTTATCACTCTTACAAGACACCATTACCGTAAGTAAGGCAGCTATTGTAAAGAGATTTAAAATTCTTGTTTTCATTTCGGGATCCTTTTAAATGTTAATTAAGTTTTCAAAAATATATGATTGTTGTGTATAACATCTTAAATTAATATTAAATTATCCCGGTGACATTTTGACATTTTGAGTGAAATGGCAGTACTTTTGCCATCATTAGAAAAAAAATTAGAAAACGCATGGGTTCAAAACATAAAGACGAAGAATTGGTTAAGGATCAACCAGAACAAACACAAAATACACAAAAAGAGCAACAAGTTAACGATCAGGAAATACAGGAGAATGAACCGGCTCAAAAGACTGAAGTAAATGAGTTGGATGTTTATAAAGCTGATCTTGAGAAGGAAAAAGATAAATTTCTTAGGCTTTTTGCAGAATTTGAAAATTATAAAAGGCGTACTTCAAAAGAGCGCGTAGAATTATTTAAAACTGCTGGGCAGGATGTTATGCAGTCTATGTTGCCGGTTTTAGACGATTTTGATCGTGCAATGATCGAAATTTCTAAGGCTGAAGACAAAAACCTTACTAAAGGCATAGAACTTATCAGCAATAAATTGAGGGAGACACTTCGCTCTAAAGGATTAACAGAAATGAAGGTATCTCAAGGAGACACTTTTGATGCGGAAATTCACGAAGCAATTACACAAATACCTGCTCCTCAAAAGAATCTAAAGGGGAAAGTAGTAGATGTAGTAGAGAAAGGATATATGATGGGGGAAAGAATTATTCGATTTCCTAAAGTCGTTGTAGGACAGTAATTTAAAATAGCCTTAACGCACAAATTTAGAAGAGCAAGATTGATGAAAGAAGATTTTTACGAAATATTAGGAATAAGCAAAGACGCTTCTGCGGCACAAATAAAAAAGGCGTATCGTAAGAAAGCTATTGAATATCACCCAGATAAAAATCCAGGAGATAGCAAAGCAGAAGAGATGTTTAAAAAAGCGGCTGAAGCATACGAGGTTCTTAGCGATGAGAATAAACGTGCTCGCTATGATCAATACGGTCATCAAGCATTTGAAGGTGGTGGTTTTGGTGGTGGCGGAATGAATATGGATGATATCTTCAGCCAATTTGGCGATATTTTTGGCAGTGCTTTCGGCGGCGGCGGCGGTTTTTCAGGTTTCGGCGGCTTTGGCGGTGGCGGTCAGCGTCGAGTGAAAGGAAGTAATTTGCGTATTCGTGTGAAACTTACTCTAGACGAGATTGCTAATGGAGCTGAGAAGAAAATAAAGGTTAAGCGTAAGAAGCAGGCAAGTGATACAACCTATAAAACGTGTACTGCCTGTAATGGAGCAGGTCAGGTTACTCGTGTGACCAATACTATTTTAGGAAGAATGCAGACCGCAACCACATGTCCTACTTGTGGAGGTTCTGGGCAGATGATAGATAAAAAACCTGCTGACTCTGATGCTCAAGGAATGAAAACCGTAGAAGAGACGGTTTCTATTAAAATTCCAGCCGGTGTTGTAGAAGGTATGCAGCTTAAGGTTTCCAGTAAAGGAAATGAAGCTCCAGGAAATAATGGAGTGCCTGGAGACTTATTGGTAGTGATTGAAGAATTAGATCACGACACTTTAAAACGTGAAGGCGATAATCTGCATTATGATTTATATGTAAGTTTTCCCGAGGCCGTTTTAGGTACGAGTAAGGAGATTGATACAGTTACTGGTAAAGTGCGTATTAAGATTGATGAAGGTGCGCAGAGTGGTAAGATCTTGCGCTTAAGGGGTAAAGGTATTCCTTCTATAAACGGTTATGGTAGAGGAGATCTTTTAGTTCACGTAAATGTTTGGACCCCTAAAGATTTAAATAGAGAGCAAAAGGAATTTTTTGAAAAAATGATGGACAATGAGCATTTTGTGCCTAAACCTCAAAAAGAGGATAAATCTTTTTTTGAAAAAGTAAAAGATATGTTCTCATAAATTAACACCTTATTAAGAAAAAAAATGTATATTTGAATATCACTAATTACTAGTTAGTGATATTTTTCTTTTTCATAGCAATTTTTTTCCCATCCTTGATTTCCATTAAGGGTGGGTTTTTGTTTATAGGTAAATGGGTCAGTTACTAAATAATTCTTAACAGGCCTCTTCCCTGCAAGCTTTTCAATATCTTTATCCCTTTATTTTAAATATATGAATGACCTCCTTGCTGCAGACCATGTTTCTAAGAAATTTGGCAAGTACACGGCGCTCAATGATTTATCAATTTCTGTTCCTAAAGGCAGCGTATTTGGACTTCTCGGTCCTAATGGTGCTGGTAAAACTACCTTGATACGTATAATCAATCAGATCACAATGCCAGATGAAGGTAGCGTACTGCTTGATGGTGAACCCCTACAAGAAAAGCATATAATGAATATAGGTTATATGCCAGAAGAACGTGGTCTTTATAAGTCGATGAAAGTAGGGGAGCAGGTGCTCTATCTAGCCCAGTTAAAAGGTATGAGTAAGGCCGAAGCAAAATCCCGAAGTACATACTGGTTTGAGAGATTGGGAATGTCCGGTTGGTGGGATAAAAAAATTCAAGAATTATCTAAAGGTCAGGCGCAGAAGGTTCAATTTATAGTAACCGTACTTCACAATCCCAAATTGTTGATTTTTGATGAACCCTTTAGTGGTTTTGATCCCATCAATGCAAGTTTGATTAAAGATGAAATCCTGAAATTAAGGGATGATGGGGCTACCATTATTTTTTCTACGCACCGTATGGAATCTGTTGAAGAAATGTGTGATCATATTGCATTAATTCATAAATCTAATAAGGTTCTGGACGGCAATCTTAGTGATATAAAAAAGGGTTTTAGATCAAATACTTTTCAGATAGGTCTGGAAACTCATGATGACAGTGTCGAAAGTTTACAAGCTCTTCAAGGAACATTGCTTAAAGAAATGGTAGATCATTGGGAGGTAAGTCCTGCTTATTTTAAGACCATTCACGAGAACGATCTTAAAGTGACGGTCAAAATACCTGATAATATGACAGCAAATGATTTACTGATGTATCTTACAGAAAAAGGTACGGTTAATCACTTTGTTGAGGTAATACCAACGGTAAACGAAATATTCATCAAAACAATAAATGCCAATTAATGGGAGCATTAAGTCTAATTATAAAACGGGAGTACAAGGCCCGGGTTCGTAACCGCTCGTTCATTATTATGACATTTTTGAGTCCGCTAATAGTAGTGGGTATGATTATGCTTATTGCATATCTCACACAACTTAACCAGGAATCACAACGTACAATTGTTGTGGTAGATGAATCTGGCCTTTTTTACAAAGAATTTGAAAGTACAGATGCTCTGACCTATACAGATTTATCTCCAATAGGTTTTGAGCAGGCCAAAATTTCAGTTTTGGAAAATGGTTATTATGGCTTGCTTTATATTCCAGCAAATGTTAAACAGCAGTCTAGCACCGTTAAATTCTATGGTGATGAAGTGCCTGGATATTCAACTCTGGATGCCATCGAAGAGCAGATAGAAAAAAAGTTGACTGATGAAAAACTTATTGATAGAGGTGTGGATTTAGATCTAATAGATCAGTCAAAAACTAAAGTCTCCATAAATATTGAAAATTTTACCGGTACCAGAACGTCAAAAGTTTCTAATTGGATAAAAGCTGGTTTTGGTGGAGCGGCTGGCTACCTGCTCATGATGTTTATAATTATTTACGGTAACATGGTAATGCGCAGTGTTATAGAGGAAAAGACCAATCGTATTATTGAAGTAATTATATCTTCTGTCAAGCCCTTTAAGCTTATGATGGGTAAAATTATAGGTACAACACTGGCTGGTATAACCCAATTTATGATCTGGATCATTATAGGTGGTACACTATTATTTTTATTAAGTGCCTATTTGGGACTGGATCCATCCTCTACACAGAATCCTGTGGGGAATATGGGTGCAACAGATCTTGATAAGATAGAATTGATTGTGCTGGATATAATTAATCTGCCTCTTTTAAAACTGGCTTTATTCTTTATAGTTTATTTTATAGGTGGTTATTTTCTGTATAGCTCTATTTATGCGGCAATAGGTGCGGCAGTTGATAGCGAGACAGATACTCAGCAGTTTATGTTGCCTATTATAATGCCATTAATGTTAGCAATATATGTTGGTTTTTTTGCGGTTATTGAAAATCCACACGGTACGGTTTCGACTGCATTTTCAATGATTCCTTTAACATCGCCTATAGTAATGTTAATGCGCATACCCTTTGGTGTACCCTGGTGGGAATTGCTTATATCAATTGCTTTACTTGTAGCCAGTTTTGTTTTTACGGTCTGGTTTGGTGCAAAGATTTATAAAGTTGGTATTTTGATGTATGGGAAAAAACCCACCTATAAGGAGATAATGAAATGGTTGAAGTATTGATTTTATGCTACAGGAAGAAGTACATGAAAAAGTAAAAGAAGAGGTCGATAAGGTTAAAGACGTTATCGAACAGGATATTTGGGGATCTATTTTAGATTTTCTAAATATGGGCCTGCACTTTGGCGAGGGGAATAAGGCAATTCATGTTACCATAGGGCAGCTTCTTCTGGTAATTATTGCTTTTATTCTTGCAAGTGTAGTCTTAAGATGGATCCGGCATTTAGTCACCCGAAAAATGCAGCAGGAAGATGCTTTAAAGTTTACAAGTATTTTCAAATTTATACGCTATTTAGTATATCTTACCGTTATACTTATTACTTTAAGTGCTTCTGGTATAGATATAACGGTACTTTTAACAGCCTCTGCGGCGTTATTTGTTGGTTTAGGTCTTGCCTTACAAGAGCTATTTCAGGATATAATAGGAGGGATTTTTATTATGGTAGATAAATCCCTGGCGGTTGGGGATATCATAGAAGTTGATGGGAAGGTGGGGCGTGTTTTTGAGATTAAATTGCGTACAACAAGAGCATTGACAAGAGATGATAAGGTTATAATTATACCTAATCATAAGTTTATAAGTGATACCATATATAATTATACGCAGAATCATAAAACTACCCGAGAAGCTGTGAAAGTGGGAGTAGCTTATGGGAGTGATACAGCATTAGTGCGTAAAATACTGCTGGATTGTGCTACCCGACAAAATGGAGTTCTTAAAAGCCCAAAGCCCTTCGTATTATTTGAGGACTTTGCCGATTCTGCCCTCCTTTTTGGAATATATTTTTTTATTAATGACAGTTTTGTAGATCCAAGGATAAAAAGTGAAATCCGTTTTCGTATTGATGAAGAATTTAGAAAAAATAAGGTCACTATTCCATTCCCGCAGCGCGATGTACATTTTTATAGAACAGACAACTAGTTAACCCCTTTATGAAAAAGAACTTTAAGATTGCCAGCCTATTTTTATTTTTAATAGTAGGTTTTAGCCAGGCTCAAACAACAGACTTGGCTCGAGTGGAATATATGTATGTTCCCTTTGCTAATTCAAATAATTCGGTAAACCGCTTTCGTGCGTTGGCACAACTTCCAATTCCCTTGGATGATGAGAAAAATAAATTTCTCGTTGTAGGATTGGAATATAGAAATATAGGTGTCAATATTGAAGATGCTGTTCCCACAGGTTTTAATCCTGATGATGTGAGTCGATTACATCATATTGAGGGATATTTAGGATATACTTTTCACGTATCTACAAATTGGAGGCTTGGGCTGCGGGCAGGAGCGCGCATAAACTCAAATCTTCAAGATAATATTATAAATGATGATGTGATATACACAGCCGCAGCTTATATGATTAATGATATGAAGGATGCATCTATCACGAAGCCCTATAGATGGATATTAGGACTTACTTATTCTACAACCCCAGGCAGAAGCTATCCCTTGCCATTAATTAATTATTATAGGGAATTTCATCCCAATTGGACATATACCTTGGGAGTTCCTAAAACGAATGTGAGACACTATTTAAATGACTCGCATTCTGATGCATTGCAGGGTTTTGTTACTTTAGATAACTTCTTCAGTAATATTCAGAAAAATGTAGTGATAGGTGATAAAGTTGCAGAAAATATTTCAATGACAATTGTGCTGGCAGGTCTGGGTTATGAGCATTTCTTTACAGAACATTTGCTATATTATGCATATGCAACGCATTCTGTAAGCAATGATTTTAGATTACGTGATAATGATCGTAATGATGTTTACACAATTAATGATAAAAACACATTTTACTTTAGGACAGGTGTAAAATTTAAATTCTAAACATGTCAAAAATTTTAATCATAGAAGATGAGGCCGCAATACGCCGGGTTCTTGTCAAAATCCTAACGGAAGAAAATAAGGAATATCAGGTAGAAGAAGCCGAAGACGGCGTGGAGGGTATGGAAAAACTTCGTGATAATGATTACGACCTCGTTCTATGTGATATTAAAATGCCAAAAATGGATGGTGTCGAAGTACTCGAAGCCACAAAAAAAATAAAACCGGAAATTCCCATGGTTATGATTTCTGGTCACGGAGATTTAAATACTGCCGTAAAAACCATGCGTATAGGTGCTTTTGATTATATCTCAAAACCACCAGATCTTAACCGATTATTAAATACGGTACGTAATGCTTTAGATAGAAAGAGCCTTGTTACAGAAAATACCTTACTTAAAAAAAAGGTAGGCAAGCAATATGAAATGGTAGGTGAAAGCAAAGCTATCACAGATATTAAAGATATAATTGAAAAAGTTGCACCTACTGAGGCTCGTGTCCTTATAACCGGTCCTAATGGGACAGGAAAAGAACTTGTGGCGCATTGGCTTCATGAAAAAAGTGAACGTTCTAAAGGACCTCTCGTTGAAGTGAATTGTGCGGCAATCCCTTCAGAGTTGATAGAAAGTGAACTGTTTGGACACGTAAAAGGAGCGTTTACTTCAGCTAATAAAGACAGAGCAGGAAAATTTGAAGCTGCAAATAGTGGCAGTATTTTTCTTGATGAAATCGGCGATATGAGCCTTTCAGCGCAAGCTAAGGTTTTGCGCGCTTTACAGGAAAATAAAGTATCCCGTGTGGGAAGTGATAAGGATATAAAAGTGAATGTGCGGGTAATTGCGGCTACCAATAAGAATCTCAAAAAAGAGATTGATGAGGGAAGATTTAGAGAGGATTTATACCACCGTTTAGCAGTTATTCTGGTAAAAGTGCCATCGCTTAATGATAGAAGGGAAGACATACCTTTATTGGTCGATCATTTTTCTAAAAAGATTGCAGGAGAACAAGGGACATGTTTAAAGACCTTTACGCCTAAAGCCATTCAGAAATTGCAGGAATATGATTGGACCGGGAATATCAGGGAATTGCGAAATGTGATTGAACGCCTTATAATTTTAGGTGGAACTGAAGTTTCAGAAGAGGATGTGAAATTATTTGCCAGTAAATAAAACCTTATGAAAGTAGAAGACTATATAGTAAAACAGCCTGTTAGACTTAGTGAGATAGATACGCATCAGGATTTTGGTAAGAAAAGTGAACTGGAAAAGGAACTTGATGATGTGAGCAAAGACCTAGCAGAACTGCAAAATACATTATATGCTCATGATAAATATGCCGTACTTATCTGTATTCAAGGTATGGACACTTCAGGTAAGGACAGCTTAATACGGGAAGTCTTTAAGAACTTAAATGCACGTGGTGTGGTAGTTCATAGTTTTAAAGTGCCTACGGAAAAAGAACTTGGTCACGATTTTCTGTGGCGTCATTATATTGCGTTACCAGAACGGGGCAAATTTGGGGTTTTTAATAGAACGCATTATGAGAATGTACTGGTAACACGTGTGCATCCCGAGTATATTTTAGGTGAAAAATTACCAGCAATTAATACTGTTGACGATATAACAGAAGATTTCTGGCAGCAACGTTTTGAGCAGATCAATAATTTTGAAAAACATCTCGCTCAAAATGGGACAATCATCTATAAATTTTTTCTTAACCTTTCAAAAGAAGAACAGAAAAACAGATTGCTGAGACGACTTGAAAAGAAGAATAAAAACTGGAAATTTTCTGCAGGTGATCTTAAGGAACGCAAACTTTGGGATGACTATATAAAATGCTACGAAGAAGCAATTAATGCAACTTCAAAAGAACATGCTCCCTGGTATATTATTCCTGCAGATGATAAACCAACAGCACGTCTCATTTTTGCAAAAATTTTACTGGAAGAATTGTCAAAGTATGATGATATTAAAGAGCCAGAACTTGATGCAGAAACAAAATCTAATATTGAGGAATATAAAAGTCAATTAAACGCCGAATGAATTTGATCCACAGAATAATACTATTCAGTTTTACTTTTCTTATTTGTACAACTAGTCAAGTTGCGAAAGCGCAAACAACACAAGACTCTGTGCAATTCCGTAATTTTTACGACTTGGCCTTACTTAACGGAAGAAGCTATGGTTGGCTAGATGCTTTGTCTAATGATATTGGACCACGATTAAGTGGAAGTCTGGGAGCAGAGCGCGCTGTAGAATGGGGTAAAGAACAATTAAAACAAATTGGTCTGGATAAAGTTTGGTTACAACCAGTTATGGTACCTAAATGGGTTAGAGGATTGCCAGAATTTGCTTATGTAGAAACAAGCCCTGGCAATACTGTAAATCTGGATATATGTGCTTTAGGAGGTTCTGTAGCTACATCGGGTGGAGGTATTAAAGCTGAAGTTATAGAACTTCAAGGTATAAGTGATTTAGAAAAATATGGTCGTGAACAAATAGAGGGAAAAATCGTTTTTTATAACCGCCCTATGCAAGCTGATCTTATTCAAACATTTGAAGCTTATGGTGGTTGTGTAGACCAACGTCATGCAGGAGCCATGGAAGCTGCAAAATATGGGGCAGTGGGAGTTATAGTTCGTTCTATGAATCTGAGGCTTGATGATTTTCCACATACAGGTTCTATGACCTATGGGGATTTACCAGAAAACAAACGCATCCCTGCAGCAGCTATAAGTACTAACGGAGCTGAACTTCTTAGCAATACAATCAAATTAAATAAGGGTACTCAACTCTATTTTAAAATGACCTGTAAAACTTATGCAGATGTGCAGTCGTACAATGTGATAGGCGAAATAACGGGAAACGAATATCCTAACGAATACATGGTCGTTGGAGGTCATTTGGACTCCTGGGATCTTGGTGATGGTTCACATGATGATGGTGCGGGAATCGTACAGAGCATGGAAGTGCTTAGGCTTATGAAGGCAGCTAATTATAAACCGAAACATAGCATTCGCGTCGTTCTTTTTATGAATGAGGAAAATGGTCTACGCGGCGGTACAAAATATGCTGAAGTTGCTAAGCAGAAAGGTGAAAATCATGTCTTTGCTTTAGAAAGTGATGCTGGCGGTTTTACACCACGAGGATTCTCTTTTGATTGTGATGATTCTAATTTTGAACGCGTTCAAACTTGGAAAGATTTGTTTAAACCGTATCTCATCCATTTTTTTGAAAGAGGTGGAGGTGGTGCAGATATAGGTCCACTTAAAAATAACGGAATTGTACTGGCTGGACTCCGTCCTGATTCGCAGCGCTATTTTGATTACCACCATGCGGCAAATGATAAATTTGATGCCATTAATAAACGAGAACTTGAACTGGGAGCGGCAACAATGACCAGTCTTGTTTATCTTTTTGACACCTATGGTGTAAAATAAAACTTACTTTATTTCACCTTCTTTAAATCTTAATTCCTTAAGCTGTTAAACTTTAGCAAAGGTCAAATCTCATTAAAGATGAGTCGTTTAATTTTGAGCAAAACAACCTATTATGGCTATTATTGGCTCTTTAATTAAAGGCATTATTGATATTAGTGACACCTTAAGTGGGGAATCTAACCCTGTTACGGAGCAAAAAGAAGTACTCAAAAAACTACTTAATAAGGCTCAAGACACTCAGTTTGGCAAGCATTATAATTTTGAAGAAATTCTAAAAGCTGAAGATGTCCAAGCGGCTTTTGCTAAAGCAGTTCCATTTTTTGACTATAATAGTTTAAATGATAAATGGTGGAGCAAATTACATCAAGGTGAAACAGATGTTACGTGGCCTGGAACTCCTAATTACTTTGCATTAAGTTCTGGAACTACAGGAAAAACAAGCAAACGCATTCCTGTTACAGATGACATGATAAGTGCTATTCGTACTTCAGGTATAAAACAAGTGGGTGCATTAGCAAATTTTGATCTGGAGCCGGAGTTTTTTGAAAAAGAGATTATGATGTTGGGCAGTTCTACAGATCTTGAAGAACGCAATGGTCATAAGGAAGGTGAGATAAGCGGAATAAGTGCAAGCAATATTCCATTTTGGTTTAGAGGATATTACAAACCTGGAGAGGATATCGCAAAAATTCCTGATTGGGATGATCGGGTCGCTCATATTGCAGAAAAGGCTTCTACCTGGGATATAGGTGCATTAAGTGGCATCCCCAGCTGGATGGAGTTGATGATTGCTAAAGTAATAGAAGTAAACAAGCTCAATAATATTCACGAGATATGGCCTAACCTACAGGTATATACTTCTGGAGGAGTAGCTTTCCCCCCTTATGAGAAAAGTTTTAATGCTTTATTAGGTAAACCAGTTACCGTAATTGATACCTATCTGGCTTCAGAAGGATTCCTTGCTTTTCAAACAAGACCAGATACAGATGCTATGCGATTAGTTACCGATAACGGCATCTACTTCGAATTTGTACCTATGAATCCTGATTATATTAATGAAGATGGTTCCGTTACACAAGATGCACCGGTTTATTCTTTAGAAGAAGTAAAAAAAGGACAGGATTATATTCTTATTATTTCGACTGTAAGTGGCGCCTGGCGCTATCTTATTGGTGATACGATTACATTTACAGATATTGAAAAAGCCGAAATTAAAATTACAGGCAGAACTAAGTTCTTCTTAAATGTAGTTGGCTCGCAGCTTTCAGTTAATAAAATGAGTGATGCGGTACAGGAGCTTGAACAGGAATTTGATATCAAAATTCCTGAATTTACTTTGGCAGCTAAGCGTAATCCCGAAGATGATGAATTTTATCATTATTGGTACTTAGGAACTACCTCTAATATAGAAAACCAGAAACTGGCCGAAAAGTTAGATCAAAGTCTTCAGGATGCGAATAAAAATTATAAAGTAGCTAGGAGCAAAGCTTTAAAAGGTGTTATTGTCAAAACAGTAAATCCTGATGTTTTCTACGACTGGAATGCAGCCAACAAGAAGAAAGGCGGACAGGTTAAAATGGAAAAGGTAATGGATGAGGAAAAGTTTGCAGAATGGGAAAAATTTGTTGCTCAGCATTAAACAGTTTCCAGTTTATGCTCATCTATTAAATGCATAATTTCTTCTGGGGAAAGATATAACCGTTTGATACGTTCTTTATACTTCTCAGAAATATTAGCGTGATTGAGTATAAAATCTTTTGTTTTTAATATATAATCGCCCATACCATGGGCTACTGCATAGGTATCTGCAGCCCGCTCCACTTCTTGAATATGACCTTTAGAATACAGATATTTCAATCCAAAAATCAGCATCCTGAAAGAACTACGATCCCTATAGTCCATAACATGACCCAATTCGTGACCCAACCAACCTATTAAAACATCAGAAGGTACATCTGTTATTTTAAATGATTCATCTTCTATTTTTACTCTACGACTTATTAAAATGATGTACTCCCTATTTTTCCGGGATTTAAAAAAGCTCGTCCAAGTAGGTTGCGCCTGCATTGTGGATTTTTTAATGTTGTCCTTAAAATGAAATTTAATATGGGTGTCTGCAAGAACAGGATAATAGGAAAGAGCTACTCTGGCTTCTTCTGCAATTGACTTGGGGATGATTTTATTAGAATACTTTATTTCTTCTTTCATAGCGTGAAGAAAATTAGCAAATTGAAGTAAATTCTGTTGTTAACGACTTGGTAAAATGCCACTTCATATTTCATTCTGTTTTTTTTTTAAATAAAATTTAAGCTACAAGACCTGCTTTTTGATAAATTAGAACACCCTGCTCCACCATTTTGGAAATATGTTTTTCAAGTTCTTCATTTAAATGTTTAAAGTGAAAACAACTTTTGCCCTTTAAACATTTTCTCAATATTGGAGGTAGGCCGGCAAAATGATCACAATGTGTATAAATAGGGAAAAAGTAAAGTCGGGTGTCTTTTGGTTTAGGGATAATACTCGCAAAATAAAAACCATCAACTTTTTTCTTGCCTTGCATAGCGGGTATAGTACCCGAGGCTTCTAGACCGCTACTATCATCCTTGCGTAATTGAAGCGGAGGAACATGTGCTTTTATGAGCTTTCTTAAAGCCAAATCTATTTCTATGGGATTTGTAATCATGTTAGAAATGTTATTCTGTTAAGATACTAATTTTTGAAGGGTAACATGTATTTTTGCAATCGCAAAAACCGCCCTGTGAAACTTACCGCGTATACCCAAGAATTTAAAACCAATCTTTCTCTGGCATACCCAATAATGCTGGGTCAGCTAGGGCATATTTTAGTGGCTCTTGCAGATAATTTAATGGTGGGTAGATTGGGAGCGGCACCTTTGGCCGCCGTTTCTCTGGGTAACTCTCTTGTTTTTATAGCGCTTTCTTTAGGAATAGGTTTTTCATTTGCAATAACACCTCTTGTAGCAGAGGCAGATGGAGCCCACGATACGGTTACCGGCAGAAATTATTTTCATCATGGGATAGTAATGTGTACTATAAATGGTGTTATGCTTTTTCTGCTTTTATTATTTGCCACTCCGGTTTTAAATTATCTGGATCAACCTGCAGAAGTTGTAGAGCTCGCAATCCCATATATGGAGATTGTAGCTTTTTCCTTGATTCCGTTAATGATATTTCAGGCATTTAAGCAGTTTGCAGACGGTTTGTCTAATACACGATATGCGATGTATGCTACACTTATAGCGAATATTGTTAATGTGCTTTTTAATTATTTATTAATTTATGGAGTTTGGATTTTTCCAAGGCTGGAGCTTGTAGGTGCCGCTTACGGGACTTTAATTTCCAGATTCTTTATGCTTTGGTTTTTATTTGAAATTCTTCGACGCAATGATAAATTTAAGCCTTATTTTATCTGGACCAGGCGTAAGGGGTATAAATGGAGCATCTTTAAAAAAATATTGAATTTAGGTTTTCCCACAGCGATGCAGATGCTGTTTGAAGTAGCCTTGTTCACCTCCTGCATTTTTCTTTCGGGAATTTTAGGAACAAATCCGCAGGCTGCAAATCAGATAGCACTTAACTTGGCTTCAATGACTTTTATGATTGCGGTAGGCCTTGGTGTTACGGCAACAATAAGAGTAGGGAATCAAAAAGGAAAAGCAGATTATCCCAATTTAAGGCGTATAGCTTTATCTCTGTTTTTACAGGTATTTCTAATTGAAGCAGTTTTTGCAATTGGTTTTATATTGCTTAAAGATTTACTTCCTACTTTTTATATAGATAATCTTGAAGTAATAATGCTTGCCTCCCAATTATTGGTCGTGGCGGCCCTTTTTCAATTGAGTGATGGACTGCAGGTGGTGATTTTGGGAGCTTTAAGAGGCTTACAGGATGTCAAAATTCCTACGGCAATATGTTTTGTGGCTTATTGGATAATTGGTTTTCCTGTTGCGTGGTATTTTGGGAAAGCTGAAAATTTAGGCAGTCAGGGCATTTGGTTAGGGTTATTAGCGGGTCTTACTGCAGCTGCTATTTTACTGTATGTGCGATTTGCCATACTTAGTAAAAAGTTAATATTAGAAAGTAAAAACAAGGCAGTTGTTTTAGAATCTCAAAATATATGATATAATTTGTTGAAGGAGTCGCAAATAATACCCACTTCAAAACGCATCGAAGTGTTGGATATAGTAAGAGGGTTTGCGGTGTTTGGCATTTTTATGGTAAATGTGGAAATAATGAATTGTACATTCATTAACCAAGATGCTTTTAGCGCGCAGTGGACTTCGACCCTAGACATATTAAGTGTACGTTTTTTACAGCTCTTTTTCTACAGTAAATTCTTCCCAATATTTTCTTTCCTATTTGGCTTGGGCATAGCGATGCAGGCCCTAAAAGCTTATGAGAAAAACACCTATTCCAGATGGTTTTTTATAAGACGCATGTTTGGTTTATTTGTCATTGGCTGGTTGCATATAATATTATTTTGGTCTGGTGATGTCATTCATTTATATGCTTTATTGGGATTATTAACGGCTTCAATTTTAAAGATTTCAAATAAATTCTTATTAGTCTGTTCTGCTTTATTTCTGTTATTTCCTTACTATGATTCAATTTTTGAATGGCTCTTTAATTTAATAGATTTTTCCCCACAGCTGGCATTATCAGATTACACTTCTGGAGAAATAGTTGAAGTGATTCGAAATGGAACATATATAGATGGTGTCCGGTTGCGGCTTTCAGAATACGTCGCAAATATTCCTCTTCTATTTTCATATTTGGCACCCGTAGCCTTTTCAATGTTTTTATTGGGACTTTATTTTGGAAAGAAGCGTTTTATCTATTCTTTAGATTCTGTTGTACACCGAATGAAATGGCCTATTATTCTTATCACTGTTCTTACAAATGCATTTAGGATTCTATTTTTATTTGTACTGCCACAATATGAGATTTATTCAGAATATCGAGCAATTTTAGGCAAAATGATGTTTGTTTCAGACGTATTTATGGGACTGTTTTATTTGTGGTTGATCGCTTATTTAGTTCGTTTTAAATTTTGGAATTTCCTTTTAAGTCCGTTAAAGTATGTTGGTAGAATGGCACTGACCAATTATATAATGCAAAGTATAATTGGTCTTTTTCTATTTTCTTCTGTTGGATTTAGCCTGTATGAAACTCTAAGTCCTTTTCAAACAATTTTAGTTGCTGTAATTGTATTTTTATTTCAGGTTTTCTACAGTAGAGCTTGGCTGAAATATTTTAAGTTTGGGCCATTAGAATGGATATGGAGGTGCCTTTCTTATAAAAAGTTATTACCGTTCAAGAAGAATAATTAAAGGAAAACTATGCGAGAATTAATCTACGATAAGACATTTAAAACAATAGAATTTGATAAAAGCATGGCTTCAAACGATTATGAAGAATGCATCTTTATTAACTGTGTCTTTACCCAAACAAAACTTTCTGATATTGTTTTTACCAACTGTGAATTTGAGGATTGTGACTTTAGTAATGCTAAATTAAGAAACGCCTCTTTTCAAGAAGCGGTTTTTCAAAATTGTAAAATGCTGGGGATGCATTTTGAAGCTTGTAATCCATTTTTGCTGGCGTTTTCTTTTTATTCCTGCACACTTAATTTTTCTTCATTCTACCAGGTAAAGCTGAAGGATTCTCAATTTAAAGATAGTAATTTACAAGAGGTTGATTTTACAGAGAGTGATGCAAGTGGAGTTAATTTTGAAAACTGTGATTTGACAGGTGCCACTTTTGAAGAAACCAATTTGACGGCAGCAGATTTGACTTCATCATATGGGTTCACATTAGATCCGGAGAAAAATAAAATAAAAGGTGCAAAATTTTCTAAAGAGGGGGCAATAGGATTATTACATAAATATAATATTCGGGTAGAATAAAATTGATATGTGCTTATATAAGTTAAAGGAAACTTATAACCCCACCGGTTCTTCTTTCTAATCTTTACTTTTAATTTCTAAAAAAAAAGGAAATGGGTATTTTTTCATCTTTATTGGGAAATGCTGGTGCGGTAAGCCCAGATAAATTAAAAGCGGAGTATAATGATCTTTTTATAGATGGGGAAGAAATAGAAATTGGATTTAAGCTCATACGGGATATTTTTATTTTTACTAATAAGCGTTTGATCCTAATAGATAAGCAAGGTCTTACTGGACGTAAAACTGAATATCTATCGCTAACCTATAAAAGCATTTCAAGGTTCAGTATAGAAACAGCTGGCACTTTTGATCTGGATGCCGAATTAAAAATCTGGATTTCCAGTGAAACCCAACCTACTATTTCTAAACGCTTCAATAAATCTGTAAACGTGTATGATGTACAGCGGGTTTTAGCTCAAAATGTTTTAAAATAAACTATAATTTAAGATTTTGTTTGACCAAGAAAAATTAATAGAATTGGCGCATTATAAGATGCCATTTGGGAAATATAAAGATCGCTATCTGGTAGATATTCCAGAATATTATTACACGTGGTATAGACAAAAAGGGTTCCCTGAAGGTAAATTGGGTAGGATGATGTTAGAAATGCATGAGATAAAGATCAATGGACTAGAACCTTTGATAAAAAAGATCAGAACCCAATTTAGAGCACCCATACGCAAACCACGATCGGGAAAATAAACCCATATATCACTAAAATGGTTCGCTAATTAATCCATACCTTTGCCTCCCGTAAACGCAATTCATTTAGATCCAGATGGCAGACACAAAGTACATCTTCGTTACGGGCGGGGTTTCATCTTCATTAGGTAAGGGCATTATTGCCGCTTCTTTGGCTAAACTACTACAAGCCAGAGGGTATAGAGTGACTATTCAAAAACTAGATCCTTACATTAATGTTGATCCAGGTACCTTAAATCCATACGAACATGGAGAATGTTACGTGACAGATGATGGCGCAGAAACAGACTTGGATCTTGGGCATTATGAGCGTTTTCTAAATGTTTCAACCTCTCAGGCAAATAATGTAACTACTGGTCGTATTTATCAAAGCGTGATAGAAAAGGAAAGGCGTGGTGAGTTTTTGGGAAAGACTGTTCAGGTGGTTCCACACATTACAAACGAGATAAAAGAACGTATTCAAATTCTGGGAAATAGCGGAGATTATGATATCGTTATTACAGAAATAGGTGGTACGGTTGGGGATATAGAATCTTTGCCATATATAGAATCTGTTAGACAGTTAAAATGGGAGCTTGGTGATGATAATGCTTTGGTCATTCATTTAACTTTAATCCCATACTTATCTGCTGCTGGCGAATTAAAAACAAAACCTACGCAACACAGTGTAAAAACTTTGATGGAAAGTGGTATTAAAGCAGATATTCTGGTTTGTAGAACGGAGCATGATCTTAGTGATGACCTACGCGAAAAACTTGCATTATTCTGTAATGTGAGAAAGGAAGCGGTAATTCAATCTATTGATGCTTCTACAATATATGACGTCCCTAATCTAATGTTGGAAGAAGGTTTAGATACGATAACACTTCAAAAACTTAAACTTTCTGAAGATAATGAACCGGTTTTGACGCGCTGGAATGAATTTCTTCAAAAGCATAAAAATCCTAAAGCGGAGGTGAGAATTGGTCTTATAGGTAAATATGTCGAGCTTCAGGATTCTTATAAATCTATTTTAGAATCTTTTATACACGCGGGTGCAGATAATGAGGTACGCGTATTGGTAGAGCCTATCCACAGTGAGTTCATCACGCAGAAGATTGTTGATGATAAAATTTCTAAAATGGATGCCTTACTTGTAGCTCCTGGGTTTGGAGAACGAGGTATTGAAGGTAAGATAAAAGCTGTACGTTATGCTCGCGAGCATAAAATTCCGTTTTTAGGTATTTGTTTGGGTATGCAGATGGCAGTAATTGAGTTTGCACGTAACGTAGTTAAATTAGAAAAAGCTAATTCTACCGAGATGCAGCCAGATGCAGAGCATCCTGTTATAGACTTGATGGAAGAACAAAAAAGCATAACGCATATGGGCGGTACAATGCGATTGGGCTCTTGGGAATGTACTTTATCAGAAGATAGTATAGTAGGCGAGGTTTATGGTACAGATACCATTAAAGAAAGACACAGACACCGTTATGAATTTAATGATTCATACCGAAAGCAATTAGAAGAAGCTGGTATGAAAATTACAGGGACCAATCCTAAAACCGGTTTAGTAGAAATTATTGAATTGCCAGACCATCCTTGGTTTGTTGGGGTTCAATACCACCCAGAATACAAAAGTACTGTTGCCAATCCTCACCCTTTATTTGTAGCTTTTGTGCAGGCGGCTGTAAATTACAGCCAGGCTAAAAGTACCGCCAATGTGGCACATAATTAATATATGGGATTGTTATTGTTAACCCTATCCCAAAGTTTTTGATG
>CAXBEL010000065.1:0-19037 GCA_963974735.1 uncultured Flavobacteriaceae bacterium | reverse complement strand
TTCTAGGACTTGGTAGATTATAATACTCATGACCGCCATGGACAATTACAATCACCTTATCTGCCTGTAATTTAGCTTCTTGTAGTTGTTTTGCATTGTTAATAATATCCACGGGGTTAGCTCCTGCAGAAGTTAGGGTTGCACTTGCCCATTCATTCTCAGCGATATTAACCAGAGCTATTCTAAATTTACCTACTTGAATAAATTTAGTAAGGCTAGCTTCAGATAATTTTGTGCCTGCTCCAACATATTGAAGATTATTTTTTTTACAAAAAGATAAAGTATCCTTTAAACCCTTTTCTGAATAATCCATAATATGATTATTTGCTAAAGTAACCATATCAATATTTAGAGCATCTAAAACCTTTGCTATAATAGTAGCATTCCCTTTAAGATGCGGCCCTGTTTTAACTATTTTATTATTACTATCTGTTACCGGACATTCAAGATTTATAATATTATAATCAGACTTTTGAAACATATCAATAAGGTTCTTATCGATCTTATCAATTTGATATGTATTATCAGATATGACCAAATCTCCTGTAATTAATAGCTCAGCCATATTACTTAGAATTTATGTAAAAGCTATAATAGCTTTTCAATTTAAGTTTGAAATCGGCAAATTTAGAGATTCTCTTTTTATCAACTTGATTATACACTTCTAAATATTTTTCAAAGACTTTTTTAATGTTAAAGAATTTCTCAAAAATAGAATAAGCGAAATTTGAATGATTTTTATAACTGGTTTTGTTATTTATAGCCTCAATTATTTCTTTCATATTATTCTGAACATCATATTCTGATGCCTCATTTCTTTCTGAAAAATTAGTTGTAAAAAAACTTACGTAATTTTCTGAGTTAATTAATATAGGAAAAGATGAATTCTTTGCTGGAGTTAGAATAGGTAACTTTAATGAG
Source organism: uncultured Flavobacteriaceae bacterium (assembly GCA_963974735.1). Classification (GTDB taxonomy): domain Bacteria; phylum Bacteroidota; class Bacteroidia; order Flavobacteriales; family Flavobacteriaceae; genus Leeuwenhoekiella. The sequence goes on along the minus strand of CAXBEL010000065.1, from coordinate 18,116 downwards.
GCTGCCTCCATTATTCCTCTCCCAGTCGCGATGACCGCATCTGCAAGGTATAACATGTTTGACGCCTCTTGAGTATATTCCTCATCTGTTAAAAGGTGGATATACCCTTGATGGGGCTTAATTCTTTCCTTTAAAATCTTATAAATATTTTCATTTTGGATAGTTCCTATAATGTAAATACATACTTCTAAATTATGATCATTCCTCAGGGAGAGGATTAAATCAATAGAATCATTGATACTTTTTATATATGCTTCTCCTATACGTGCAATACGTAAAAAACAAAACCGATCCTGAGGTTTATTAATTAGTTTATTTGATTTTAATTCAATTTGACGAGCACGATTTGGGATTAAAAAAATAGAAGTCTTTATATACTTCTGCTGATTTTTAAACCAATTTTTATTTTCACCACTAAATAAAATTAAATTTTCAACCCTTGGGAATTCTATTGGATTGGGACCGCCACATTTATTTACCACTAAGCCATATTTTTTTTTAGGCAACAGAGGTTTTATTATATTATAAACATTAATATCAAAAAAATGAATTATGGTAGGTTCATTTTTTTTTAAAATTTGATGAATGTCTGACCTTAAATTAAATAGGCTCCACCCATTGAAATAAATACTTTGTGAGAAATGTCTATTTTTTTTTAACACCGGGCTAAATCCAGGACCAATTGTTACGATAGAAACAGGAATATTTTTTCCGATTTCTTGCGAAATATGATTAAGAGAATGAAAATGACCACCACTTCCATGTCCCATTGCCGATATTAAAAATAAAATTTTCATGAATTAAATAATACGTTGCTCTACTTCTAGATCAAGGCCATATCTTTCTTGTACCTGACTTTTTACTTCTTTTATTATGGCAATAATATCTGCTCCAGTAGCATTATTGTAATTAATTATAAAGCCTCCATGTTTTTCTGAAATTTTTGCTCCTCCTATAGAGTACCCCTTTAAATTTAGTTCATCCATGATTGCCCCCACATAATATCCTTGGGGGCGTTTAAAAACACTTCCTGCATTTGGAAAATCTTTGGGTTGTTTGGCCCATCGTTGGGATTTAATTTTCTCCATTTTCTCGCGAATATTTAATGGCGTAGACTTATTTAATTGTAACCATACTTTTAAAACAATTTTATCTGTATTGCGCTGGAAGAAACTATTTCTATATTCAAAACCCATATCTTCCTTCACAATTTCCTTGACTTTCATATCCTCCAAATCCAGATAACGCACTTTAACTAATATATCCTTTATTTCTTCACCACTTGCACCAGCATTCATTACTACAGCTCCGCCAAGTGAACTCGGTATATCATAAAATATTTCTACTCCAGAAAGTCCATTCTCGCAAGCTCTTTCACTTATCTCTAACATCGATATTCCTGCTTCTGCTATTACAATTCCAGACTCACAATTTATGTGCATTGCATTATAATTGCCATTAAATAACAGAAAATGATCTTCATAATATGATTTCGAAAGAATCACATTATGACCGCTGCCTAATAAAATAAATGGTACTTTCGATTTATAAAAATCTATAACATCATCTTCTGAATTTGGAAAATAAGCCTTCTTACATTTGGCTTTAATTCGATAAGAATTATAATTCGTTAAATCAAAATCACTCAGAACTTTCATCTTTTTTTAACTTCTTTAGAATATTTATTAAGGGATCAAAATCTGTTTTTTTATAAGTTAGAATTTCCTTGACTGGAATCTCTGCTTCTTTACTATAAAAAAACAAAAAAAGAACTCCAGCCAAAGTGTAACTAATGGTAGATGCTAATGCTGCACCATTAGATCCATCTTGAGGAATCCACAAAAAATTTAAAATAATATTAATTACTAAAGCAGGAATCATAGCCTTCATCGATACCCAAGGTTTACCTTTCCCCGCTAAATCCACGTTCATCACTTTAAAAATGGTTAGAACCACAACTCCTGGCACTAAGTAATTTAAAACAGATATGCTTCCCCGAAAATCTTCACCATACATTCCTATAATTATAAATCTTGAAAACAAAATTAGGATACTCGAAGCAATCAGAATAAAGAAAAACGAAACTCTTAATAGTTGGATAACTTTATATGAGAATAATCTGTTGTCCTTGCTTACAGCACTTCTGGCAAAAACGATAGTACTAAACAGCATAGGTATTTGCCATAAGTATTGAGTTATAGCTGAACCTTTAGAATAAATTCCCATCTCAAAGGGGGTACTTAATTTATCTAGAATTATTATATCTGCTTTATAATTTAAATTAATAACTAATAGAGAAATAGCGTATACAATCCCTTGGGATAGCATCGATTTAATTATTTTCCAATTGTAATTCAAGCTAAAATCTTGAATAAATTTGTTTCTAAACAATAAAATAACTGCTATAAATAGAGGTCCACCTATACCAGCAATCAAGGCGCCTGCCACATCAAATCTTATCCATACTACAAATATTAAGGTTCCTAAAAATGCGATTAATGAGGGAATCCAATTTATTTTATTAAAAGATTTGATATCGTTTTTACCTAAAAATATTCCAGAATTATATGTATTAAATAGGCTAAAGGGAATAGGCAATAATGCGAGAGTTACTAATAATAAATTACCACCTGTTTCACTAAAGTATCGCATCAATACAAAGCTAACAATAAGTGAAAAAATCGTGGTCAACATCCATATTTGAGTTATAGCTTGCTTTATATGCAATTCTGAATAAATCCCTTTTCCCAAAAAATAAGTTGTGGACTGTCTTATACCTAAAGAACCAATACTCATAAACAAAGAGGGATAAACTAACAATGCAGCTATCATCCCATTACCTTCAGGTCCTATAAATCTAGCAGTAATTATAGAAGTTCCTAACCCTAGTCCTATCATTAAAACATTAGAAGTCCCAACTCGTACAACATCACTGATGAAAGAGCTCATGCCTTTTTAATTATTCGACAAGGAACTCCTACTGCAATCGTATTAGGAGGAATGTCGATATTCACTACAGAATTTGCGCCTATTACAGCATTTTCACCAATTGTAATTCCTCCAATAATTTTAGCTCCAGCAAAAATTTTGACTCCTGATTTTATTATTGGATATTCTTTAGCTTTTATTTCTTTTTTACCATGACTACCAAAAGTCACTTGTTGGAATATCATAACGTCATCTTCAATTATAACTCCATCTCCTATTACAATACCTATGGGATGGGGCAATCTTAGATTCTTACCTAAAGAGGCATTATAGGATATATCGCAATTTCTCCGTACTATCATTTTATTCTTATAATAAAGCGCAATTGCGTTTAAAAAAAAACCACCTTTATTAAAGAAATATTTTCCTAATCTATGATTTAGCAACAACCTAAATCTGGGACTGAAAAAATAATTTCTTAGAAAAATTTTGCCAAGTAAAATATTCGTAACAGGAAGATCCCCTTTAATATCCCGTATCGTTTGTTTTAAAGAAATCATATTAGATCAATACACCTAAGGTTTTTAACTTATCGCCTAGATTTTCATATCCGCGGTGTATTTGCCAAGAATCTTCAATTACAGTCTCTCCGTCAGCAGTCATTCCTGCTAAGAGGAGAGCTATTCCTGCTCTAAGATCTAAGGCCTTTACTTGATTTCCTTTAAGTTTGTTACCTCCCTTAACTACAAGCATATCCCCTTGTATTTCATAATTCATGCCCATTTTAGCTAATTCTTCTGCATATCCGTAACGACCTGGAAAACGCAAATCAATAATTTTAGACTCACCTCTTGACATAGCTCCATAGACAGCAAAAAGTGGCTGCATGTCAGAATTAATACCTGGATAGGGACCTGTGCTTATCTCAATAGGATAAGCCTCCCCTCCCTTAACAATGAGACTGGTTTCACCACGATAAAATTTCATACCACTTTCGCGAAGATAAACAAGAGGAACTTCTAAATGTTCATAGGGAAAATTTTCGATTTCAACTTCGCCATTAGTTACTACAGCCCCAATAGCCCAAGTAAGCGCTTCCATATTATCTGGAATCACACTGTGTTTTACGCCTTGGAGTCTTTTAACTCCTTTTATAACTATGCACTTCTGTCCATATACTTTAATGCTAGCTCCCATTTTATTGAGCATTGCAATTAAATCCATTATTTCAGGTCTAATATGTGGATTCCATATAGTTGTGGTCCCTTTAGCTAAACTTGCGCACAAAATTGAGTTTTCAGTGGCTCCTGTAGAACGCATTGGCAGTACTATTTCTGCAGCTTTAAATCTTCCATCTACTTTTGCACAGAGATAATCACCATCCTCCCAAACCTTAGCCCCTAAATTTTCGAGAAGCATTACGTGCAGATCATATTTACGCTCTCCTAATTTACATCCACCCGGTAATGGCACACGCCCCTCACCAAAACGAGCAGTAAGTGCACCTAAAATAAGTAATGTATTTCTTATAGATCTGCCATTCCATAAAAGTTCTTGCTTTATATTTTCCTGTGTTTCATTAATTATAACACGGTCCCCATTACTGGTATAGCTTTTACCGAGAACTTCCAACATGTCCAGATGCACTTTTACATCTAAAAGTCCATTAGGAAAATTATGCAATTCAATAGTTTCATCGGTTAAAATAGATGCTGCTAACAGTCGCAAAGAACTATTTTTAGCCCCGCTTACTTTAACATTACCATAAAGCCTTGATTTATTAACTTTTATAAAATCCTTCATATTTTTATTTTTGCAATAGCATTTTGTAAAGGTGTTCTTTAAAGTATTCTTATCGAGCTAAATACCATTTATAAGCTTTTTTCACCCCTAATCTTAAATCTACTTTGAACTTCCAACCTAGCGCCGATAGCTTAGAAACATCAGTAAGTTTTTTTAGCGTTCCATCTGGCTTAGATGTATTAAAGAAAAAACCCCCTTTAAAACCAATCGTTTCTTTTATTAAAAACGCTAAATCTTCTATTGAAATATCTTCCCCAGTCCCTATATTAATATGAGTATTACGTATCTCTTTTTTATTTGAGTTAGTCTTAGCCACGTTGTCAATAATAATATCTTTAAAGTCTTTATTTTGCATTATAAACACACAGGCATCCGCCATGTCTTTACTCCAAAGGAACTCTCGCATAGGCTTACCACTTCCCCAGATTTCTATAGAAACACTTTCTTTGGATTTCTTGATTCCATAATGATTCAGTACCGATATAATTGCTTCTCTTGGTGCTTCTCCGTTAATATTATCTAAAGGCAATTTATTTAAATCCTCGCGTAAAGTATTCCAATTTCCTTCTTCTAAAGATTTACCTAAATGAATTTTACGGATTAGTGCTGGGAGTACGTGAGATTGAATAAGATCAAAATTATCATTAGGACCATATAAATTTGTAGGCATTACCGAAATAAAATTGGTCCCATATTGAAGGTTATAACTTTCACACATTTTAATACCCGCAATCTTAGCGATAGCATAAGGTTCATTGGTATATTCCAGAGTATCAGTCAATAAATATTCTTCCTTCATTGGTTGCGGGCAATCTTTAGGATAAATACAGGTACTTCCCAAAAACATTAATTTTTTAACGCCCTGAAGATAACTATTATGAATTACATTGTTTTGGATCATCAGATTGTTATAAATGAAATCAGCCCGATAGGAATTGTTTGCAATAATTCCTCCTACCTTGGCAGCAGCTAAAAACACATATTCTGGTTTCTCTTCTAAAAAAAAAGAAGATACAGCTTGTCCATCTGTTAGATCCAACTCCTTATGAGTGCGCAGTATTAAATTCTCATAACCTTTTGAGATTAAATTCTCCAAAATGGCGCTTCCGACAAGTCCACGATGACCTGCTATATATACTTTGGAACTCTTTTTCATTTTTCAATTTTACCAAGGCATCATTATTACTTCAGTCATCATACAAATAATGCCACACTTCTATTCAAAATAATTAAACGTCTTATATCCACCTTCTTTTAAATAATGATCCTTTTGCATTAATTTTAAATCATTCTTCATCATATCACCAATCAGTTCTTCAAGATTATATTCCGGTATCCAGCCTAATTGATTATTCGCTTTAGAAGCATCTCCAACAAGTAAATCCACCTCAGTTGGTCGAAAATATTTAGGGTCTACTTGTAGAATCTCCTTACCCTTAGGAAGTTGAAAATTAGGATTAGAACAGGATTTTATATTACCTATTTCATTAACGCCATGACCCTTAAATTCAAGTTCAATACCCAACTCTTTAAACGCCATTTTTACAAAGTCCCTTACAGAAGTGGTTTTCCCAGTTGCTATTACCCAATCTTCCGGCTCATCTGCCTGAAGAATCATCCACATCATCCGAACATAATCTTTAGCATGCCCCCAATCTCTTTGTGCATCGAGGTTACCTAAATAGAATTTATCCTGAAGCCCTAATGCTATACGTGCGGCTGCGCGGGTAATTTTTCGTGTAACGAATGTTTCTCCCCTTATTGGCGACTCGTGGTTAAATAATATACCATTACAAGCAAAAATACCATAAGCTTCCCTATAGTTAACTGTAATCCAATAAGCATACATCTTTGCTACAGCGTATGGACTTCGAGGGTAGAAAGGAGTTGTTTCCGTCTGGGGTACTTCTTGAACTTTACCATATAGCTCTGAAGTTGAAGCTTGATAAATTCGGGTTTTTTTCTCTAAACCAAGTAATCTTACAGCGTCTAGTATTCTCAGGGTACCTAATCCATCTGCGTTACCCGTATATTCTGGTATTTCAAATGAAACGTGCACATGGCTCATAGCAGCAAGATTATAAATTTCATCTGGCTGAATATCTTTGATTAATCGAATTAAATTAGTGCTATCGGTCATGTCGCCATAATGTAAAATGAAATGGCGATCCTCAACATGTGGATCCTGATATAAGTGGTCAATACGATTTGTATTAAATAAAGATGCTCTTCTTTTTAAGCCATGTACTTCATATCCTTTTTTCAAAAGAAATTCACTCAAATAAGCGCCATCCTGTCCTGTTACTCCCGTAATTAAAGCCTTCTTCATAATAACTAATAAAATTGTAAACTAATTCTTCAAATCTTGGATTCTACTTACTTTCAAATGATTAAAATAAACTCTTAAAAATATCCACAATAAAACGAGTATAGTACCCATTAGCAGACAACTCAAAAGTATCCCTATTCTGCTAGGACCAGATTTTTGATCCGGCACAACTGGTGGTTGTATAACAGTAAAAACAGGGGTGTCTCTTTTGACCTGGAGTCTCTGAGCTTCAACTTGTTGTGCGATTTCTGAATAAACACTAAATGCTAAATCGTATTCCGATTGCAATTTTGACAGCTCTGTTATACTTCTAGCCGTACTATTAAATAAATTTCTATCTTTATAATTAGCTAAATTGATTTGAGCTTTTACAAATTCATCTTTCTTCTCGGATAACCTTTTTTCTAAATATATTAATTGAGTTTTCGCTTTTTCTATTTGAAATTCAATTATAACATCCTGCAAAATCCTCTTAGCATTATCTGTCAACTGAGCAGCAGCCAAAGGTTCTGGCATTATAGAGGATATAGTTATGTAGCCCTCTTTATCATTCACATCGATTGAGGTTTGGTTTGCTAATATTTCCATTAGTCTCCTAGTTTCGCTACTTATTCTTGGAAGACTATCATATTTACTGGTACTAATTTGACTACTTTTTTCTTTATTTTTTAAAGCATTTAATATAGTTCCTGGCAATCCTAAAGTATATTTTTTAAATAAAGGTAGAATACCGCCATCATAAAAATTTAAATAATATTCTTTAAAACTTATAGGTTTCTGAATATCTTCAATACTCAATTCTGTTTTTAAAAGTTCATTGCGAAATGCAAGTCCATTGAAAATTTTTGGATAGAGAATTGGGGAAATATCATTTCCACCACTTAATCCTCCCAAATTAATTCCTGCTATTGCTGCTAAACCTCCTAAGCTCCCACCCACTTTAGATGATCCGCCGGTTTGAGGTACTAAGATAGTAGAAGATTCATAGGTGTTTTTTGCAAAAATGGCTAGGAACAGTCCCAATATGAAAAAAACTGATAAGACTTTTAAAATTAAAAATCTCTTTTTCCAATATAAATTTGTTAAAAGTATAAAATCTAAGCCGTCTTCCTTAAATATAGCACTTGTCCTATCTGAGGTACTTTTCATTATTACTTAGTTTGACAATCTATCAATTATTAATCCTATAGTTCCCAATCCTGTGGTAATTCCTATAATTTCCTGAACAGATAAACCTCCAGTACGCTCAGGTTTAGGGGGCACAAGAATTACTGAACCTGGTTCTAATCGAGGATAATTCTTAAAAAATAAGAAGTTTTTGGTTGATTTCACTTCTCCATTTGCATAAATAACATAAGTCTTATTTTTTTTTGCCTCAGATGTGAACCCACCAGAACCATTAATGTATTGCTTTAAGGACATGGATTTGTCATATCTAATCAGGGAAGGTGCCAAAACTTCTCCTCTTACTTCAACAGTTTGTTTTTCAGAAGGTATAGTTAAAATATCACCTTCTTCTAAAATTAGATCATACTTAGAATGTTTCCCTCCTGGCTCTAGAATTTTATTTAAGTTTAGACCTATTCTAAAATCATCTATCTTCTTTTGCACATCCGTTATCGAATCGTGATTCCCTAGATCTAGTAACAACTCCTGTTGCTCTTCATTATCATCTGAAAACCTTTTTCTAACTAACGTTGCCCCCTCAATGTTGGCATAAGGAGAAAGTCCACCTGCTTTTGACAATAAATCTGACACCCTATAATTCTTATCGCTTAAAGTATAATTTCCGGGATAACTTACCTCACCTTCTACTTTAACCTCCTCTAAGGTAGAATACCCCTTTAAATAACGAACAGAAACCTGATCGAAGGGTTTTAAATTAAAATTTGACCTTTTATCCAATTTTAAATCCTCTGTACTGGACCATCTAAAATTTTGACTTAATGTTTCAAAAGATCCGTCGTTAACCCTTCTTGAAATGTCTATTACACTCACATCTGCACCTTCTTTAAATCCTCCAGCAATAGCAATAAGATCTTCAACTTTTAGACTATCTACATAATCTATGGTCATAGGCTTGTTCACCGCACCATTTATTGTAAGCGTCAGTTTTTCACGTAAATTGTTTTTATCAAAAACATATATGCTATCCTCTCTGCGCAAAGGAAGGTCATAACTTTTATCAAGCACTTCTTCTACCGAAAAAGATTGTGCCGTCCTCTTGTATCCGTCTATCACTCTATACAATATAGCGCGTCCCATTAAAGCCTCATCCCTTACACCTAGTGCTTTATCAAATAGAGCAGAAAGCGTTGTATTATCCTCTAACTCGTAGGAGCCTGGTCTATAAACAGCTCCAGCTATACTGATTTTATTTTCATAACGATCGACAATTTGACCTATGGTAATAATATCACCATCCTTAAGAGGTATGGGTTCTCCATTAACAATAATATCTTTAATTGATCTTTGTGTACCTGTAACGCGTTCAATTACTACACGTTCTTTGTAAGCATCTGAACTGAAACTGCCAAAAAACTCTTTTAAATCTTCAAAAGATTCTTCAGATCTAACCTCATAAATACCAGGACGCTTAGCCGCACCCTCAACTTCAACCCTTTCCTCATAAGGACTTACGATTATAACATCTTGATCTTCTAAGAATTCATTACCAGCATTTGAACCTTCAACTAAATATTTATAAATATCAAAAACAGCAATTTGCTCACCGCCGCGCACAATTTTAATATTTCTAAACGTTCCATTTTCATTTGGTCCTCCAGCGGCATATAAAGCATTTAAAACCGTAGAAAGTGCAGATAAAGAATATGTTCCCGGAACTTCTACTTCTCCAATTATGTTAACTTGAACCCTGCGGATATTTGTTATAGTAACATCTGTAAAAACTTTGTAAGGACTATTCGCTGAAGCAGAAATACCAGAATAAATACGCCTAAGATTAGAATTTATTTTAGACTTCGCCTCTTCAACAGATAACCCACTCACATATATCGGCCCTACATTTTCTATGCGAATCGCTCCATCACTACCTACTTCTTGATTGTAGGTATTCTCTGCAGCACCCCAAATATTGATTGTCAATTCATCCCCTGGACCCAGTTGATAATTTGCAGGAGTTGCTAAATTCACATTAGGTTCAAAACTAATATTAGGATTATTAAAAAAATCATAACCAAAAATCTCACTTTTCTCTTCTGTACGATCTGTTAATTCTCCAGTTCTTCCAAATAATGGATTCTCTTCTTTATTAGAATCTATTGGGGGGGAATTCATCTTTCCCCTATCTAAATGTGTTTTAGGAGGCAAAGACGAAACGCGACGTTTCAATTTTGCAATCTCTACTTGTGACATTCCGCGCCCAGCGGCGATAATGCCTAGCTCATCCAAAGTGTATCCCTCCTTTTGAGCTTGTTCCCAATATACCCTAATTTGATCATCAGAAAGACTATCTACATCAATATTTTCTATATTGTTCGAATCAATATTTTGGCCATAAGTCAAAAAACCTGACGATAAAATTAAAATTAAATTAAATAAGCCTAAAAGAATATTTTTCCTAATCCCACAATAAAAACCAAATTTCAAAACCATCTTTTTAGTTTTATTTTTTATTTTAATCCATTAATGACTTGTAAAAATCCTGATACCAATTGACAAATTTACGTACTCCATCGACTATATTAGTTTTACTTTCATATCCCAAAGCTTCCAACTCATTATTATCAGCCCAAGTTTGTGGTACATCCCCTGGTTGCATTGGCAAATAATTTTTTGTAGCCTCTTTACCCACGCTATTTTCAATTGCAGTAATAAAATCTTCTAAAGACTGTGGACTTCCATTTCCGATATTATATAATCTATAAGCCTTTTTACCATTAATAAGTTTAGGAGGATTCTCAAGAACTATTTCTATTCCTTTAATTATATCATCTATAAAGGTAAAATCCCTACTCATATTGCCATTATTATAAACATCGATTGGGCTTTCTTCTATAATAGCCTTAGTAAACAAAAACATAGCCATATCTGGTCTTCCCCAAGGCCCATATACTGTAAAAAATCTTAAACCTGTAGTGGGTATATTATAGAGGTGGCTATAAGTGTATGCCATTAATTCGTTGCTTTTCTTAGTTGCAGCGTATAAACTAATCGGAAAATCCACATTATCCTTTACAGAAAAAGGGATTTTTGAATTTTCTCCATAAACACTAGAACTACTCGCGTATAGAAGGTGCTTAATTTTAAATTTTCTACAGCATTCTAAAATATTTAAAAACCCCACCACATTACCATCTATATAAGTTTCCGGGTTTTCTAAGCTATATCTAACACCTGCCTGAGCAGCCAAATTACACACTACATCAAAATTGTGCTTTTCAAAAATTTTGGGTAATTCTTTTCGGTCTTCCAGATTTAATTTTATGAAGATAAATTTATTTCCATATTTTTCTGATACTACTTCATCAGAATACATTTCTGAATTTCTAATGTTAATCCCAAGCTCGTTTAATCTCGCATATTTTAATTTGACGTCGTAATAATCGTTTAAGTTATCTAAACCAACAACATTAAAGCCTCGGCTTAAAAGAGTAACGCTAAGGTGATATCCGATAAATCCAGCAGCACCAGTTACAAGTATATTCATATAAAAAAATTAAAAATTAGGGGTAATTTGTATTTAATCTATAATACTAAAAACTCTTTAACCTTTTCCTATCACATAATTCTCAAAACCAGTATTCTTCATTTTTTCAAAATCAAGAACATTTCTTCCATCAAACAAAAAGGCAGGCTTAAACATCATTTCATATATTTTCTTCCAATCATAATCTCTAAATTCATCCCATTCTGTCATAATGGCTACCGCATGTGATTTTTCGCAAGCATCATAAGGGTCATTTACTACATTAACCAATGCTCTATTCTCTGATTCGCTTCTGGAATTTAAATAATCTAAATCCGCGTAAATTTGCTCTGCTGTAACTTTGGGATCAAAAACAGTTATCTCTGCCTGTTCACTTAAAAGATAGTCTGCTACATAAATTGCGGCAGATTCTCTCGTGTCATTGGTATCTTTTTTAAATGCCCACCCCAACAAGGTAATTTTTTTGCCGGACACTGTATTAAAAAGAGTTTTAACTATCTTCTCTGCAAACCTCTTTTTTTGATGATCATTCATAATAATAACCTGCTCCCAGTAATCTGCTACTTCAGTAAGACCATAGCTTTTAGCTATATAAACCAAATTCAAGATATCCTTTTGAAAACAAGAGCCTCCAAATCCTACTGAGGCTTTTAAGAATTTTGAACCTATTCGTGAATCTGCACCTATAGCACGAGACACCTCATTTACATTAGCTCCTGTAACTTCGCAAAGTTCAGAGAGTGCATTTATTGATGAAACTCGTTGAGCCAAAAATGCATTAGCAGTAAGCTTCGAAAGTTCTGAAGACCACACATTTGTTGTCAAAATCCGCTCCCTCGGTATCCAGTTTGCATAAATATCGACCAAAGCCTGCTTAGCTTCATTGCCCCTTTCAGTATCATCACCACCTATAAGAACACGATCAGCTTCAAATAAATCATCAATTGCAGTACCTTCTGCTAAAAATTCTGGATTTGAAAGAATATCGAATTGAACACCATTTCCGGTGTTTTCCAAAATACGCTTTAAAGCTTCTGCAGTGCGCACTGGGAGTGTGGACTTCTCCACAATAATCTTATTACTTTTAGAAACGGAAGCTATTTGCCTAGCACACAACTCAATATATTTTAGATCTGCAGCCATTCCTTTCCCAATCCCATATGTCTTTGTAGGAGTATTTACTGAGATAAAAATCATATCTGCTTCATCAATGGCTTTGTCTACTTCTGTAGAAAAAAACAGATTTCGACCCCTTGCTTCACCAACAACTTCTGCTAATCCAGGTTCATAAACAGGGAGATTATCCAAGTCGTTATCATTCCAAGCTGCAATTCGCCTTTCATTAATATCTACAACCGTTACTTTAATAGAAGGACATTTATGCGCAATAACAGACATTGTAGGTCCTCCCACATACCCAGCGCCTATGCAACAGATATTTTTAATTTTCATTATTTTTATCTAAATGGTCGCAAATATAATGTTAGCAGTCCACAATTACTAATTATGTATGCTTTTACAGTTATATTGTTGACTATGAGTAAATTAAAAGATTGATGATTTTATTTAACTAAAAACCAATTATTTAAAAGATTCTCACGATTATATATCATAGGTTTCTTGGTAATATAATCTGTTACGGTTTTTCCGGCATACATACATATAGCTTGTCCCGCCGCGGTATCCCACTCCATTGTAGGTGCAAATCGAGGATAATAATCTGCAGTCCCTTCCGCCACCATACATAATTTAAGAGAACTTCCTTTAGAAATAGTTTCTAAGTTGGGATGATCCTTACTCAGATCATTTATAAAATCCTCGGTTTCTGGAGACAAGTGCGATTTACTTGCCACTACCCTAAAGGGACGATCAGGTTGATCTATGGGCAAGGCTTTCCAATCCTTATTTTTAAGATCATCCTCATATTTATCTACATCAAATAGTTTATATGATCCAAAGGTGTCTTCGGCAATATATAACTCCTTTAAAACAGGAACATAGATAACTCCAAGAACAGGAATTTGGTTTCGGACAAGCGCAATATTAACGGTAAACTCACCATTTCGCTTAATAAATTCTTTAGTACCATCAATAGGATCAACTATCCACAATTGATCCCAATTTTCTCTTTCCGAATATGGAATATCCCTACCTTCTTCAGACAATACCGGTATGTCCGTTTTAGTTAGATGCTCCATAATGATTGTATGGGAAATCTTATCTGCAGTGGTTAAAGGGGAATTATCTGATTTAAAATCTACTTCAAAATCTTCTTCGTTATAAACTTTTATTATTGCCTCTCCGGCTTCGAGTGCAGCTTTAACTGCAATATTTAGATTTTTGGAAAACTCCATATTAAATTATCATTCCCGCCGCAACGGTTTCGTTAGTACTTTCATCAATTAAAACAAGACTTCCAGTACCTTTATTTCTATTGTACTCATCAACTAATAACGGTTTGGTTGTTCTTAATTTAACCCTTACAATATCATTCATACTAACATCTCCTACTTCTTCTTGCCTATGCAGTGTATTTATATCTACTTTATAAAGTATTTCTTTAATTATAACACGTGCTTCAACGGTGGTATGTTTTAAAGTATATTTTGCTCTCTTTTGAAGATTGTCATTGTTTAACCAACACAGCATCACCTCCAGATCTTGTTTCTGCTCCGGCTGATTGTGCTCCCTTACAATCATATCACCCCTCGTAACATCTATATCATCTTCTAGATTAATTGTTACAGATTGTGGTGGAAATGCTTCATCCACTTCTTTTTCACCAAGAAGAATCGATTTAATTGTTGTTTTATAGCCTGAAGGAAGTATCATAACTTCATCTCCTTTTTTATAGATACCACTGATTATTCGGCCGGCATAACCTCTATAATCGTGAAACTCATCACTAAAAGGTCTGATAACATTTTGTACTGGAAATCTGCAGTCCACCATATTATAGTCACTACTTATATGTATGGTTTCTAAAGTTCCCAATAAAGAGTCTCCTTTATACCAAGGCATAGAATCTGATTTATTAACCACATTATCCCCATTTAAAGCTGAAATAGGAATAAAGCGAACATCTTTTATTTGAAGCTTAGAGGCAAAACCTTTATAGTCATCAACTATCGCATCATATCCTTCTTCAGAATAATCAATAAGGTCCATTTTATTTATGCATACAATGACATGTTGAATTTGCAATAAAGATGCAATGAAGGAATGTCTTTTGGTTTGCTCTATTACTCCATTTCTGGCATCAACTAAAATAAGAGCTAAATTAGCTGTAGATGCACCAGTAACCATATTTCTAGTATACTGAATATGACCTGGGGTATCGGCAATTATAAACTTACGCTTTGGTGTGGCAAAGTATCTATATGCAACATCTATAGTAATACCTTGTTCTCTTTCATCCTTTAGACCATCAGTAAGATGAGCTAATTCTATATGGCTTATACCTTTTTTTTCAGATATTTTCTGAAGGTTTTCAATCTGATCTGTATATATAGATTTTGAATCATACAATAACCTACCTATCAATGTACTTTTACCATCATCGACACTTCCAGCAGTTGTAAATCTTAAAATCTCCTTTTCTTCGTTCTTTATTGCAGTCATGTAAACTTTTTATAACCTTATTATTTAGAAATATCCTTCTTTTTTACGATCTTCCATTGAAGTCTCTGAGCGTTTATCATCAGAGCGATTTCCTCGTTCTGTAATACGTGCCACTGCCACCTCCTCAAGAATAAGATCCAGGGTGTCAGCATCAGACTCATCACCACCTGTTATTGTAATATCTCCAAGCGTTCTAAATCTTATTTTCTTTGTAACAATCTCTTCTTTAGGTCTAAGAGCAGTGAATTCTGAAAAAGGTATCCAAGAATTATTTCTCCAAATAACTTCTCTGTTATGAGCAAAGTATAAAGAAGGCAATTTAATTTCATTTGCAGTAATATATTGCCACACATCTAATTCTGTCCAGTTACTTATGGGAAAGACTCTAAAATTTTCCCCCATATTATGACGCCCATTTAAAATATTCCAAAGCTCTGGTCTTTGATTTCTTGGATTCCATTGACCAAATTCATCTCTATGCGAAAAAAACCGTTCTTTGGCGCGAGCCTTTTCTTCATCTCTTCTTCCTCCACCTATACAAGCATCAAATTGATTATCTTCGATGGCTTCTAGAAGTGTCGTAGTTTGTAATTTATTTCGGTTTGCATCAATTCCGGTTTCCTCTCTAACAGATCCATTTTTAATGGATTCCTCTACAGATCCTACAACTAACTTCACACCTAACTCCCCCATTAACTTATCCCTAAAGGCAATAGTCTCTGGGAAGTTATGCCCTGTATCTACATGGAGAAATGTGAAGGGAATTTTTGCTGGATAGAATGCTTTTCTCGCTAAATGTGTTACCAGAATTGAATCTTTTCCACCGGAAAAGAGAATAGCTGGATTCTGAAATTGAGCTGCAGTTTCCCGCAGTATGTATATAGCCTCTGCTTCTAGCTCCTCCAAATGAGATAGTGCGTATTTTCTCATGAATTTATATTTATCTTATTCTTAATATGATTCCAGATTTCACTAACACATTCTTCGACAGATTGCTCACTAGTAAATATCTCAATATCCGGATTTAAAGGGCTTTCAAATGGCGCCGATATTCCGGTAAAATTTTCAATTTCTCCTTTTCTTGCCTTAGCATAAAGGCCTTTCACGTCTCTTTTCTCACAAATTTCCAAAGGACAGTTGACAAAAACTTCAACGTAATTGCTGCCTAATATTTCTTTGGCCTTTTCTCTATCAGACTGCTTAGGGGTTATAAATGCTGTCAAGGTTACTACTCCAGCATCTGTAAATAATTTGCCTATTTCTGCAATTCTACGTAAATTTTCAGAGCGGGCCTCTGATGTAAAGCCCAAATCTTTATTAATACCCATTCTAATATTGTCTCCGTCTAAGGTATATGTATTAATATCCTTGCTAAACAGAAAAGTCTCTAAGGCATCAGAAACTGTAGATTTACCACTGCCCGACAAGCCCACAAACCAAATTACAAAAGAATTATGAGCAGCCTTTTTATTGCGCAGCTCCTTTGTAACCTTATAGTCCTGTTTTTTTAAATTAGTACTCACAGTTTAAGTATTGTATTTTATAAAAATATAGCTCATAACTACCGCCACATAAATAACAGTAAGAGGAGCTCCTATTTTAAAGAAATCTTTGAATTTATAATCCCCTGGTGCCATAACAATTAAATTAGTTTGATAGCCTATAGGAGTCATAAAAGCAGCTGAAGCAGCAAATGCTACAGCAAGAAACAATGCTTCTCCTTGTATGCCAGTCACCTCACTGATTGAATATGCCAATGGAAATGCAATAGAAACTGCTGCCACATTTGTAATAAACGAGGTCAAGACTATTGTAAATACCATTAAACCTAAAATTATTGCACTAAAACCAAAGGGTTGAACCACCGCAAGTAGATATGTTGAAATTTCTTTTGCCAAGCCTGATGATATAAATACTTCACCTACAATTATGGAGGCGCATAAAACTACAAATAAATTGATCCTAAACTCGTTCTTAAGTTCATTAATTGTGGCAAATTTTAGAACAACCATTAAACCCAAAGCACAGGCTAAAAATAAAAACAAATCAACTTTTTCAAAAACAAAGAGCAGAAATAGTGCTAAACCTCCCAAAATCAGCTTTTTCTTATTTTCTGGGGATTTTTTTTCTTTAGTAACATTAGATAGTATGTAAAAATCTGATCTAATAGATTCAGTAAGATTAGCATGAGGTACAACAATCAGCAAATCACCACTTCTTAAAACTATTTCACCAATACGGCCACTTAAATCTTCTCCATTTCTATGTACTGCCAAAATTGTGGCTCCATATCTAGTTCTAAAATCTGTATCTCTTATTCGCTTCCCGTCAAGGTTTGAATTTGTTGGAATAGATAGTTCTACATATTCCAATTTGTTATCATAAGCTAAACGCTCTTGGGATATAAACTCTAGATTATTATCATCCTGATTGATTAAAAGAACGTCCTTAATACTACCCGAAAAAATAAGCCTGTCCTCTTCCTCAAGAATCAAATTACGGGATGCTACAACATTAAAAATTTTATCACCACGAATCAATTCAATCAATGATACACCTTTATAATCTTTAACACCACTCTCTTCCAGAGATTTACCCGCAAAAAAGGACTCTTTTCCTATTTTAGCCTCCACAAAATAATTGCGGGCAGCCTTTCTTTTTTGAAAAGGGGTTAATGATCTAGAAGGCAAAAGTTTAGAACTAAACAAAACCAAATAAAGAACCCCTACCAGAGTCACCAATAAACCTGGAATAAGAAAATCATAT
>CAXBEL010000064.1:0-19101 GCA_963974735.1 uncultured Flavobacteriaceae bacterium | reverse complement strand
TTTACGTACAGAAACCGTACCATCATTAGCTTCTTTCTCACCAATAATTAACATATACGGTATTTTCTGCATTTCTGCTTCACGAATTTTTCTACCCATTGTTTCACCGCGGTAGTCCGCAAGGGCGCGAATTTCGTGATTTTCCAACAAATTTAAAACATTTTGTGCGTATTTCTCATATTTCTCGCTGAGGGTTAACAAAATAGCCTGTTCAGGCATTAACCATAATGGGAAATTTCCCCCTGTATGCTCTAAAAGAATGGCTACAAAACGCTCCATACTACCAAAGGGTGCTCGGTGAATCATCACTGGCCTATGCTCTTCATTGTCACTTCCCTTATATGTCAGTTCAAAACGCTCTGGCAGATTATAATCTACCTGAATAGTGCCAAGTTGCCAGCTTCTGCCTAAAGCATCCCTTACCATAAAGTCCAGTTTAGGACCATAAAAGGCAGCTTCTCCGGTTTCTATTACATAATTAAGCCCTTTCTCCTTAGCAGCATTTATAATTGCATTTTCTGCTTTTTCCCAATTCTCATCACTTCCTATATACTTTTCCTTATTTTCAGGATCACGTAAAGAAACCTGTGCTGTAAAGTTTTCAAAGCCCAATGAACCAAAAACATAAAGAACCAGATCAATTACTTTTTTAAACTCTTCATCCAGCTGGTCTGGAGTGCAGAATATATGTGCGTCATCCTGTGTAAAACCACGCACACGTGTTAAACCGTGCAATTCTCCACTTTGCTCATAGCGGTAAACCGTACCAAATTCTGCAAAACGTTTAGGAAGATCACGATAACTCCATTGTATAGCATTATAAATTTCACAATGGTGTGGACAATTCATAGGTTTGAGTAAAAATTCCTCACCCTCGGCAGGAGTTGTAATAGGTTGAAAACTATCCTCACCATATTTTGCATAGTGACCAGAAGTCACATACAATTCTTTTTGACCTATGTGGGGAGTCGCAACCATCTCATAACCGGCTTTTTTCTGGGCGGCCTTTAGAAAGTTTTCAAGTCTTTCCCTAAGTGCGGCTCCTTTGGGTAACCATAAAGGAAGACCCTGACCCACTTTTTGAGAAAAGGTAAATAGCTGTAATTCTTTCCCAAGTTTTCTGTGGTCTCTCTTTTTAGCCTCTTCAAGTAATTCTAAATATTCTTTAAGATCTTTCTGTTTGGGAAAAGAAACACCATATACGCGGGTAAGTTGAGTGTTTTTCTCATCACCTCGCCAGTAAGCGCCCGCCACACTCATTAATTTAACAGCCTTTACAATGCTTGTATTTGGTATGTGGCCGCCACGACATAGATCTGTAAAAGTATCATGATCACAGAAGGTTATAGTACCATCTTCAAGATTTTCAATCAATTCAACCTTATATTCGTTGCCTTGATTTTTATAAAATTGAAGTGCTTCTTCTTTAGTTACGCTGCGCATTTTAAAATTATGCTTACCGCGGGCAATCTCCAGCATTTTATCTTCAATCTTTTTAAAATCATTCTCGCTTAGAGAGCGATCGCCAAGATCTACATCATAATAAAAGCCTTTTTCAATAGCTGGACCTATAGTAAGTTTAACACCAGGATATAATTCTTCTAATGCCTGGGCAAGTATATGGGAAGAGGAATGCCAAAAAGCTTTTTTTCCTTCTTCGTCATTCCAGGTAAGTAAAACAAGCGATCCGTTTTCGGTTAATGGTGTTGATGCCTCTAAGGTTTTACCATTGTATTTTGCAGAAATTACATTTCTAGCTAAACCTGCACTTATACTTTGAGCTATATCTAAGGGAGTAGTACCTTGCTCAACTTCTTTTACACTGCCATCTGGCAAAGTAACCTGGATCATAGTTAAAATTTAAGTTGCAAAGATAAGGGCTTGCCTAGAGCTATACAATAAGGTTTAGGTATTATTGACTTGAATTTAATAGTCTTTTGTTTCGTCAATTACTTTATAAAAGACCTCTTGCCTTTATCTCCAGATATTTGTTTATTGTATTTATAGTAAGATCTTTTGGTTTGGTCAAAACGGTCTGAATCCCATGTTTTTCAAGTTCCTTTACCATTAATTTTTTATCATAATCCATTTTTTGAGCAATAGTTTTATGATAAATTTCAGGTGTGGTACTCGCAGGTTTTTCAATTAAATCATCCAATTCTGTGTTTTCAAAAAAGATAACCACAAGTACATGTTTTTTGGATAAACCTTTTAAATAGGGCAGTTGTCTTTCTAATGCTGAAATATGTTCAAAATTGGTATAGAGCAAAAGGAGACTGCGATGGGTGATTTTTCTTTTTACCTCTGCGTAAAGACGACCAAAATCACTATCTAAAAATCGAGTATTAATATTATAAAGAACCTCTAGAATAGTATTAAGATGTGTCTTTTTACTACTGGCAGCCAAATGATTTTGAATAGTATTTGAAAAGGTCAACATCCCTGTTTTATCCCCTTTTTTTAAAGCGACGTTGCTAAAAGCTAAGGTGCTGTTTATGGCGTAGTCCAATAAAGTAAGACCTTCAAAAGGCATCTTCATTACTCTGCTGGCATCAATTATTGAATAAATAGGCTGTGATCTTTCATCTTGATATTGATTAACCATAAGATGAGCGCGCTTTGCCGTTGCCTTCCAGTTTATTGTTCGCACATCATCGCCCGTCACATATTCCTTAATCTGCTCAAACTCCATAGTATGTCCAATACGTCTAATTTTCTTTAATCCATACTGAGACAATTTGTTGTCAATTGCCAAAAAAGCATACTTTTTCATTTGAATAAACGAAGGATATACCTTTACCATCTGATCTTTTTCAAACTTATAGCGTTTAATTGCCAGAGATAAATTTGAACGAACGTAAAGGTTCAAATTGCCGAAAATGTATTCCCCGCGTTCTACTGGTACCAAGTCATATTGAAACTTTCCGCTATCGAGTTTTGCAATTTTTAATTCTTTTGAAAAATCACGCTTTTGAAACTGAATAGGAATCTCATCAACTGCATTTATTGTAATTGTAAAGCCATATTTGTTTTGTATAATTACAGGAACTTCATTAGGGTCACTATTTGAGAATTTTTCAGGAAGCTGGCGTTTAGCAATTATTCCGTTTGAAATACGAAATAGACCTACACAATCAATTAAGAAAAGCACAAAAAGTCCCCATACGCATAACCAGCCAACAACAAACAAATTGTTATACCAGTAAGAAAAAAGGAATACAACGGCTATTACCGCTAATGCATAAAAAACACGCGAATGCAGGTAAAGGGACTGTATGAATCTTAATATTGCCACTATCGCGGGATTTCTACTGCCTGAATGAGCATCTCAATAACCGTCTCTGGAGTCATACCTTCCATCTCGCGTTCTGGAGAAAGAATTACACGATGCCTCAAAACAGGTGCAACCGATCGCTTTACATCTTCTGGTGTTACAAAATCCCGCCCGTTTATAGCTGCAAAAGCTTTAGCGGCATTCATAATTGCAAGGGAAGCTCGAGGAGATCCGCCCAAGTAAAGATGTGGATGCGTTCTAGATTTTACATTTATTTCTGCTATGTAATTAAGAATTTTCTCTTCAATTATCACGTCGTGGGTCTGCTGTCTAAAATCTATCAGTTTTTCTGGAGTAAGAACAGCTTCTATAGCTTGTATGGAAGTTCCTTTTCTTTCGTGATGGCTTTTAAGTATGGCGACCTCGTCTTGAAGATCGGGATAATCTACTTTGATTTTAAAAAGGAAGCGGTCCAATTGTGCTTCGGGTAGGGCATAGGTACCTTCTTGTTCAATTGGGTTCTGAGTTGCTAAAACCATAAAAGGAGGTTTCATCTCATATTTTTTTCCGTCGATTGTAATCTGTCTTTCTTCCATCACCTCAAATAATGCCGCCTGTGTTTTTGCAGGAGCACGGTTTATTTCATCAATCAAAACAATGTTGGAAAATATAGGACCCTGCTTAAACTCAAATTCGCTGGACTTCATATTTAACACTGAAGTTCCCAACACATCACTGGGCATTAAATCTGGAGTAAATTGAATACGGCTAAATTGAGTCTTTAGAGTTTTTGCAAAGAGTTTTGCCGTTACAGTTTTCGCAATTCCAGGAACACCTTCTATAAGTACATGACCGTCTGCTAACAATGCGACTATTAGCAATTCAATAAACTCATGTTGGCCAACAATTACTTTACCTAGCTCCGCCTTGAGTTTATCAACTGCATCACGAAGTTCTTCTAAAGGAATACGATTTTTAAATTCCAATTCTTCATTTACTTCTGGTGAATTGGTGGGGTTTTCCTGCGGGTTTAATTCCTCAGGTATGTTATTTTGGTCTTCCATTAGTTGTTATTTTTTAAAATTTTCAATCATCTTATTCAGCTGAATGAGTTCGTTTTCTGAAACGTCATCTTTCTGTCTAATAAGGATTAAATAGTCGATTAGCTTTTTTACTTCTTCTTGAGGTTTGCCACTTTTTGCCGCAACTTTGCTAATAAAATCTGAGCCAAGTTGTGCTGTGGACAAGGAATAATGATCACGTAAATATTGTAAAAAGTGATTTACCTGATGAAGGACAATCTGTTTATTTTCCTTTTTCTCAAGGTACATACCAGCAATTGTCTTAGTAAAAGATACCGTTTGATTGGGTAAAGGCTTGACTACGGGTATGCTGCGTTGCTTCCTTTTTCCTTCAAAATAGACCCATAATAAAGCAATAATTATAATGATGTAATAAGCCCATTTTAAATATTTATTGTTCAAAATAAGGTATAGCGGAGAAGTATTAAAAGTTTTGCCAGACTTGTAATATTGATCTAAATAGAGCTTACCTTCTTTTGGTATGTAAGCTAAAAGTTTGGAAACATAATCCATGTTATTTCCTTCAAGCAGAAAGTAGTTTGTAAATGCTTCTGGAAATGTATGTAAAATAATATTTCCCGATTTAAATGGAATTTTGAGACAATTAATTTTGGGTCTTTTAATGTTTGTGGAATCATTTTCGACCATTAAATCATAAACTCCCAAAATGGTTGTGTTTAAGGTGTCAATTTCTTTGAAATAGACTGTACCAATATCTTTCTCTATTTTATAGGGTGAAGTACTTTCTAAACCGGGATTACTAAGATTAACCAAAGGAATTTTCTTCAGATTATCCTTATCATAAAAATAGGCTGTACTTAAATTTAAAGTATCTAATAATACCTTGCTTATAGAAGTCGCCGATACAAAAAGCGTGTTCCCTGTACCCAGCCAGTTTAGCATTTTTTTTGTTTCCGCTTCATCAAAATAAACGCTATTATTAACAAAGAAATAAGTTCCTGGTTCCTGCTCTGAAGTCAAAAATTCAAATGGCGGCTTTTTGACTTCTACAATACGATCTGAGGGTATTTGTTTTTCAAGTTGATCGTAAAAGATATAAGTGCCAAATGGGATTTTATCCTTTTTGCTAAAACTCTGGAACCAGTTAATAGGATCGGGCTGTGAGGCTTGTACTACGACTAATAGAGTCAACAGCACAAGTAAGGAAATGGCCATTATTTTATACCGCTTGCTCATACTGACTTTTTAAGGTTAAGAAATTCCTTTTCAGCTTTTGCAAACGTATTTTTATCTACTTTAAAATTACCGTACCATATAAAGTCATAAATGCGGGTAACCTTTGTAAATTGTTGACGTATCGATTCATTTTTAATCTCAAAAATATAATCGTGATTGGTTTTTTCAAGTTGCCAATCTATGATATCTTTTTTACTGAGCTGCTGTAGTATGAGTAGATAATAAAATCTAACAGCCAGACGATAGTTATTGTCTTTTAGTGCTTGATTTATAAGAGCTTGAATATCCTGATTTTCTGTGATAAGATCTTCTTCGTTCATCAAAATCTGCGCTGGGGTTTTACTCAGAAGAGGAGTGCCAGAACTATCGATTTTCATAAATAGCCAGACTAAAAATATCATGACACCAATAAGTATGATATAAAGTAACGCTCTTATAAATAAAGCTAAAAATCCTTTGGCCTCTTTACCATTAAGTAGCCAATCTATAAAAGATGCCCATAAATCATTAAGCCACTGCTTAAAACGAGTCCACCAGTTATCTGGCGCTTTTTCCTCTACATAATTAAATGCTTTGTCATTCTTATAACTTTCTAATTCGGTTTTTTCAAAACCAAATGGTTCAACATTGCTTTTATCATACTTCACCTCCTGAACGACCTTCACAGAATCCTGAACGGCAGGATATATCGGAAACCACACCAGCACCAATAAAAAGAAAATGAAACAGCAGCGTTTTGACATTAAATATTCCCTCCTATATTATCTATTTGTTCCATAGTGCCCGTTTGATTTTTCTTTTCGTTTAAATTGAAGTAGATAAATGCAGAGGCAATTACAGTAACGGCATAAAGAATATATTGAACTGCCGAAGCTATTACATTTAATGTCACATATACCCAGTCAAACATTCCTGAAAGATCCCCATTTGACACTTCCTGAGTCATTGTAAAACCTTTAAAAACCATATATATCATTAGCGGCACCTGAAAAACAACACCTATTAGATATATTATTATATTTATTACGATTAAGGTAAGAAAGGTCATCCACCATTCCCCTTTGATGAGACTAAAACTTTCTGTAATAGAATCACTTATTCCCATTCCTTTAAAAATCATTAAAGCGAATACTAAAGATAAAGGCACATAAAGATAAATACCGGGAATTACACAGCACAGGACGCCGATGATTATCATAACAGCAGATAAAACACCTAATCCCACAAGACCTCCTAAATTAGAACGAACATCTTCTGCAATCTTGTCCTGGTCCACTTCTCCCTGATTTTCTATATATGATTTAATATAATTTAATACAGTGCCAAATAGAAAACCATAATAAAGCAAAACTGTAACGAGTAAAAACAAAAATCCTAAAAAAAACTGCCCCCCCATGAAAGATGCAGATGTAAACATTAAAAAATCTGTTGATGTTGCAGCATAATAAGCAACAGCTCCTAAAAGAACTAGAAAAGGAAGTCCTGCATTGCGTACTAAGGCTTTAAATAAAGGTTTGTACTCCAGCCTAATAAATTTAAAGGTATCACTCAGGATTTCTCCTATCTCACGCTGTCTTTTAAAATTTATGTATTCTTTCATTTATTATTTTTAGTTGATTCTTTTTATAAACTTTTCTCGGGTAAATAACGTAATAAAAAATAATTAAGCTCAATGATGCACCAATTATAATAATCGCCAACCAGTCTGGCATTTCTGTGTGTCTGGTTACAAAACCCTCTAGAAAACCAGCAATGATAAAAAATGGGATTGTACTTGCAACTATTTTTAGTCCATCTTGAATCTTTCTTTTAAAAGATTCAAGTCGCGTATAAGTCCCCGGAAATAATATACCGTTACCTAAAACAAGACCCGCGCAACCAGCAATTATTATAACCGAAATTTCAATGGTACCGTGAATCCAAATGGTACGGGCCGATTCCCAGAGCAGCCCTCTTTCAAAAAAGAAATATTGAAAAGAGCCCAGCATAATGCCATGTTGCATCATTATATATAATGAACCTATACTCACAAGAGTTCCTAGGATAAACGCAAAAAGGGCTACTTTAATGTTGTTTATAGTAATTCCCAAAAACATTTCTGTCTCCTGCATTTTTTTATAAACAGCCATCGCATCATCTTTCTCTATATTCTCCAAGGTCATATTTACATAGCCATCGCCCATAATTGTGCGAACATAAGCTCCATCTGTAGCGGCACTGTAAGCTCCAATAATACAGAAGAGTAAAAAAGTAGAAAATGCTATAAGTAACTCTCTTTGATAACTATAAAATAATAAAGGGAATTCCTCTGTAAAAAAGGTAATCAGCCTTCTTGGAGATTCCCTTTTGCTCTTATAGATTTTTTGATGAGAGTCAGATGCAAGATGATTAAGGTATTCTGTAGTCTTACTTCCCGGATAAAAAGTCTGCGCGTAGCTTAAATGATCTGTGATTTCGATGTAAAGGCTTGATAATTCATCTGGTGTAAGGTTTGATTTATTATTGATCAGAACGTTTTCAAATCTTAACCATTTATCTTTATTTTGCTTCACAAATGCCGCCTCGCGCATGCTCTCAGAGTTAGGATGGTAAAGAAAAAGAATTAATGGATAATTTTCAAATTGAAACTGCCCAAAATGTAAGTATTCAACAAAATGTTGCGGGTATAGGAGATAGGCTATTGGGTTACCTTATAGATTCCCTCATTATTGGTGCTTATTGGATTGCTTCACTTTTTATTTTAGGATCTTCAGGAATCGATTCGCAGAGTAGTGCAATGATTTTTTATATGGTTTTGGGTATTCCCACCTTTCTTTATTTTCTGCTTTTTGAAACTTTTTGGAATGGACGCACTCCAGGTAAGGCAACTTTCAATTTACGAGTGGTGAAACTCGATGGTTCTAAGCCGGGCTTTGGAAGTTATTTTGTGCGCTGGATAATGCGTATAATAGATATTTCAATTTCTTTTGGTGGTGTGGCTGTGCTTACAATATTATTAAATGGAAAAGGCCAGCGTCTGGGCGATATGGCTGCAGGGACAACAGTTATAAATGAAAAAAGGCAAGTACGTTTGAGAGACACACTGCTTGAAGAACTTCCAGATGATTATAAACCCAGGTATCCTCAAGTTACTGTATTCTCTGATAAGGATGTGCAGACCATAAAGACGGTATTCTCAGACGCCAGGAAAAACAGCAATCACAATGTGATTGTAAAACTTGCAGATAAGTTGGCCAAAACAATGCAGATCGTACCAGAAGAAAAGCCAATGATTTTTGTAGATCGCGTTCTTAAAGATTATAATTTTTACACTCAAAAGTAATGGAAAACATAAGTGATGTCGTAGACATCTTAGGGACTATTGCTTTTGCAATTTCAGGGGTACTGATTGCTATGAAAAAGCGTATGGATATTTTTGGTATCCTTATAATTGCAACGGTAACATCTGTAGGTGGTGGAACTTTAAGAGATCTGCTCATTGGAAAGACACCCGTGACCTGGATGCTTAACAGTACCTTTGTTTATTTGATTATTGGCACTACGATTTTTGCTATGATCTTTAGAAAGTGGCTCAAATATTTCCGTACATCTCTTTTTTTATTTGATACAATAGGGATTGCGCTCTATACCGTTACGGGCGTTCAGATAGGGCTTAGAATAGAATTAGATCCTGTAATCTGCGTAGCTTTAGGTACTATTACCGCTTGTTTTGGCGGAGTTATCCGAGACATGCTTTGTGCGGAAATCCCTATTATTTTTAGAAAGGAAATTTATGCAAGCGCATGTATCGCGGGAGGTGTCGTGTATGTTACGCTTTATCAAGCCAACTTAAATTCTACTATGTTGACCATAATATCCGGACTCACAATTATAATTATACGATCACTTGCGGTAAGATTTAAATTGAGTCTGCCATCTGTGTATTCTAAAAGTTTGGAGACCGAATCTTAAATTATTATTTATAAGTCTCCTTTATTGAATAGATTTATAAAAAATTCCCTTTAACTTCTTAATTTCGTTAGTTTAAGAATCTCAAAATAAAATTTTATGGGAAAGCATTTAGATTTTATTACTCCGGAATTACAGGAGTTTATTTCCGATCAGAAAATTTTCTTTGTAGGAACAGCCATGCGGGAAGGTCATATTAATGTTTCTCCTAAAGGCCTGGATTCTCTCCGGGTTATAAACAAAAATGAAGTAGTCTGGCTTAATCTTACGGGCAGCGGAAATGAAACAGCTGCACATCTTTTACATGCAAACCGTATGACCATTATGTTCTGTGCATTTGAAGGGAAACCTCTAATCCTGCGATTATATGGATCAGCGTCCATATATCACGAGCGTGATGCAGAATTTAAAAAGTACATAGATTTATTTCCTGAAAATGTAGGGGCTAGGCAAATAATTAAAATGCAGGTGGAATTAGTACAAACTTCTTGCGGTTTTGCAGTACCATTAATGGATTTCAAAGCAGAGCGGGATGTTTTAAACAAGTTCGCCAAAAATAAGGGGGAAGAAGGAATAAAGAAATATTGGAAGGATAAAAATACTGTTAGTCTGGACGGTTATGAAACTGGAATATTCGATTAAAATCAAATATTTTCCTCCTTATTTAATTCCTTGGTATGAATTGAATAAGGCTGATTTATCATCTAAATATACTGTAGCTAAATTTTAAATTTTTATATCTGCTTCGGTTAGCTATATTCTTACTCACGTGTAGCCATCGCTTATTCCAAGTTGTAAGGTAGGTTTTGTTTCCTCTTATTTTCTTGGTGTAATATACAGTTGTCTCACTATGAACCTGATCTTCTTTATTTCCTAAAAATTCAATACCGATGTAAAACCCTTTTTCTGGGATAATAAAATTTAAGTAAGCTAAATCAATTGTTATTCTTTCAGAATTAAGGGGTAGGGTATAGATTAAGTCTTTTCTGATTAGTTGGTTATCTGAAGGATTCCCATTTATATCCCGCTGAAGAAATTTAATCCTAATCTTGTTTTGAGGTGAACTTTTTTGAGGTAAATAGTAAAGCTCAAAACTGCCAAACTTTTTTTTTGGATGTTTATTTATAAGAACGGCATAAGTAGTTCCGCGAGCAGGAGAGGTAATGAAAGTCCTTTCTTTGATATTATTTTTATACCATTTTTCATTAAGCTTTTGATTGTAGACCTTGAGAACAACTTCTTTTAAAAGGTGCTCTTCCTGAACAAGAACTACTGTATCTTTTTCTTTAAATGAATTGAGCTGAATTATTTTTGTCTTATAACCTATATGCGAAACGGCCATCCTTTTACTACTGTAAGAAGTAGTATCCAACTTAAATAATCCGTCAATTTCTGAATAGGTTCCCCGTGATTCATTTTCAATAATTATAGTAGAATAGGAGAGCGGTTCTAGGGTTTCATTATCTAAAATATAGCCACTTAGTAATTTTTGAGAATAAGAGCTAGAACTAAATAATAATAAGAAGTATAGAAATAGGATATTTTTTAGGAAGTAATTTAATTGCAATTTATTGAAATATGGGGTGGTAAAATAAAGGGTACTCCATTGAAATATCCAATGGCAAAAGTAGGCAATTTTATTAAAGCATATTTAAAGCTGAAGCGTACCTAGATTTCTCTACCTGCTAATTCTATCTTCTGATAATTAAAGAATTTACTCTTAAGAATTATTAGACCTTATAGCCTTACTCATTTCTTCGCCTATTTGCATTAGAGTGTTTACTTCTTCTTCAGTAAAATCATAAGGCACTGGTTTTGCTATTCCAATTGTCCCATTTAATTTGCCTTCCAGCATTAAAGGAGCCGCAATAGAGCCTTCTACTTTTGTATCTTTTGCAGCAGGACGTGCTACGCCAGAATCATCTGTTTGCAGATTACACATTTCAACAGGTTTACGGCGCTCTGCAGCAATACCTGCCATACCTTTCCCGATAGGTATTTCCGATAGTTTAGGTAGTAAAAAATCTGGAATACCCTGTTGCGCTTTTAACTTCAACAAAGAAGTCTCTTGGTCTAAGAAATGAAGTGTCCCAGTTGAACAGCTAAAACCCCTAATAACATCAGCTAAAGTCTGCTGCCAATTAATAGGGGATTGTTTTAATGATTCAGAAATATCCTTAAGGATGGATTTATCTTTTGTACTCATTTATTTATTTTATTCAATTAATTAGATTTTTCTTAATTAAGAAACCAGTGTACATATCCACAATTATCACAAATAAAATTCTGTGCGGTTCTATTAGCCCAATCTAGCTTTAAAAATGTTAATCCTGTAGTATTCATTAACGTTTTTCGCGCCCAAAACGTATCATTCTTGCATACGGTGCACTCTAATTTATGTCCCTTTACTGTAATTTGATGTGCTTCTTTTTTTCTAGCCATGGCTTAGTGTAAGTACAGATCTTATTTTTAAAATCAACTTTTTTGTAAAATCAAAAGTCTGACTTTAGATGCTGGAACGCAATATTTTCCTCATAATTTCATTATTCCACCACTTCAATAAATAAATCCCGTTTAGAAGTTTCGCTTTCTAAACTTTGTCTTTTTAATCCTGATGATAAACTAACTGTCTTACCCATATAATTTTGAAAAACAAGCTGCGGATATCCTTTAGTGCTATATTCTTTCAGCAAATTTGAATTTAAATCCAGCGCTATTACTTTTTTCTCGTGTAAGGAATTCTCTTCAATTTGCCATTCTGAATCGTTATTTGAACCAAAAATTATATTACCATTATTGCTCAAACCGGTAGGGAAGTAGGGCGTTTCAAAAGAATTGGAATAAGAGAATGTTGTTGTGGAATAAATTCTGTTCTCAAGAAAGTTTATTATATAATTTTTCTCGGGATTATAAAATGATTTCTTGCTGTATTTCGATTTAAGCGGTATGTCTTTAAAGTCTTTTTCGGTTAGTTGACCTTGAGAATTTACAATAAATGATATACTATTAGGTTCATCGAAATGCCCAATTAAAATTTGATTGTTTTTTAATGCAATCATATGAAATTTATAAGTGGATTTCGGGTCGGTAAAATGAGCTTTTTTGTCTACTAGTGTAAAATTAGCATTGTCACGTTTGTAGGTGTAAATGTTGTTCTGATCTGCGACTACCCATAAATTATTGCCCAGATATAGATAATCGTTCAATGTGGAAATGTCAATTGGCTTGAGGCTGTATTTAAATTGTAAATTTTCCGCGTTATAGATATCTAAATATGAGTATTGAGGCAGTACAATTTCCTTACCGCTAGGAGATTGTATGATTTGCATATCTAAATTAGTAAAGGTTGTACCTGGCTTGTTAGATATTGCTTCAACAGAATTACTGGCATAATTATATTTCTGTATTATTAAATCTCCATAATCTTCATCTCTGACCAATAGATAGAGGATAGGCTGCTCGTTGTCGATAGCTGTAGCTTCAATTAAATCAAGTTCAAGAATTTCAGGTCTTTTAAAAGTGGCGGTTCTGCTACTTTTGATCTCGTTATTGTTTATGACATTCTTATTACCAAATATATCGTAGACTAAAACGGTATAAACCGGATCTTTAAAGTAAGGAGGGTCTATGTCTATAAAAGTGCTCGTATCTATATCATTAATAGTTTTAACAATTTCTTCTTGGTAGTCATAACCTACGGAATCATAATAATTTGAAAGCCGAATCTCATAATGGGAGAAATAACGCCCTTCATATTTTTGCCAGTTTAATGTTATATTTTCAGATGATGCTACCGGTTCTGCAAGCTCTACGGCGGGTACGGCAATATAATTTGTAGTTAGAGAAACCGGATAGCTTTCTCCTAAAAGTCCTTTATTGGTATACACTCTAAAAAAATAGCAAAGCTGTTCTGTAGCCGGTGGATTTTCATCTACATAGTTGAGTGTATTAACGTCCTCTATTTTAGCAATGAGCTCACCATTGGTATTGTTGCAACCATCTACAGTTCTGTATATTTCGTATCTATCAAAATCATTGAAACCTTCATACTTTTGCCAGCTAAATCCTATTTGGCTTCTATCAATAGGATCATCTGTTTTATGAATAAATGTGTTGGAATATATATCAATGTCATTAGGTATATACTTACGTGCGGTAATGGTCAAAATATCTGCAATACCATCTTCATCAAGGTCTGTTTGTACCTTAAATACCAATTCATCATCTAATTTTATAATTACATATTCTTCAGACTGAAAGTTTGAATTGCTAATTGTAATGATCCCATCTTGAAGTTCATAATTTAATTCGTTTTCAAAAGGAATGCAGGAAGTATCTTGAATTAAGTATTCTTTATAAATACCATTGGGCATATAGGTGAAAAAATCCCTTCCACAAGAAGGATAGTTAGAAGGAACAGCTGCCTTTTGTCCCTCAAATTCTACTGTATAAATGGACCAAGTGCCTTGCAAAGCAGCGGCAGTTGCAGATTTTAATGAGCCACTATAAAAAGTATCTTCCGAAATCGTATCCTCATTATCATCTTCTTTTGAACAACTGATGAATAGGGAAAGAGCAAGAATAAAGGGGAATATGAAAATTTTGGAATTTCTGAGAGATGTAGTTTTTTCCATTTCACAAAGTCGAGTATTGGTTTAATTACTCTATACTAATGTATTATATAATAATTAATATTTGACAAGTGGAATTAGTTAAAAATTGAATAGAAAATGGACTTTAAATTTGATTATTTTATGGCTATTAATTGTCGATGAAAACCGAAAAAATAGCCCAATCTGTCAACCCTTTTCGATTTTTAGTTTGAACTCCTTTATTCTTTCCTTATGATATTCCGTTCCACTGAGTTCATAAGCTTTAGTTACAGATTTTAAGGCGTTGTCATAATCTTTTTGATTAGCATAATAATCTGCTATAGAATCGTAAGCGTTTGCACTTTTGGGATAGTATTTTAAATTTAATTCAAAATACATTTTAGACTTTTCTGGTTGCTCCATTTCTAAGCTCATATAGCCAAGTGCATTAAATAGATCTTCTGGATATGGAGGCACTTCATATTTAAAATGATGTTGAAGTTTGTCGGCACGATATGTCACAATACGCTTTAATTCGTCTTTTGAGGTTTCAGGAGAGTTAAATTTGTCTGTGTTTTCCATCTGAAACCATTCAAAAAGAGAGACTAATCCGTCCTTAATTGAAGGGAAAGCAATTGTACCATGTAAATTATTGGGATAAAACTTCCATTTATAATTAAAACCAGTATATTTATTTTCTTCAATTAGGTTTGAAAACATAATATTAGACCGAGCAAACAAAGTAGATTCCGTTAAATCGTGCATTACATTATCTATAGTGATTTCAGGGTTTTGCATATGTAATTGCCCACTTAAAGTCATGTATAAAGACTTATCACTAAAGTCATTTACGGTTAAAGCTGATTTAGCTTGTTCTATAAATTTTTGATTATCCCAGTCTAAACTTGGGTCAATACTCAGATAATTATCAAATAGCACAGGCCTATTTAAAAGAGAATAAAGCGTAAATAAACCCCCGTATGAATGTCCTATCAAAGTCCTATAGCTAGTGACTGGATATTTGCTCTCCACATATGGGATTAATTCTTCTTCTATAAATTTTAGAAAATCGGCAGCTTTGCCATTTTCTTCATTAAACGACATTCCATATTTTGAGGTTATGGTTGAAGTCGTCAAATCTCTTGTTCTATGTTGACTATTGGAAATTCCGATTAATACCATTTCTGGTGTAAAGCCGCCACTATAAAAATCTTGTACAGTACTTAGCGTGGGGAGAAATACTTCACCATCTAGTAGATAAGCAACAGGGTACTTTTGCCCCTTATCTAAATCATAACTCTCTGGTATTTGAACATAAATGTCTCTTGATTCCTTAAGAATATTAGAGTAAAGACTGTCCACTGCGCCTACTTGATATAAAAACTGAGTTTCTTGCGCACTTAAAAGGGTACATAAAAGGAATAAGACAATATGGAATGATATTCTCATTTTCTTATAGCTATTTTGATATGTTAGTTATTGAAAAACAAAAAATTAATTGTCATTCTATTCAATCAATTTTTCAAATTCAAATGCGAGTTTTGTATCACCTCCTGTTACAGTTGCATATATTTTATTGTCATTTTTAGAATAGCTAATCACATTAGGAAAATCAATATCGTGATTTTCAAAAATAAATGAGTTAGTGGTGAAATCCGTAATTTCAAAGATGACTGGTTCTTCTTCTTCGGGATTTTTTATTTTTAACTCCCACTTTCTGTCCGTATTACTCAATAGCATTTCTTCTTGCCAAATGGTATCACTATTTTGCATGGTATAACCTATTCCTTTATACTCTGACTCACTAGTCTTTTTCCAAATTTCAAATGTTTCCTTTTCTGGTTTTTCGTTTGTTCTTTTCCATTTTCCAATTAACCAATTAAAACTTTTTTCAGAATTAGCGATTAAGTTGGTATTCTCCTTTTTAGGTAATGAGTCGGACTTTGTTTTTAAATTACAGGAGAACAACGTAACCCCAATTAAAAAAAATAAAAAGCTTTTCATAATGTTACTGTTTTTTCTTAGCGAGGGAATCACATAAATTTTATAGGAATAAATCTATTTTTAGTTGATAGGTTGTGAAACTATTTTCAATTAAATTTCGGGGTATCAATTCGGTTAAAACTCAATAAAGCATCTTACTTTATAATCTCCATATCAATATAAATGTTCTGTATAGGCCATTCGTTGCCATCAACTTCCACTTTATTTATTTCATCCACTACATCCATTCCCTTTGTAACTCTACCAAAAACGGTATGTTTACCATCCAGATGATGCGCTCCATTAGGTGCCTGAACAATAAAAAATTCAAAAGGGGAAGAGGCATCGCTAATGTTCTGCTCTGAATATTTTGCAGCAGAAAGGGCCCCGCGTACATGAGTATATTTAGCTTTGGATTCGTTGGGCAGTAAATAATTTCCAATGCGTTGGCGCTTTTTAGGCGTTTTATAACCATCACTATTTCCGCCTTGAATAACAAAGCCTGGTGAAACACGATGCATCATCGTTTCATTAAAATAATCCTGTTTTACCAACAGTATAAAATTAGCACGGTGCAATGGAGTATCTTTATATAATTCTACCTCAATATCTCCAAAACTGGTTTTAATTTGCACTCGGGTTTCAGGATTGCTTTTCCCATATTCCTTTAAAAAAGGTTTAAGATTGGCCTGTGATTCTATGATTGAACCTACTTTGTTTTTGAGTTTGTCATTTTCCTCCTTGCTTCGGGCAGCCATAGAGGTGTCTTTAGCAATAACTTTTGGAGGATTAGAATCAGAAGAAGATTTTTTATCTTCACAACTTGTGCTTAGTAAAAGGGAACAGGTAATAAAAGCAAGAAATAACTTTCGCATATATGCAGTTTGACGAATTTATTAAACGACTATCAAAATTAAGCAATTTGTCTTTACCCGGAGAGGAAGCACAACATGAGATGGCACCGGTAGAGCGCTTAAAAGAACTTCTCGAAGTTGACATAGAAGAGCGCAATCCCAGAAGGGCAGGAGTAATGGCACTTTTTTATCCATCAGAAGCGGGAGAGGCCATGCTTGTTCTAATATTGAGAAAAACCTACAAAGGCGTACACAGCAATCAAGTAGGATTTCCAGGGGGTAAAGTTGAACCTGAAGACGCGGATATTCAAGTTACCGCCTTACGGGAAACTGAGGAAGAAATAGGTGTCCCCAAAGAAGATGTGACTGTTATTAAAAAAATGACAAAAATTTATATTCCTCCAAGTAATTTTTGGGTTCAGCCTTTTATAGGTTATGTAAATTATAAACCGATTTTCAAAAAAGAGGAAGCCGAAGTAGAAGATTTAATTGAAGTTTCGGTTACAGATTTCTTGGCCGAAGGAAGTTTGACCACACAGAAAATTACTACTTCTTACGCCATAAATATAGACGTCCCTGCATTTCAACTTAATGGATATGTAGTTTGGGGAGCAACTGCAATGATGTTAAGCGAAATCAAGCGCATAATGTTAAAAGTTCTGTAAAACCTATTTTGTATCTTTGCAGCTTGCATTCTAACAAGATCGAGGTATTCTCTTCGGCATTATAAAGTGAACGGTTTATATGGGGATTTTTAAAACTAATCCTTTTGGTCATTATCTTTTTCTCAAAAAGTGGTTAATTCGAATAGCTGGAGGCCTTACTCACAGGCGCTATCGCGGATTTAACGAACTACAAATTGAAGGTTCTGAAATTATAAAAGAACTGCCTGATACAAATGTGCTTTTTGTTTCTAATCACCAGACTTATTTTGCAGACGTTGTAGCTATGTTTCACGTCTTCAATGCAAGTTTAAGCGGCCGTGTAGATTCTATTAAAAATGTGGGTTATCTCTGGCAGCCTAAAATGAATATCTATTATGTTGCCGCAAGCGAAACGATGAAGAGCGGCCTTCTTCCGCGTATTATGGCGTATGCAGGAGCGGTTACTGTATCCAGAACATGGAGGGAAAAAGGTAAAGATGTAGAACGAGCAGTAAATCTAAGCGATACCGAAAATATAGGTATTGCACTGCACGACGGATGGGTAATTACTTTCCCGCAGGGAACAACAAAACCCTGGAAGCCTATACGTAAAGGAACGGCTCATATTATCAAACAATATAAACCTATTGTTGTTCCTATTGTTATAGATGGCTTTAGAAGATCGTTTGATAAAAAAGGAATACGTATCAAGAAAAGAGGAATTCTCCAGACTATGGAAATAAAGAAGCCACTCGACATTGATTATGAAAACGAAAGTGTAGAAGACATTGTTGAAAAACTGGAATACGCTATTGAGCAACATCCATCCTTCTTAAAAGTAATCCCAACAGACGAAATTAAGGCTCAAGAAGAGCTTAATCTTAAACGTAAGTGGGAATATTAATATCCTAACTAATTGAATTTTAACAGTATTATGGCACGGGCTTTGCACAAAATGGAGCCATATGTTAAATAATTAATAATGCTTGTAATATTTCTAACCTTTGCATACTATTAATGTGAAAGTAGAGTTAACAAGATTATAACGAAAGCCTAATATGAAAAGAATTTTTGCCCTCCTTACACTACTTACATTTTCGCTCAATACTTCTGCACAAGAATTGCCTTTAAAAGAATGTATAGATGCACCTCTTCTAAATTTTAACAGCAAATTACTTACCGGACAATTATACAATCAGCTTTCCGCAAATCCTCAATTCAAAAAACTTATTGATAATAAAAAAATGGCGGTGGGCATCGTTAGTTTAGACGATGTTAATGCGATACAATATGCTGGCATTAATGGCGAAGAAATGATGTATGCTGCAAGCCTTCCCAAGATTGCGATTTTACTCGCTGCAATGGATGCTATTGAAAAAGGTGAGCTCAAAGAAACAGCGGAGGTTAAAAATGATATGTGGTTGATGATCAGCAAGTCTAACAATCAGGCGAGTACTCGTATGATTGACCGTTTGGGTTATGATAAGATTTCTAGCGTTTTAATGAGTGACAAGTACAAATTGTATG
>CAXBEL010000063.1:0-19138 GCA_963974735.1 uncultured Flavobacteriaceae bacterium | reverse complement strand
TTTAAATATTAACTTTGGAAAAGTGGGTTATTGCTTTTCATAGGATACGTTGTTGGGCATAGTATTTTATAAATCATTTAATTCCAAGTAAGCTTCTATTTGTTCATTTCGAGAATGTACTTGCATAGTATAATCTGTTGGCCACTCTGATATTGCTTTTTCTAAAATTCTATTAAAAATATTTTCTGGAATATCTAGTGGCTTAAAACTTTCTATGTCCTGTTTTGCTTCTCTTTGTTCCTTGATGCAATGAACTCGCATAGTATAATCATCAGGCCATTCCTTTTCGCAATAGGATTTTATCTTGTCGTCATTGTTTTGAGAGGAAGTACTTGGTTTTTTACTAGTTGCTTTGTTTGACGTTTTATTGGCCTTATTAGTTGGTAGTAGTTCTTTTAAGCTATGATTTACTAGAATGTCAATTTTTTCTTGATATACTTCAGGTGATTCTCCTGTAACTTTCAATTCAGTTTTTAAATCAGATATGAGTTGTTGCAACTGCGCAGATTCACAGCAATTTAAAGCATTAATTCCACTCAAGGGTCCTTTTAGAAGTTCGCTTCCAAGCTCGCTAGTTATTAATGGAATAAGAGGTAAGGAAGCACCCCATCTTGCTCCCAATTCGAACAATACATAAGCAGAATTAATACTATTTGGTGAAATCAATCCAATCAATACTTTGGATTCGTGAACTTCTTTTTTTAACAAATCATTCGTTGATGCACCTGCTGGAAGTCGGTAACCATTTACACTTGTACATCTTATTTTTGAAGAACTCAAGTTAAGAGATGTTTTAAGCAAGTCAATTAATAGTTTTGCTGTATCAGCATCTTGACTGCTATGACTAATGAATATATCCATATCTGTTTTTGTTTCTTTTTTCCTTGCTGGCTTTGAATTCTCTTCCCAAAACAATTTTCCTTCTGAAGTTATTTTAGCAGATAATCCATCTTTGGTTCCAATAGTCTCAACATAGCCATTATTCTCTAATATTTTTGTAATTTCTCTAGCTTCATCATAATTGTCTAGTTCTACTTGGTTAAATTCAAAAATCAATTTTGTATCCCAAAGTTGATTTGTCTTTCGAAGGGAATATAATTTTGATAATAAAAATGTTGCTTTTTCATTTGTAGTAAGATTTGACCTTTCTTTTTCAAATGATTTTCCTAGATATAATGGGTCACTTAATTTAATAATCTGAATTAAGTATTCAATATTCCTTATTCTTTCTTTAATCCTTCCTATTAAATTTTTAGTTTTTTGATTCAATGGAATTTTCATCCCAAAATTGTATCGGTTTTCATATCTAATAAGATTTGAAAGTTCTAAACCAACATCTTTTGATATTGTCGTCTCAATATATGACGCACAATTGTCTTTTACCTTAGTAAATAAACTTTCTAACTCATCATATTCAGTTTCATTAGAAATCTTATGTTTCGATAATTCCTCTAGCTCTTTTATAAACGAGGTTATTTTCTTTTCAAATTCTGAATAATGTATGTTCAACTGCATTTAGTCTATATTATGCCCAACGTCCCGAATAACGCAAGTTGCGGCCTGGGATACTAAATTTATCAGTTCAACAATGTTTTTAAAAGGTAGTCAGAAATGCCATTTTTGAAGGTATTCCGCAATTTGTGTTATTCATTGTTGTGCTTAGTTTTAATACTCAGGCTTGATATAACCTTTTTTTCCTGTATAGGGATTATAATTTGGTTTAGAAGTATAATTGTCCCTTTGAGTTTGATTTTTCACGGTTCTATAATGACTAGGTACATAGGTTCCGTCGTCTCTATAATATGCGTCAACTTTTATTTCTTTTGGATTAACAGAGTTGTTTGTAGAAGTGTTATACATTGAAGGAAGATTATAACTTGGATAGGAAGAATAATTAGTTAAAGCATCTGTATTATAATACTTGTATCTACTTTCCTCAAGTAATTGATCAGCTTCTTTCATCTGTTTTTCAAATTCTATCTGAGCTAATCTTTCCTGATATTCTTTTTCTTTCTGTTTTTTATAATCCTCAATCTTTTTTATACCTCGAACACTTGCAATTAAAATTGACTGATTAATAAAGTCTTTATAATTTGAAGTAATTGTATCTAAAGATTGTAAACTATTTTTGATGTTCGAAATATCTTGATTGTAGAAGTTTATTGATATTATTTGATTTTCATATTTCTCTATATACTCTTTTAAATCATCTAGATAAGCTTTTTGACCATCGATTTTTCTATTTTCGGATTCAATTTCTTCATATATTTTCTTTAATGATTCAGTGTATTTTTCGTAATCAGAAATTTCATTGGAGTTTGAATAAATTGATTGTCTTAGAGAATTTATTAGGACTCGTTTTTTTTCTATTTCATCAATGTATTCAATTGCCTTATCTCGAATGTTATTGAGTTTGTATTTGTCGTTGTCGTACGCAGTCGTGGAGATGTAATTTTTTTCTTGTTCAAATATTCTTTCATAGGGAACATAGTATCTATATTCTCCAGCTACATATTCCATCTTTTCATCAATAAAGACGGAGTATAGAATTAATATAAATCCCAAGAATAAAAAGATATATAATAATTTTTTCATTGCTTTTGGCTTAAATTAAGCACAACGTACGAATAAGAGTACTAGTACTCTTATTTCTGTTTTATAATAAGGTAAGTTACATTTTTTTAGATAAGTACTTACTTAGTGTTCTGTTTAACCTTTTCGTTCTCATCAGAGCTTACCTATCCTAGCTCGCAGATTTGATTTCAATTTTTTTTAGATGAGATTTTTAAAACGCTTAATTTTTAAAATGACGAAGAAGCCAATTCTTGATTGAAAATCATATCAAGTTTTCTTTGACAATTCGTTGTTGGCTATGGCACGTTTTGAGCAGTTTTAACCTCGTGAGAGATCTAAAATACTCACAACTCAATTAATGTGAAAAATGTGGTTAATTGTAAATAGTTAGGTCTTTATGCGATGGCTTTGCCGTAATACTTTTTACGCAGCCAAAAGGAGACCCGAACTAAAAGAATCAATGCAGGAACCTCTACTAAAGGACCAATAACCCCAGCAAAGGCTTGTCCTGAATTCAGCCCAAAAACTGCTATTGCCACCGCAATTGCCAATTCAAAATTATTTCCTGCTGCTGTAAATGCAACGGATGCTGTCTTGTCGTACTCTGCTCCCGTTGCTTTTGTAAAGAAAAACCCAATGATAAACATTAATGTAAAATAGATAAGTAAAGGCACTGCAATAATCACAACATCCATAGGGATTTCAACAATTAACTCTCCCTTTAGCGAGAACATAACCACAATTGTAAATAGCAACGCAATTAAGGTTATTGGTGAAATTGTGGGAATAAATTTTGTGGTGTACCATTCTTCGCCTTTTAATTTTACTAGAATCTGTCTACTTAATATTCCCATTACGAATGGAATACCTAAATAAATAGCGACACTTTCTGCAATTGTTCCAATTGAAATATCTACTATAGCTCCTTCAAAACCAAAATAGGGTGGAAGCACAGTTATAAAAATCCACGCATAAAAACTGTAGGCAAAAACTTGAAAAATACTGTTTAAAGCAACCAGACCTGCTCCATATTCACTACTTCCTTCGGCAAGGTCGTTCCATACCAAAACCATCGCAATACAACGTGCCAAACCTATTAAAATCAATCCGACCATATATTCTGGATAATCCCTTAAAAAGATTATTGCCAATGCAAACATTAAAACAGGACCGATTATCCAATTTAAAATAAGTGAGATGGATAGGATTTTTGTATTTCTGAACACTTTTGGCAACAGCGAGTAATTAACTTTTGCTAAAGGTGGATACATCATCAATATAAGACCTATTGCAATGGGGATGTTAGTTGTACCGCTACTAAATGAATTGATCATACTGGGGAACGTTGGGATAAAATATCCAAGACCCACTCCTAATATCATTGCAGCAAAAATCCATAATGTTAGATAACTGTCGAGAAAACTTAGTTTTTTATTGGCCATATTATTTTTCGATAAGTTTTTTATAGTCTTCACTGTTTAAAAGGTTTGAAACTTCATCCAAATCCTCAATTTTTATTTTAACCATCCAACCTTTATCAAAAGGATTGTCATTTACAAAGGTTGGATTATCCATAAGTTCTTCATTTATTTCAAGGATTTCACCAGCTACAGGCATAAATAAATCGCTAACGGTTTTAAGAGCTTCCACAGAGCCCAAAACTTCATCTTGTTTAAATTCATCGCCTATAGTGGGCAGGTCCACATAAACAATTTCGCCAAGTTCTCCCTGGGCAAAATCTGTGATGCCCACAGTTCCGGTTTTGTTTTCAATTTTTAGCCAAGTATGTTCTTTTGAGAAATAGATATTATTTGAGTTTTCCATCACTAGCTTTTTAATAACCGTTTCTTAAATTTTCTGCATAACCGTTGGGCAAAATACTATCTTCTACCGCTTTTGCTGCCTTTTCTATATCGTATTCAAATTTTACAAATTCTACAGAAATACTTTCTTTATCTAAAACCGAAGCATTCTCTTTGATATCTAAAATTACGTAACTACCTCGGGTATCACTGTCTTTAGGCTTCCCAACAGAGCCTAAATTTATAGCGTGTCTAAAATGAGATGTATTTTCCTCGTTTGTGTTAAAAATTCTGTGATATGGTTTGTGGGTATGACCAAAACACATAATATCTGCGTCTGCTTGCTCCATTATGCGTATCATACTTTTCTCTGCTCTGTCTTCAAAAAGATATTCGTTTATTTTACGCGGGCTGCCGTGTACCAATAGTAAATTTAATTGATCATTATTTAATTGAAATTCAACTTTAATATGTGCGGGAAGTGTTCTTAGATAGGCCCTGTTCTCGTCATTTATCAACTCGTTAGTCAGCGAAATGGAAATTGCACCATTGGCTTTCTCTTCATCCGTTTTGTAAGCACAACCGCAGTCATCACTTTTTCTACCGATACCAAAATCGTAGTTACCCGCAATAGTTGGGATTTTCCGTTTTCTTATTTCCTCGATAACCTCATTTGGCCAAATATTATAGCCTACCAAATCGCCAAGACAATAGATCGCGTCATAATCCCTTTTATCAATATCTTTAAAAAAGGCCTGTAATGCAGGTAAATTTGAGTGAATGTCACTAAATAATATAATCTTCATGGTCATTTTTTTTTATAAGATTAGCAGCAACCGCTACCCGGTGCGCAGGAATTTGCAGTTTGAATTTCAGCTAATTTCTTTTTTGGTTTTTCTGCTGGGATACCACATTGGTCTTTTGCAAGGCAGTCGGTTTGTTTTGTGGTTAACAAAAAGTGGGTTCCGTCAAAATCAAGTCCGAATTTTCCAATGGTTTCAGCTTGATATTCTACTTCAATCTCTAAATCGCCTATTTCTAAAACCCTTTCTGAAAGCTCAATAATATTCAACAATTTTTCGGGATGTAGTCTGTGATCATAATCCTCGGCATTCCATAACTGGAAGTTTACAACTTCTTCATTGCGCAAAGTGCCCCCACAATCAATAAATTTTTTATTTATTTTACCTACTTCGGTAACATGAAAATGATTGGGGACTAATTCACCATTGGGTAGTTGAAATGCGATTTTGTCTAATTGTGTAAGATGCTCTTTGATCTGTGATAATTTCATATAAATAATTTTATTGATTTGTTTGCAATAGATTGTCTATTCGTGTTGCCATATACATCATTTCCCGGGCTATATTTTGTGTGTCTGTAATAAGTAATTCGACCTCGTTTTTGTTTGAGTCATTAGACGCAATTTTTTCCAAATGTATGGTGAGATTATTTTCCTTATTTAATTTTAAAGATTGTAAAGTCTTGGGGTAAACAACCCAATTGCCTGGACCATAATCAACCTTATAAGAATTGGGATTTTCCCTGTTGGTATTTTTTATTCTAAAACCATATTGCTCTAATACTTCGAGGTTTGATAAAGCCTCTGTTTTAGCTGTAATACCTGCAGACTGAATATTGAACATATCACTATGACCATAATATATCATACCGGCTTGTAACCAGATCATTGTGAGTTGGCTAGTTTCTAGGTTATTGTTATCAAGTAAAAGAACGTCAACTTGGGTACTGTCTTCTAATTTTTTAAATATTAAAAAAGCCGCTTGATCAAGTTGTTTTAGTCGCTGTGTCCCAATTTCTGGAAAAGTTTTGCCAATCTCAACTACGGATTTTTGAATTTTGTTCTTTA
Source organism: uncultured Flavobacteriaceae bacterium (assembly GCA_963974735.1). Classification (GTDB taxonomy): domain Bacteria; phylum Bacteroidota; class Bacteroidia; order Flavobacteriales; family Flavobacteriaceae; genus Leeuwenhoekiella. Next base: position 12,892 of record CAXBEL010000063.1, on the reverse strand, counting down.
ATGTTTGTGCATGAATTACTGACTGAAAGCAAAGTAAAAATACCACGAGAGGAATTAAATTTATTGTTTTCATAATTATGTATTTGTTAAATAAATATATTTGTTTATCGCAATAAAACGATTAATAGATCTAAATTTTTTTAGCAACATTCATCTTTAGGCAATAAATCCTGTCCTAAAAATTCAAACATAACTTCTTTCATCTCTTTCCACTTCTCAGTATTTATACAGTAGCACACGCTTGTTCCCTCGACTGTACCTTTTATGAGACCCAGATATTTTAATTCTTTTAAATGCTGAGAAATAGTAGGCTGCGCCAGACCAATTTCTTTAACTAAATCTCCGCAGAAACAAGCATCAATCTGGAAAAGATGTTGCAGAATGGCCACTCTTGCAGGGTGTCCAAATGCTTTTGCAAAAACAGAAATTTGATTTTGTTTGTCTGTGAACATATCTGTTTTGGCTAATCCCATTTCTTATTCCTCTATTAATTCATTGCAATATTACGATTAATATTTAAATAGTCCAAGTTACAGGAGTTTAAATTGTTGTAGGAGGTTATAAAATAAATGTGCTGTTGAGTGATTTTAATCTAGAGCACATATTTTTTATAAATATCTTCCAAGGTTTTTTTGGGATCATCGCTTATGCCAGGATGGGTTTTAGAGCTCTGAATAATTGTGCTTCTGCAAGCTGTTAACCATCTAAACCTATCAGATAATTCGAGTTTTCCTATTTTTCCTCCAGAAGGTTCCCCGTCGCAGATTAATTTCCACGCATTTAAATAATCATTAAGCATATCCAATTCAAGTTCAGAAGAAAACGATTTCAACTTGTCTGGATTAATGTGATATTTAATATCGAGAAATTTTTTTCTTTTTGAAAAAAGAATAACACCGGCATTAAAGAATTCTTCTCGTTCTACTTTAGGAACAATTCTAATTATTGCATATTCAAATGTAGATTTATCTTGCATCCTCAGCTTCTTTAACTAATAAATCAATCTTAGACAATCTTGTGTTTATAAACTGAACATACGCTTCTCTCATCTCGTGGGGAGTCATTGTATCAGATTCGCTTAGCAACCAGTCTTCCGGGATGTTTGAGATAATTTCTTTAATTATATCTTGATTAATCAACTGTTGGATTTCTTTTGAAGCCTCTTTTAAATGAGTTGCTTTCTGTAAAAGTACATGGTCTTTAATAAGAGGGAAAGTCCTGGTAAGATGATTTTCCCAGTTTTTCCAATCATGATGAAAATAAAAACTCGCGCCATTATCTATAACCCAAAGTTCATGATTCCAGTGCAATAAATTAGTGTTTTTAGCAGTCCTGTCTATATTGCTGATAATGCTATCTAGCAGTACTACTTTTGAGGCGGTCTGGCCATCTACATTGCTAACCAATGGATCAAAAGTAATTGCTCCAGATAAAAAATGTAAACCTAGATTTAAGCCAACACTAAATTTTAATAGATCTTGAATTTCTTCATCGGGCTCTGTCTTGCTAAATGAATCATCCAGATTCATAAAAACCAGCTCTGGAACTTTTAGTTTCATTGCTCGGGCAATTTCACCACCAATAAATTCTGCTATTAATGCTTTTTTACCTTGTCCAGCTCCTCTAAATTTTAGTACATATAGAAATCCATCATCAGCCTTGACTATGGCAGGAAGTGAGCCTCCTTCCCGTAAGGGATGTACATATTGAATAACATTTACGGTTCTAATATCAATTTTATTCATAAATACTAAAAATGTAATCTATAATTAATTATGAATTGCCATTTGTAAGACGATTTGCGGGTTATAATGCCACCTGCTTGGTATAATTTAAGGTGGAGGAGTAGGGGAGTCAGCCTTATTGGCCTATTCCTATTCTGTGGGTGAAGATAATTATTTTCAGTGTCGTTTGTTTAGCTTTTAAATCAATTTGACAAATTGATTTAAATAAAGAAGGCAGCATTAATACAATGATTAATGCTGCCATACTTAGTCTATTTATTTTCTTACAAGAGAAATGGTATGTTATTCGTAAAAGGTTACCGCTCCTGTATTGATGTCATACATGCCTCCCACAATCAGAATCTCTCCGTTATTTTGCATTTCAGCTAAAACTTCGCTATCTGAAATGATCTTGTCAATGGTTAATTGTACGTTTTTTTCTGCAACATTGTTTACAAAATCAAGGTTAGAAGAGTTTCTTAAGCTAGCATCTTCTGGGGAAGTTACTGCGTTAACAGCTGGTTTGATTTTTTCCAGCATACCAGTAAGTTTGCCTAATTTAGCATCATCACAAGCTCCTTTTACGGCTCCACAAGCGGTATGACCTAAAACGACAATAAGCTTTGTTCCTGCAAGTTTACAGGCAAATTCCATACTTCCTAAGATATCATCATTTACAAAGTTTCCTGCAATACGAGCGCTGAAAATATCACCAATTCCCTGATCAAAAATCAACTCTGATGATACTCTAGAGTCAATACAACTTAGAACAGTAGCAAAAGGATACTGCCCCTTACTCGTGTCATTTACTTGCTCTATTAAATTTCTATCTGCTTTTAAATTATTCTGAAACCTCTTATTGCCTTCTTTTAATTCTTGTAATGACTTCTCAGGAGTCATAGTAGCTTGGGTTTCTTTTGTATGTGCTTTCATAATATTTTAAGTTGTTAGAATTAGTGAGCAATTAAGGTTATTAATTGCATCTTTAATATTAGATCTTGCTGACTTAGAATTTCTGTCTTCCCTGTTTACAAAGAGATAATTAATCTTTGTTTTTGATAGATAACTAGAAATATTCTTTATGTCATTGTCGCTTTTCTCAAAAACATATTCGACTGTTTGTTTATCAGTTAAATAGTTTTCTTCTTTTACAGTGTTTGAACTATCTGCAATTTTAAAAGATGTTAAAGGCTTTTGACTAAAACCTATAATACTTTCTGCAAAGGTATGAGTGGGCTTAACATTGTATAGCAACCCTAAAGCCAAATCATTGTCTGGTTCAATCACATTCTTATCATTGGCAATCACAATGGTTGTATTGTGTTTATTTAATATAAAGTCTGTGATATTATCACCAATGACGTTTATCATTTTAGATTTTCTTTTTCCTAAAACAATTATATCTGGCTTATTCTCATCAATATAGTCGCCTATTTCGTTTTTTACATTTCCAAAAGCAAATTTATAATTTATCTTTACCTTATAAGTTTTTGAAAAAGAGCTAATTAAATCTTTTATTTTTTTATCTGTAGAAAAAAATTCTCTATTTACATGTCTCATAGCAGATAATTGATTCTCCGCTTTCACAACTTCTGTAGGCTTTTTTACATAGAAAAAGTTGATATCAGCACCTACAATTTTAGCTAAACCAATACTGCTTTTTAGCGTATTGGTAGTATTGGCATTTAAGTCTGAAAGAACGAGTATTTTATATTTCTTACTTTTCATATCCTTTCTTTTTATGCTGATTTTGGTCTGAGCTTAAAGAACTCCATATAATTGGAAGGATTCTCTATCATTCCTCTTTCTGAAATCAATTTTATATCGATGTTTCTTTCTTTAGCCTTAAGAGCAAAGTCTTCTAATATTTCAATAATATCATTATCTAAATATCTTGTTTTGGTTACATCTAATTCTAAACACGAGTCTTTAGGTAGGGCATCCAGCTCTTTTAAAATAGCTCCTTTATTAAAGAAAGTCACCTCTTCAGCTAATGTCATTTTTATTTTATGTTTACCATTGCTTTGGTCTATAATGTGCAAGAAGTGGGAGTTCTGGTAACTTTTAATAAGGATAACTACAATTCCTACGCCTAATCCCATACCTATACCAATTAATAAATCTGTAAACACAATACCTACAACGGTTACGACAAATGGTACGAACTGTTTCCATCCTAAATCATACATCTGCTTAAATAGAGCGGGTTTAGCTAATTTATATCCTACAACAAAAAGAATGGCAGCTAATACTGACAATGGAATTTTATTTAATAATGTAGGGATTAAGATCACAGATATCAATAAAAGGAAACCATGAATAATTGCAGACATTTTACTTCTTCCTCCAGACTGGATATTAGCAGAACTTCGCACAATTACTTGTGTTATAGGCAGTCCTCCTATTAATCCAGAAATAATATTACCACTTCCCTGGGCTAATAATTCCCTATTTGTAGGTGTTACATTTTTATGTGGATCCAACTTATCTGTCGCCTCTACGCATAACAAGGTTTCTAGACTTGCCACTAAAGCGATTGTAAATGCGACTATCCAAACTTCTGGATTTGAAATTGCTGCAAAATTGGGAAAACTAAACTGTCCTAAAAAAGAATCGAAGCTATCTGGTACAGGAACACTCACCATATGCGCCGCATTAATACCAAACTGAGAGTTGGAATCTGTTACAAGAAAGTAAACAATACCGGCAACAACAGCTACTAGGGGTCCTTGAACCAATTGAAATATTTTCCCTTTTTTAGATAGAACATTACTCCAAAGCAATAAAATTCCTAAACCAACTAAACCTATAATAGTAGAACCTAAACTTATATTGTTTAGCGTTTTAAAAATTTCTGAAAATGTGTTCTCTCCATCTACTTGAAAAAATGCGAAATCACCTTCTGGATCTGCATCGTAACCAAAAAAGTGGGGGATTTGCTTAAGAATAATGATAATTCCTATTCCTGTTAACATTCCTTTGATAACAGAGGAAGGAAAATAATAACCAATAATTCCTGCTTTTAATAATCCAAAAACCAATTGAATAATTCCACCTAAAACAACAGCAACCAAGAAGTTTTCATAGCCTCCCAAAGTTCCTATTGCCGTGAAAACTATAGCGGCCAATCCTGCTGCTGGACCACTTACCCCAATTTTGGAGCCACTTAATAAACCTACTACAATACCACCTATAATACCAGCTATTAAGCCAGAGAAGAGTGGTGCGCCACTTGCTAATGCAATACCTAAACATAAAGGTAGCGCAACGAAAAACACGACTATACTCGCTGGTAAGTCACTTTTAATATTTTTAAACATTTTATAAATAATTATATTCTTAGTTACTTAAAACTAAAATTTATTAAAGTTGATAACTGTCTTTTACAAGACATTAAAACGATTTATAAAATGTAAAAATCTGGTGGGGGGGATATAATATTGAGATGTGGCTTTGTGTACTTTTTATCAAAATACCCTAAGCTATTAAGAGTGCTATTAAAAACTAAATAAGTATTATCAGATTTTAAATGTGGAAATAAAACTTGAAAGTCAACATTCTTCTCATATCCTGTTTCTTCTTCCTCTTCTTCAGAACTTGAAAAAACAACAGAAATGTCTGTAGTTTCATCTACTATAATAAGAATAGTAGGTGTAACTATAAACAGTAAAAATACTACTGAAAAAAATATGGATATTCTTTTTCTTGGCACTAATTTTTTAATTTAAGCAAGCGCAAATATAATAAGACTTTTTAAAATGATAGTATTACTATTATAATATATTGTTAAACTTTAATATCTTTAGAGTAGAGGAGACCTTCTTCTACGTCTTCTAATTACAGACACAATGAGTATAGAAATTAAAATATCTTTAAATGATGGGTTATACCTTAAGGAACCTCAAGATTCAAAATTGGGTAGAAAAATTATAAATCATAGTATTTTAATGATTGATGAGTGTGGCTTTGAAACATTTACCTTTAAAAAACTGGCACTAAGAATTAATTCAACCGAAGCATCCATTTATAGATATTTTGAAAATAAACACCTATTACTACTTTTTTTGGTTAATTGGTATTGGCAGTGGGTGAGTTATTTAATAACGGTTAATACAAGGAATGATAATGATCCCAAAGTAAAACTCAAAATTATCATTCAATCATTTGTTTCTGCCTCATTAGATAATCCGGGAGTAGAATATGTTAATGAAAGCAAACTACATAATATTGTGCTATCTGAAGGGATGAAGGCATATCACACAAAAGATGTGGATAATGAAAATTCTAGAGGTTTTTTTAAAAGTTATAAGGATTTAGCTAGGTCTGTCTCTGATGTGATTAGTGAAATAAACCCCGATTTTGAATATCCTTTTACTTTAGCCACAAACTTGTTTGAAATGTCCAACAACCATATTTATTTTGCCAGGCATTTACCCAAACTTACAGATATAACAGTTAGGGAAAATAAGGAGGATGGCTTTGAAAAAATGGTGAATTATTTTGCAGATAAACTCTTAGCATAAAAGGCAGAACATCATTTTGGTTCAACTTCAAATATATAGGCCTATCCTTTCCTCTTTTTAATAATCTTCACAATTCGATTATACACAATTTCTGAGGTATTCCATTGGTAGCCATCAAAATCAACTGTATTTGTGAATTGAATGACCACCGCATCAATGTCTTTGTGATATTTGGCAATGGTCTGGTAACCGGGCATCAAACCCGTGTGTTCATATTCATAAATTGAGGAATAGATTTCTTGCTCCTTCTTATTCTTAAAAACAGAACCATCGGTCAATGCTCTCAAAAATTTACCCAAATCTTCTGCGGTAGCCAACATAGAACCGTTATCATCTGCTTTTAAATCGGCGTCATAACCCACATAATAACCGCTCATGACATCCTTTAGATTAACATCCTTAATGGAGCCATAGGTGTTTTTGAGACCTAACGGATCTAAAATTTCCTTCTTCATATATTGAAATTCCGGTTCTCCCGTCAGTTTTTTAATGAGTTCTCTAAGCAAAAGGTAATTGGTATTGCTATACTCATAATCCGCTCCTGGTTTAAAGCTCGCCGGTGAATCAAGAACTAGCGCTAAACGTTCTTCATTGGTTTCTTTTGGGTGTGCCCAATACATATCTGTATTGGTATAATTGGGAATGCCACTGCGATGCTCCACCATCATTTTAATCGTGATTTCTTCAGCATTTTCAATTCTTCCCACAAGCTCTGGAAAATAATCAGCTAGCGTTTTATCTAAAGACAAACGGCCATCACTTACTAATTTAGTTATAGAAACGGCAACATATAACTTGCTTACACTCGCAATCTTAAATAAAGCATCTGGACGGGCAGGTATTTTGTTCTCCCGGTCGTGCCATCCCGCTGCATAGGATTCTGGTGAATGGCCTGCTTGATCCACATACACAACAATTCCATCAAAACCGTGATCTATGGCTTCATCTAATTGCTCTTGTACGGTATCTGGTAGGGGTAAGATCCACGCCCATACTAAAATCCACGGTACGAAGAATAGAGAGCCTATACTTGCAGCAATAAATAGGATTCTAAGGGTTTGTTTTATTTTACTTTTGGCCATGCTTTCCTACGTTTTTTGATGATGAATGGGTATAAAAGAGTCGAGACTGTTACTGATTAGGTATTTCAAAAATAGTAATTTAAGAATATGCTCAAAGTAATTAATCGGCTATGCGCGCATCTATTTCATTAATAACGCCTTGGCCTACATTCTTTAATTGACCGTATTGCTTGACCATAGCATCTAATTGAAAGGCGGCCAAACTAATGACATTGCGATAGGGAGCAGACGCGGTATACTTTGCAAAGACTTCGTAATATTCAGATTGTGGTGTGGCTCTTATTTTGAGGGAGTCCTGTGGTAAAAAGGCAGAAGCTAAAATTAAAGATGTATCAAACTGGGTAGATAGATAGGTCTCTTGATTGACTACATAATCGTTATAGCTTCTTTCGTTTTCTGCAATGTCCTCTACTATGCTGTGGTAGGTTGTCAAGAGTGAATCTAGCGGAGTATTGTTGATCTTACCAAAGTAGACTGAATTTTTCAAAGCTTCATATCCCCCTGTATTCGGTTTAAAATAATAATCTGCAAAGGCGCCGCCGCAAGTCATAAACAGAATGAGGTCTTCGTCCTCTGTTTTATCCAGTATGCGTACACGAGCCTTTTTACATAGATTGGCTAATTGTGTTCTATACTTCGTGATCGTATCCAGTATGCGCAGATCTTCTATCGTGTGAGACCTAATTTTTCCCAGATATTCTTTTAGCGCGTTGTTGTCTTTTCTCGCCTCGTTCCAATTGTTGATCTGCAGGGCAATCAAGATCCCGATGACCACTAACACAATCTCACCTATGGCATATTTTAAGTACTTTTTGTTTTGATTTTTCCCTATGAGGCTATAGCGTATGTTGCGGAAAAATTTCATTATTGGTTTTGGTTGCTAACTGGATAAGTTAAAAATTTAACACAATATACTAAATTTGAAGAGTTGATTTATAGGGAGTGAATCCGTAATTTTATGACAAATTATTTAAATAAAGGAGGTACTTCGCCAAATTTTGTAAAATACTTACTTATAATTTCTTTCTCTTTAAACAATGGTTCTTTATGTTGAATTAATTTTATGAACAAACTGGTATAAGGAAAATGTAAACTTACATTCTTACATATTTTATATCTTCTACCACAAACATGCGGATTTGAAAGATAATCAGAATCAATAGTTTTTTTTAAATCAATAACTCTAATTAAAAACTTATCTGCCTTGCCTATATATATAAATCTTTCAATATCAGTTACTAAAAATCTTTTAATTTCCTTTACCTTTCCATTTTTTTTAGAAAACAACTTATAAACTCCTCCATTACTCTGGAAATCCTCTTAGATTCTATGCCAAAGTAATTTATTAGAGAGTAAATATTCTTTTCCTGTCATAGATATTACCTGTTTTTTTCTATTACTTTATCAATGCGATTATAATCTTGATTTAAACCTTTTATTAAATAATCAGATACGTCAAACATTATTATTTTATCACTAAAATTAGATATAAACTTTTTATCTTTTATTTCTTGCCTCATTAAATACTCTATGAATTTCTGCACTGTCAATTTTCTTCTCTCTAAATCTCGATTTCCATTTATATCACTATCAGGAAAAATATTGCACAAACTTGAAAAAAAATCCGAATCATAAATTGGTGTATCTTGAAGTACTAAATCTAAGTAATGGAATCTACTGATTAAAGATTTTATATAAAAAACGCCAACAGAGGTAATTGAAACCATAGAATTAGAATCAATATCAAATTCCTCCTCTATATCTTCCGAATATTCAGACGTTGAAATCAATTTATAATCGAATAATTCCTGAATCTCTTCTTCTACAACATCGATTGAATAGCCAGCTTTCAAAAATTCTTTTGTTAAAATAGTAACTGAAGAATATTCAATTCTCTTTGATGAATTTTTTAATTTATTAAATAAAAAATTTAGTAAACGTACTTTAGTAAAATGATTAGTGTTGCTCTTACTTGGGTAAAAAAGATTGACAATTTTACTCTTACTTGTCTCGTAATAATAATTTGAGTCTAAGGCAATTGATTTAAAAAATTCCCATATAGGAATACCATCTCCAACCCCATACTCAAACGACATATATTCGGTGATTTTTGAATGACCAGATAAAAGAAAGCTTTTAAAATTCTCCAATCCCTGCCTTGTATTAGGATAAGAAGTTTCTTCTAAGAATTCCATTACTTCAGAATTCTTAGAATTGAATAGGGTATCATATAAATTTTTAAAGAGATGCTCTAAACTTCCCCGCTGAAGTTTAAGCTGCTTATTCGCTGCAATCAATTCAATAGCTTGAAAATCGAACCTTGTCATGACATAATTGATTCTTTTCTCAAGCACTTTCCTGTACGGAGGTGCTGTGATATGATAGACTATGGACTGATAGGCATTAAATGGAGGTTTATTTTTCCATTTATAAAAATAGCCTTCTCTTAGTGATATAATCGTAATTGATTTTAAATTTCTATTTATCCCATTACCAAGGAGAAACACTTCTTTTTGGTCAGATTCATTAAGTTGATCAGCATTATCAAAGAGTACACAAATGCGCTTATTTGCTTTTATTAAAAGATAGTTTGTAATAGCAAGCAAGTGACTTATTGATTCTTTTTGTTTTTCTTCTATTAAATTTGCAATTGCTTCATTTAACTTATCCTCTTTTCCAGTAAAATAAGACCAAGTTCCTTGTTTTTTTTTATCAATCTCATTCTTATAAATCGTCTTTAACACATTAAATTTTGATAAATTTAATTCAGGATATTCATTTTCAAGTTGTTTAATAATATTTGCATATATGAATCGCGTATCCCTAATTGTTTGACTTGTATAAAGACGGAAATCTAGATAAACTAATGGTCTATTCTTTTTATTTTTCTTAGTAAGTAAAACATCGGTAAAGTATTTAATGAAAGTAGTTTTACCTGCTCCCGCCGTACCAATAAGTATAATAGGGTCGGGTAAAACATTAATATTTGTAAAAATCTGTTCTTTTAATTGGTGTTGTGTATTTTCAGTATTTTGTACTGGAAGAATTCTTGTATCAAAAGTCGGTGGATTATCGGCAAATATAAAACCTAATTCAGAATTATATTTTTTAACATCTTTGTTTTCAACGTAACAATCTTGAAGAATTTGCTTTCCCTCAAGTGTCTCTGTATTGTATATTTCCTCAAATACTTTGTTAATAATAGGAATTAACTGTTGACTAATTTGATTTCTTACCAGTTCATAATTTTTTCTTTTTAAACTATGATCCTTGACAATAGTCTTACTGATATTTGATGTTTTGTCAATCTTGAGCTTTCCATATTTTGTAACTGACTGCCTAGAAAGCAAATCGTAAAATTTGTCAAAATTTTTCTTTAAATCTTCTATGTTTTGAAAAAATATACATTTTTGTTCTTTCCAATTTCTTCCCTGTGTATTAGAAAATTGTCCAATAATAAATTGTGTCCCATTGGTAATCACACCATAAGCTAGTCCTCTTTCAAAGATGTATTGTCTTATTTGATCAATAACCTCTTTATTACCCGTGTATATAGTTTTTAGCTTAACTTCATTTCCATTTAATGGTAATTTGAATTTGCTAAAATTTTTCTTGGCTTCGATAACAAATTGAAATGCTGAAGTTTTTAGTTCATAGTCAAAATAACCTGCTCGAACCCATCCTTCTCTTTCTATATCATATTCAGTCCAACCTAGAATGTCGATGAGAATTTTATCTAATATTTTGCTTCTAGTATCTGACTCGGAAAGATCATAATTTTTAAAAATATTATATTGACTTTCAAATTCTAGAAGATTGTTATAGGCTAAATCATAATCTGTCATTACCTATTGTTATTATTTGGTTCGTCGTACAAGCTCATTCTTTAATCTTACAGCGGTAATACATGAAAATACTATTTCATAGACATATTCACTTGCCATATGATACAAAAAACTCTTTTAATCGTTTAAACAAACTGATTTACAAGTGCTAATTAAAAATAGGGACTTTTTATAGATAAAGTAGCAGATAAAGTCATTTAATTATTAAAATACTCTCGTAAACAATTGGTTTATAGTTATTTGTATAATTTATTTGTATCTTACTGCCACTTTATTAAGTCCGTTTTCAAATCGCATAACACCTACTTTTATAAATGGCTATTCAAGTTGTAACCAATACGATCGAAATATGAAATCAGCCAAATTTTTAGTACTTCCCGTACTTTGTTTTCTATGCGTCAATTTGTGCTCGGCTCAAGACATGAAAGCCAAAAAGCACGATAATCCCGTATGGATGTATGTGACCTTTGTCAAATTTAAACCGGGTATGAAAACTCCCGCTGTAAAAATGGTTGACGACTACTTTGTAAAAGCAGACAAGAATGCAGGCATTAAAGCGCCTATTGTGTATGATTTTAATACCGGGGAATATGATTATATCGTCGCTTGGGAAATGGGCGAGGAAGGTATTTCCACACTAGATTATGAACTCACACCAGACGATGCCAAGTGGTTCACCGAAATGGGCAAAATCACTGGAAGTATGGAAAATGCAGAAGCGAAAATGCAGGAATTCTATACTTACGTAGAGAAGTGGCAAACCGAAATTGCCAGAAAAATTTCGCAATAAAATGTCAGTTCGAGCGGAGTCGAGAACAGAATTAAATGTTTTACCTCATGAAGACATTTCGACTGCCCTCAATGTGACAACAACCTGGAAACTTTCATAAAATAACAATATCAGTTAGATCGCAGTCGATAACGCTATTGGGTATTCCCAATCCTCAAAATATCTTGACTGCGCTCAATGTGACAACAACCTGAAAACTTTCATAAAATAATAATGTCAGTTCGAGCGCAGTCGAGAACAGAATTAAATGTTCCATCGCATGAAAACATTTCGACTGCACTCAATGTGATAACAACCTGAAAACTTTCATAGAATAACAATGTCAGTTCCAGCGCAGTCGAGAACAGGAATAAAAGTTCCATCTCATGAAGAAATTTCGACTGCGCTCAATGTGACAACCACCTGAAAACTTTCATAGAATAACAATGTCAGTTCGATCGCAGTCTAGAACAGGAATAGATGTTCCATCTCATGAAAACATCTCGACTGCGCTCGATGTGACACTCACAATTAAATCTTCAACAAAACAACAATGTCAGTTTGAGCGCAGTCGAGAACGGTGTAAAGTTTTCGTAATTATAAAAATATTTCCACTGCATTCCATGTAACACAAACTGGGCGATACATTTAAAAAAACGGATGACTGGTCGAGCGCGGTAAGAACCTCTTTCTTATTTGGCAGCTACTTAAAAATGTTTTAAATTTAAAAAGAACCTCATAATTAGATACATATGAGGCCTAAACCCTTTTACTCTTGGAGAAGAAAAAAGGAATTGCTAAGTAATCATCTAAAAAAAAAATTATAACATTCCCTTCTTTTATTTTTAAATGTAAGTCAATGTGCGAATCCTGTTGGCATTCAGCATATCTATGGATGTGCCTTACAGGTATGATTTTATTAACCAGTTGTGCTCCCAAAATGGATACT
>CAXBEL010000062.1:0-19339 GCA_963974735.1 uncultured Flavobacteriaceae bacterium | reverse complement strand
CGCGACCCCATGCGTGACAGGCATGTATTCTAACCAACTGAACTACCAGACCAATATTTTTAAGAACTCGCTTTCAAAAAACCAGCTGAGTGGTTTGTTTCTTGCGGATGCAAATATACATCCTCTTTTAAAGTACACAAACTATTTTTTGTATTTTTTTAAAACTTATAAAAAATTTTTACGTTCTACTAAAAAAGCAGTTAATATAGGGCTGAAACCCAGTGTTGTATCGGTTGCAACGTATTTAATCTTATATTGGGCACAACGTAGTTGTAAGGCAGAAAAATAAGTATTCACGGCTTTTTTGTAGGTTTCTTTAATATTGTCTGCAAAAATATTTATATGCTTTCCTGTTTCAATATCTACAAACCGCTTAGGTGTATTGTCAAAATCAAAATTAAGTTCAGTAGAACTGTCATACGTGTGAAATAAAACCACCTCATGTTTGTTGTATTTTAAATGTTGTAAAGCCTCAAACATAGCATCTTGATCTATTTCGTTTTGAAACATGTCAGTGAATAGGAAGACTAAAGATCTACGTTTAAGTTTTTCAGCAATGAGGTGTAGATTAGCATAAGTTTCGGTTCTAACTTCTTTTGAAGTAGTACCAATAATTTGGTTAAGCTGATCCAACAACATATGATGATGCCGTTCACTTCCTTTCTCAGGAGCATAAAAGTCATATCCCTCTCCATATACACTCATTCCAACAGCATCCCGCTGTCTTTTCATAAGTTGCATTATGGCAGCAGAACCTAAAACGGCAAAGGATATTTTATTGAGGGAATTAATAGTGTTTTGCTTCAACTCAGGATAATGCATAGAACTGCTATTATCAATAATAAGATGACAGCGTAAATTGGTTTCTTCTTCGTACCTTTTTGTATACAATTTATCAGTACGGGCGTAAAGCTTCCAATCTATATGTTTGGTGCTTTCGCCCGTATTGTAAACTTTATGCTCTGCAAATTCTGCGGAGAACCCATGAAACGGACTTTTATGCATTCCTGAAATAAAACCCTCTACAACCTGACTTGCGAGCAGTTCGAGATTATTAAAACCTGAGATTTTATTAAGTTGTGCCTGTATGTCCACTTTTAAGCGATTCTACTCTATAATACCGTCAACGATACCGTAAGCAACAGATTCGTCTGCTCCCATCCAGTGATCGCGATTAAAATCCTTCATCACTTTCTCATAATCCTGACCACAATTGTCAGCTAATATCTGAGCGCTCAATTCTTTGGTTTTTAAAATTTCCTGAGCAGTAATTTCTATATCACTTGCTTGTCCACGTGCTCCACCACTTGGCTGGTGAATCATCACACGTGCATGAGGTTGAATAAAACGTTTTCCCTTCTCTCCAACAGAAAGAAGAATACTTCCCATACTAGCGGCGAGACCAGTACAAATTGTGGAAACCGGACTTTTTATTGATTTTATGGTGTCATATATTGAAAAACCAGCTGTAACATAACCGCCGGGACTGTTTATATATAATTTAATCTCTTTGTTGTTCAAGATGTCTAGATACAGTAAACGGTCCACTACATGTTTTGCCGACTTATCATCAACAGCTCCCCATAAAAATATCTTACGTTCTTCTAATAATTTTGAATCTATTAGATCTTGAGACTTTCCTTTTTTATTATCCATTTTTTTGTTTTCTAAAGATGTTATCGTCTATTATATGCATAAATAGATTAATTCTTCAAATATCGAATTAATTAATTTTATGCCCAAGATGAAAAAATCAAAGTTTACTAAAATAAAAAAGGTTTGGCGTGTAGCCAAACCTCTTGCTTTTTATTCCATTTAAGGATTAAAGTAAATTGTCAATTGCTTCAGTATATACATTTTTTGGAGCAACACCTACTTGACGACCTACAACCTCTCCATTTTGAAACATCAAAACAGTAGGTATATTACGCACACCGTATTTAGCAGCAAATTCTTGGTTAGCATCAACATCAACCTTTCCTATTACAGCTTTACCGTCGTATTCTTTGCTTATTTCTTCAATAACCGGTCCTACCATTCTACAAGGTCCGCACCAAGCAGCCCAAAAATCTACCAATACCGGTTTATCTGATTGCAATACTTTTTCATCAAAAGTTGCGTCTGTTATTTCTAATGCCATAGTTGTTTTATTAAATATTGAATATATGCAAAATTAGTCAATTATTATTCCAAAGCTTACACCTTATAAATTAGATTTGATTATTGCTGTATTGGTTTATCTAATGAAAATCAAAATTGGTTATTTTTTGTTTTTGCAGATTATTTTAAAAATAAAAGGTCAATTGAGTTTGTAATTTATATTTTGTCTGGACAAAGCGTTTAACAATTCAGAACAAATTTTAACCTTCTTCTTTCTACTCGGCATTTGAATCGATATTTTTTCAGAGGGTTCAAAGACATAAAAATGAAGAGATTGATCTCCTCTAAAGTGATAAAGCACCTCTTTTAAGTTATTAATACGTTCTTCCCTCACATCTTTAAGATCTAGATTTATAGTCAGTTTTCGCCCATAAGTTTCCATTGTATCCTGCAATTGTAAAAAACTGTTGAACTGTAAACGAGGGTCACCTTTTTTACCTGTTTCTCGGTTTACCCAGCCTTCTTTCACAAATATTTTAACGTGTACAAAACTATTGGGTATGAGGAAATGGCGAAATTTTAAATATTCTTCACCAAAAATTCTAAATTCAAAGGAGTCATTAAAATCTTCAATTGTAAAAGCTGCCCATCCTTTCCCATTTTTAGAAACGCGGTGCTGCACATCTGATATCACTCCGCCAAAAGTGAGTTCTCGGTTTAAAAATTCATCTAAATGAGAAAAGTTATTGACCTTGGCGTTGCAAAAATTATCCATTTCCAGACGAAAATCATCCAAAGGGTGACCAGAGATATAGATGCCCACAACCTCTTTTTCCCGCTTTAATTTTTCCATAGTTCCCCATTCTTCACAAGGAGGGACTATAGGTTCCGGTATTTGAACCTCACTGGCATCACCAAATAAGCTTACTTGGGAGGAGTTTTCATTCTCCTGAAATTTTGCTCCATACTTGACGGCTTTTTCGAGAAAAGTAATTCCATCACCTTCATCTTTAAAATATTGTGCGCGATGTGTGGTTGTAAAACTGTCGAAACCACCAGCTAAAGCAAGACTTTCAAAAGCTTTTTTATTGGCGGATCTAAGATCAATACGTTTTGCTAGATCAAAAACGCTTTTATAGGATCCGTCTTTTCTATTCTCTACAATGGTCTGCACGGCATTGCTTCCTACCCCTTTTATGGCTCCCATACCAAACCGGACTGCACCACGATCATTTACAGTAAATTTTCTAAAGGATTCATTTACATCTGGTCCCAAAACCTCAAGACCCATACGTTTACATTCTTCCATAAAGAAAGTAACCTGTTTGATGTCGTTCATATTGTTAGATAGAACGGCAGCCATATATTCAGCAGGATAATGCGCTTTTAAATAAGCAGTTTGATAAGCAATCCAAGCATAGCAGGTCGAGTGGGATTTGTTAAAGGCATAGGCGGCAAAAGCTTCCCAGTCTTTCCATATTTTTTCTAGAGTTTCACGAGCATGACCTTTCTTCTCACCTCCATCTAAAAATTGAGGTTTGAGTTTCTCCAGCAGTGCGAAAATCTTTTTACCCATTGCCTTTCTCAAGACATCAGCTTCACCTTTACTGAAGCCTGCCAATTTCTGAGAAAGTAACATCACTTGCTCTTGATAAACCGTAATCCCATAGGTTTCCTCAAGATATTCTTCCATATCATCGAGATCATACGAGATTTCCTCATCCCCATGTTTTCTGGCGATAAAGCTGGGGATATATTCCATTGGCCCAGGTCGGTACAAAGCATTCATCGCAATAAGGTCTTCAAAAACAGTAGGTTTTAAAGCCTGCATATGCTTCTGCATTCCCGGAGATTCATATTGAAATATCCCTACTGTATCCCCACGTTGAAAAAGTTCATAGGTTTTCTCATCATCTAAAGGAAAACTATCTGGGTCTAAGTCTACATTATGTTTATGCTTAACCAGTTTTACAGTATCCTTAATTAATGTAAGAGTCTTAAGACCTAAAAAGTCCATCTTTAAAAGACCGGCTTCTTCAACTACGCTGTTGTCAAATTGAGTAACGTAGAGATCAGAATCTTTAGCCGTCGAGACAGGTACAAAATTGGTGATATCATCAGGCGTAATGATAACCCCACAAGCATGTATTCCTGTATTTCTAACAGATCCTTCCAACTGTCTGGCCTGACGCAATGTTTGTCCTTCTAGATTATCTCCTTCAGCAAGATTGAGCAATTCATTTACTTTCTGTAAATCGTCGGCTCTGAATTTCTTCTTTAAGTCTGCATCTGATTGCCCAAATATTTTATTCAATTTGGACATTGTGGGGATAAGCTTTGCAATGCGGTCTGCATCACCAAGAGGAAGATCCAGAACTCGAGCTGTATCACGAATGGAGGATTTAGCGGCCATTGTGCCATAAGTGATTATCTGAGCCACCTGATTTGCACCATATTTATTAATCACATAATCCATAACACGACTACGACCTTCATCATCAAAGTCAATATCAATATCGGGCATACTTACACGATCCGGATTTAGGAAACGCTCAAAAAGTAAGTCGTACTTTATTGGATCTATATTGGTAATCTTTAGACAGTAGGCCACCACACTTCCAGCTGCAGAACCTCGACCGGGCCCTACCGAGACATCCATTTTTCGAGCTTCCCGAATAAAATCTTCCACAATAAGAAAATACCCTGGATAGCCTGTGTTTTCAATTACATTAAGCTCAAAATCCAGTCTTTCTGAAATCGCAGGGGTTATCTCCCCATATCTCACCTTGGCCCCCTCATAGGTAAGATGACGCAGGTATTTATTTTCACCACGTTTACCACCATCTACAGCATCCTCTGTTACTATAAATTCTTCAGGAATGGTAAATGCAGGCAACAATACATCCCGAGCAAGGGTGAAGGCTTCGATTTTGTTAACTACTTCCTGTACATTGCTGATGGCCTCTGGTAAATCTGTAAAAAGGGCTTTCATTTCTTCAGCACTCTTGTAGTAGTATTCTTCATTGTCCAGACCATAGCGATAACCCCGACCACGGCCTTTAGGGGTAGCTACTTTTTCTCCATCTTTTACACAAAGAAGAATGTCATGGGCAGTCGCATCAGTCTTTTCAACATAAAACGTGTTGTTGGTTGCGACTAGTTTGATGTCATGTTTTTGGGAAAAATCTACAAGTACCTGATTTACCCTATTCTCATCTTCTTGCCCGTGACGCATGATTTCCAAATAGAGATCATCACCAAAGGTTTCTTTCCACCAGAGAAGTGCTTCTTCAGCTTGTTTCTCTCCAACATTTAATACTTTACTAGGTACCTCCCCGTAAAGATTACCTGTAAGTACAATTAAATCTTCTTTATATTTTTCTACAATCGTTCTGTCAATACGGGGTAAATAATAAAATCCATCTGTATAGGCGATTGAAGCCATTTTTGCCAGATTGTGATAGCCCTTTTTATTTTTGGCCAAAAAGACGATTTGATATCCATTGTCCTTTTGACTTTTATTAGTGTGGTCTGTACAGACATTTAATTCTACCCCTACAATGGGTTTGATTATATTTTCGGTAGGTGTTTCACCTTCAGCTATAAGTTCTTCATTTTTTTTAAGAACAGCTTTGTTGTGCGCGGTTATGGCTTTTACAAAATGAAAGGCACCCATCATATTGCCGGTGTCAGTAATTGCCACACCAGGCATCTTCATAGTTTTAGTAGCGCTTACCAGATCCTGCACACTTGTTGTGGATTGCAGGATTGAAAATTGGGAATGATTGTGTAGATGAACAAATTCAACTTCTGCGAGTTGAGCTTTATTTTCCTTGATTTCCTCTTTTGAAATATCTGCCTTATCTGCTTTTTGAAGCGCTTTACGTATTTCTTCAGAGGCGGCTTTAAGATTTATATGTTCAAGCCCTATGAGCTTTATGGGCAGTGGATGTGCCTCAGAAAAATTCTCAAAATAATCTGCAGGAACATCCAGTTCTTCTTGTGTAAAGATGCGGCGACGTACCAACTCAAAGAAACAGCGGGTAGTTGCCTCGACATCTGCAGTCGCATTATGCGCCTCACCAAAAGGTTCACCGAATAAATACTCGTGGAGCTCAGTTAGTGTAGGTAGCTTAAATTTACCGCCACGGCCTCCGGGAATCTGGCAGAGCTGGGCTGTGGTTTCGGTACAGGTGTCTAAAACAGGTAGTTCTTGTAAAAGATTTGAAACGTCGAGCCGGTGAAATTCGGCTCCCATAATGTTTAAGTCAAACCCTACATTTTGACCAACAACAAACTTGGTGCGATCCAGAGCTTGTTTAAATTTACCCAATACTTCTCCTAATGAGACTCCATCTCGTTGAGCAAGCTCGGTAGAAATCCCGTGTATGCGTTCTGCATCATAAGGGATATCAAAACCATCAGGTCTAATAAGATAATCCTGATGATCTATTACATTACCCATATCATCGTGAAGCTGCCAGGCTATCTGAATGGCTCTAGGCCAGTTGTCGCCATCCGTAATTGGGGCGTTCCAATTTTTGGGAAGTCCGGTAGTTTCTGTGTCAAATATTAGGTACATAACTGTATTTTAGGAGATTGTGCTGAGTCTTTTTAATCAGTAGGGTTGATATAAATGATTCAACGAAAAACAGCATAAAATTATTGAAAATGTACACTTTTAAAAAGTAAAGTTTTACCGAGTTGTTAACTAAAAAAACCGAACCTTTCGGCTCGGTTTATCTATTAAGAAGATTCTGAAATTTAGGCTATCGCCTCAAAAGTTTTTACTTCTTCCAACGCATTATTTACATTATCGCGTTGAATAGTCAAGATGCTTTCTGTAGTGGGGGGTAAATTAGGCTCGCTTAGAATTTCATTATATTCTTCTAGAGCGGCTTTCTCACCACGTATGGCTTCTTCCAGAATTGATTCTTCATTATCACTAGAGACAGCAGATTTTAAGTTCATCCAAGCTCTGTGAGCATCCCCTTTAAAGCTTGTTCCTTTGTCAGGAGTTTCGCCATAACTGGTTATCTCATTTTTAAGCTGATGTCCAAAATCGTAGCGTTCTTTAGCACGGCGTGTGAAAAACTTCTTGAGGTTTTCATTTTTCACTTTGTCTGCCGCTAATTTATAGCCGGCCTCAGCATCGTAATTCTTAGTTAGTAGTTCATTTAAGTTATTTGACATTTTTTCAGAATACTTCATCTTCAATTTCATTTAAATTATACGATGCTTGGATTAAAAGGTAAGATGCGCATCGCTAACATCTGTAAACAATATAAGGGATAAACCCAGTGTTTACAAGGGTTTTAAGAGCCTTTAACGTTATTAAAACCCATTTAACAGTATATATAAAAAAACCAGCTATAAAAGCTGGTTTTATGTTAAAGCATTTTAAGTGTTATGCTACAATTTCAAAAGCTCGCGCTCGTGTTAATGCGTCCTGTACACTGTTTCTTTGTTTTATTAGTAAATCTGAAGTAGAAGGAGGTAAGTCTTTTTCATTAATAATCTCATCATATTCTTTAACCGCCGTTTCTTCCCCTCTAATGGCTTCTTCAAGAATAGATTCTTCTTTATCTGCAGATAATTTAGCTTTCAAATCCATCCAGGCTCGGTGCACATCACCGGCTAAACTCGTTCCTTTTTTGGGTTCTTTGCCAAAGTTCCTTATTTCAGCTTTTAATGCGTGCCCAAAATCATATCGATCTTTAGCACGAGACTCAAAGTAAGATTTTAGCGTTGTATTTTTTACGTTTTCTGCGGCATTTTTATACCCAGCTTCTGCATCATAGTTCTTTTCAAGAAGCTCATTAAGTTTATTGGCAACCTTTTCTGAATAACTCATAACTTTTATTTTTTGTTCAATTAAAGGAATTAATATTCCCCTAATTTTTTATTTAAAGTTACGTGACAAAAGAAAAGATAAAATTCAGTTTAACAAGGTTTAACCTCGCTTTTAATTGAATTTAACTTAGTTAAGATTACTAGTTTACAGCAGCGCTCAGCAATTGAATAGTCCCCTTATCTGCGTCTATTTCTGCTTCAACGCCATTAGGTATTGTAGAGTTATCTGAAATATGCCCAATCATAGCCCCAGAGAAAGCCGGAATGCCCAGCGGTTTAATATAGTGATCAATAACTTCTTCAAGCGTTAAAGAACCATAACCACTGCCTCCGGGTTCACAATCGTTACATTTCCCAAAAACAAATCCCTTTATTTGATTAAAGATACCGGCAAGATAAAGTTGGGACAACATTCGGTCTACAGCATAGATTTTCTCGCCAATATCTTCTAAGTAGAGAATCTTGTCGCTCCAATCTTTAGGGAAATATTCTGAACCCATAATTCCTGTTAATACCGAAAGATTACCACCAAGCAACTTCCCTTTAGCTTTTCCAGATTTTATAGTTCGAATTCTATTTGTGCTATTAACCAGATGGTCTTCGTTAATATAAGAAGGGTTCTTATATAAAAACTTTGCTTTGGCAAATAGTAAGGCTTTAAAACTATCCCTACTGAAAGCATTCCAGGAAGAAACAGCAACTGGTCCGTGAAAGGTCACAAGTCCGGTTTTTTCAAAAATCGCGAGATGAATTGCTGTGATATCGCTGTAGCCAATAAAAATTTTAGGATTATTTCTTATGCCTTCATAATCCAATTTATCTAAAATACGAGCGGATCCAGATCCACCACGAAGCGCAATTATAGCTTTGACCGATTTATCTTTAAACATTTCATTAATATCAGCCGCCCGCTCTTCATCAGTGCCGGCCAGATGCCCATACCTTCCTTTTACATGTCTCCCAAATTTCACCTTTAAACCCATTGCTTCAAAAGTTTCTTGAGCAATCGTATAAGGTTCTGTCTCAAAAATTGCACTCGCAGGACTCACAATACCAATAGTATCCCCTTCTTTCAAACGCATTGGAATAATAATCTCTTGAAAGGTTTCAACCTTAAGATTATTATTGATATTAGAAGGAAATAACGGAAATGACAGACTGGCCATTCCTGCACTGGCAATAAAATTTCTTCTTTTCATAGTTTAATTTTTAAGAGCCAATCAATAGTTATCACGAATGGTAAGTAATATTCTTTCCATTCCTTTTTTTAATTCCCTTGTAGGAATGGTGTAATTGCTATTCATAAAACTAAATATTAAAACTCTTCCGCTACGGGTTTTTATAAATCCGCTAAGGCTGTGATTATTGCTAAGACTTCCGGTTTTCGCAAATATATAGGGTTCTTCTGCTGAGTAATAATTTTCTAATGTTCCACTTTTTCCACCTACAGCCATTAAACCGAACAGTTTGTCTTGAGGCATTTTATCCTTTATTTTTTCTAACAGCTTTACCAATGTACGCGGAGTAAATAAGTTGTAACGAGATAAGCCAGAACCATCAACCCATTGGGGTTGGTCTGGTAAATCATTCAGAAAATTATCTTTCATAAATTCTATGGCTATATCTGTCTTTAAGGTATCTGCAATTTCTTCGGAAGCCATTAATAATATCTGTTCAGCAATAAAATTATCACTTACCTTAAGCATTCTTTTGTAGATACTATCTGTAGGAATACTGTAAAGAGTCCGCTCATTAATAAACGATTCAGGAAGTGTATTTATAATTTGCACATCTTTTTTAAGTGTATCTTTTAAAAGTGTTACAAATAACTCTGGCGAATATTTAATTGGCACATCCTGAGAATAGCCAGAATCCCTTTCAATCAGGCCATAAGCGAAATTATTAGAAGCCATTTCCCGTTTAATCCTTCTCGAATCTTTGAGATTCAAAGAATCTGGTAGAAGCATCTGTTGAAAATATACAGGATATGCCTGAGGTAGTGTGAAATGTTCTTTTTGTGTAAAGGTTACCCGATTTCCATATATAGGGAAAGCACTTCTTTCTACCGAATAATAGGAGTTAAAATCATCCCAGGACCAGCCAGGACCAAAATAAGCCTCTTGATAAGTAGGTGGCAAATAAAATAGCTGCTCTTTTCTGTCCTTTAGAAATTTTAAAACTTTGGATTCAGGTAAATCCGGATTTAAAAAAGAGGGATCCCCAGTTCCTTTAAAAACAAGAGAATCACCAGAAGTATAATACTTTAATGCCGGAACTGAATCTCCCAAAACTGTAAGCCCGGTGTAAAATGTAAAAAGCTTGGTGTTTGAAGCAGGTGTGAAATATTTATCGGCGTTATGAGTATAAAGCATTTCATTCGCTATCGGGTCATATAACGCAAGTCCAGCAAAACCTTGTTTAAAGAATAGAGAGTCTTTAAGAGTATGGCTAATAGTTCTGTTGGCCTTTCTTGTTGATGAACAGGAAGCCAATAGAACAATACCAATCAATAAATAGAAGATTCTGGAAAGTGAGGTCATTGATTAAAAATATAAAATTATCAAATAGATATTAAATCTAGTTGAACTTATTAGCTGTTAGGTCTGATACAACTCATCTAGATAATCAAAATTTAAAACATTCCATTCTGACCTAATCGCTTTTATCACTTAATTTTAATAGTACAATACATTCTCATATACTTATGAAAAGGTATTCTTTACTCACACTTGTGGTGCTCGCACATCTACTTTCCGCTTGTAATAATAAAGAACAAATAAAATCAACTACTGAAAAATCTGAAACTTTGAATCATACAAACCCATTCCTAAAACACATTGAAATTAGCCTGTCAAGCGCCTGATTTCACCAAGATTAGTGATAGTGACTTTCAACATGCAATGGACCGGCAGTGATGAAGGAGTTGCAGCATTTTTAAGTCAGCCAGAGGTCGCATTTGATTCAAATATGGCAATGGAAAAAATAGGAACTCAGCGTTGGGTACATTTATTTATGTTTGGTTATGAAGCTTGGTCAGAATGGAGAAGAACAGGTTTTCCAGATAATTTTGTTACTCCCAATGGTAATGAAGTCCCTGCACGCTTAAGCTATCCTGACAATGAAGCATTTAATAATGAGACAGGTTATACAGAAGCCACTCAAAGGCAATTTGGAGGAGAGGATACTATTTATGGCACTATTTGGTGGGATCAATAATTTCGTCTTTGTATGAGAGGAAATAAATTGAAATGTACCTTTCCTGCTATTCCAGAGATTATCATAATGTAAAACCTATTTTCCAAATTCACATTTTTAAACCGGTTTTCTTTGCCTAACTTATATTTTACTTCGAGTGCAGTGTAGCAGCTTTTAAGATGGTCGCGTGTTGGTCAGGCTTAAGTAGTTAGCGAGATAAAGAATATTGTTCTATAAAACCTAATGTCAAGATATTACGTAAATACTTTTGAGGTTCTACATATTAATTTGTTATACCCAACCTTTTTCTTCAAACCAATTTTAAAAGATTGAAGGGTTAATAATAGTAGAGCTACAAATCAAGAACAAATGGATTTTCCTAAGTTTTTGATGAGATAATGGACACTCTGAAGAATATCTTATTCCCCTGTGCTAGGGCTCCTTTTTAGTTTTGAAACATCAAAACATCATCATCATTGAATGAATTTGTATAGATTCAATCAAGGTAATAATTATAGTATAGGAGTATGAATACATCTAAAATTAATATCAGGTTTAAGAGGAAAATACAAATCTTAAGAGATCAAAATATTTTCGACACTGATCTCCAGAATAATTGCCTCAATGCGGCAATTCCCTTGCAGGTTAGAATAGGCTATAGTATAAGCATGCTGGATATCTATTCTGAACTATTGGAGTATTTTATCTCCCGAAAAGAAAACACTGAAGCTGTCTCTGAAAAAGGATATGACCTTTTAGAGAAAAAGGAAAGTGTTCACTTCAATAGAATTCAGTATTTAGAATTATATAAACAAAAAACCGAACTTCAATTCGTTCGGTTTATGAGAAGCGATATGGTTCAACTTGAGGAAGAAATTAATCGCCCTCAAAATGATAATCTTCTTTGTATTTGAATTTTAAATAATTAATAGTTGAGAAAGAAAAGGAGAAATTTGTGATGAGATTAACCCTCAAAATCATTCGATTAAGAGGGTTTTTAAATATAAATTTAGATATAATGGTTTTATATTTTAAACCAGAATAGATTTGATTTTACCCCATCAATTATCTTATCTAAAAAACAACCTTGAGAACGCTATTGTCTCCCAAGCTGGTTACATAAAGTGTATTGCTGTAACCTGCAGCTTGTTTCATTCCCGCTGGCAGATTAAGCCCATCAGTAAGTGTGGTAATTGTTGACCCGTTCGCAAAGGCAAGTCTACCTGTGTTTGGCATGAATCCAGTAGGACCAAACTCCCC
The DNA here is from genome assembly GCA_963974735.1 of uncultured Flavobacteriaceae bacterium. Lineage (GTDB taxonomy): Bacteria > Bacteroidota > Bacteroidia > Flavobacteriales > Flavobacteriaceae > Leeuwenhoekiella. The sequence goes on along the minus strand of CAXBEL010000062.1, from coordinate 6,931 downwards.
ATGTTCAAGAACAATTCTTCCGTAGGGACCTCCTTTAGCAATATCTACTAAACTGGTAAAGCCTTCTTGATAAGTGGATACATCTCCTGAAGGTGAAATTTTATAGATAAGGGCTTGATCAACGGGAAAAGGAAAGCCCAATAAAGTGGTAACTAAAAAATCATGGCCATTATAATAAATACCCGTAGGAACACTTTCTATTGGGTTTGGACCTACAGGGGTACTATTGGGAATCCCGGGAACTTCTGTAACAATACTTAAATCGCCATTGGGCATACGCCGTACAATGGCATTTGCTGCGGCATCTGTAATATAAATATTTTTATTGTCTCCCATGGTTAGATTGTAGGGATGGCTTTCTCCTGTAGGATGTTCAAATGTTTGTGAAAGAACAAAAGCACCTATGTCTTCTACTTCAAGGCTTGAAGCTTCTATAGTACTAGAACCCGGATTTAATGAGGATTCAGGTACTTTATACATTTTACCTCCTGTGCCTAGAATATATAATACGCCATCTGAAAACAGGAGGTGGGAGGGTCCATCTGCTTCACCTTCAGGAGCAATGACAGATTCAAAATTTGTTATTACATCATACTTTGTTCCTCCAAATATTGCGGAGACCTGGCCATCATTATTTCCTGTTCCGGCTTCGGCTACCCAAACACGCCCTTTTGTGTCTATCTCTAATCCTATGGGAGCTTTTAATCCAGTAGCGATGGTGGTAACCGTAACAGAATCTTCCACATCAGGCGGGAAGCATCCAGATAACGTTAGTAAACAAGCAGTAAATGTAATGTAGAGTAGGATTTGGGATTTTCTGGTGCGGAAAAATTTTTTCATTGAGTTTGATAGTTAAAAAATTATTCGTGAGTTGAAAGAATTGATTTGAGAGAAGTTTTTTCTTCTCAGTTTTGTTTATAGGTATATTTTATTTTAAGTAACTCTAAATTAGTCATTTATAATATTTGTTTGCTAGTAAAAAATCGCCAATTTTATTTTATTATAGACGAATAAAGCTGGAGCTGAATCGATAAATTATCTTTAAAAAATATGGAGGGACTAACATCTGTAAATTCTTTAAAATCCTTTCCCAAATGGGTCTGATCATAGTAACCACATTCATAGGCGATAGAAGAAAAGCTCTTTTCTGGGAAGTTAACCTTGAGAGCTATTGCATCTTGAAATCGCAGTAACCTCAAATAGGTTTTAAAGGTGATGCCCGCTTGCTCAAGAAATCTTCTCTCAAAATTGCGAAGACTCATATTTAAAATGCTGGCATAATCCTGAGTACGCAAAAGTATTTTTAGTTCTGGGAAATCATTAGAGAATATGGAGTTGTCATTTTCTACTGATTTGCTTTTAATGTTTTTTAAAAAGGGTATAAAAAATTCATCTGCTAAACTTGCCATTTGCTCAATATCTGAAGCACTTTTTAATCGGTGTAACAACATAGCTGCTGAAGAATCCAAAAAACCATCAACTGGATAAATGTTATTTATTATTTTATCTAAAGGAAGCTTAAATAATCTGGCTAAACCAGTGGGGGTAAATTGTATTAAAAAGCATTTGTATTTGCCCTTTAAGTGAAACCAACCATTGAATTGTGTAGATATACCAACAAAAAAAGTAGCGCTATTTTTCTGAACTGAATATTTTTGATTTTGGCTTTTAATGTAAAAGGAATTGTCTTCTAAAAAGAAAACAAGGTATGGGTCTGCTGATGCATACCAGCGGCGGTCTTCTAAATTTACAGTGTCAAACTGTAAAAGTTTATAGAGCTTTATAAAGGGTTTTAATGATAAAGAGGGAGCTACGTGTTGTAAAGTAATCATACTCAAGAATTTTGGTTAAGTATAATTCGAATCCCATTTTATAAAGTTATTTAAAAAAAGGTTTCACCAACTGAATTTTATTAGGGTGCTTTTTTATTAAAATTCTCACCGCCATTCTTTATTAAGTACTTGCCTTTATTACGGACTAGCATATTTTATTTTAAAAAACAGTTTGATAATTTTTGGGCTAATTTTATTTTTTTTACAGTTAAGTGCTTGCTGCTGCACATATTAATTTTCTTATAAAATTATATACTATGAAAGCAGCACAAATTCACGGTCCAGGTAAAATAACCTGTGATACCATAGACGATCCAAAACTTCAAAATCCAGACGACCTTATTCTAAAAGTCACCGCCACAGCAATTTGCGGGTCAGACCTGCATATTTATTCTGGCGGCATCCCACAACCGCGCCCTATGGTATTGGGACACGAGTTTATGGGGATTATTGAAGAAGTCGGTAAAAACGTCACACACCTTAAGAGGGGCGACCGTGTGGTCGTGCCTTTCCCAATTGCCTGTGGCGGCTGTTTTTTTTGTAACCACGATTTGCCTGGCCACTGTGAGAACAGCAATCCTGAGCACTATGGACCAGAGGGTGGACTTCTCACGGAAAAAGGTGGTGCTTTATTTGGGTATACCGATCTGTATGGTGGCTATGATGGCGGGCAGGCACAATATGTACGGGTGCCCTATGCCAATGTGGGTCCGAGAGTGGTGCCTGACAACCTCACCGATGAGCAGGTGCTGTTTTTAACAGATATTTTTCCTACGGGTTATACAGGTATCGATTGGGGAGAAGTAAAAGGAGGCGAATCTGTTGCCATTTTTGGAGCAGGCCCTGTAGGCATCATGGCGGCAAAAAGTGCTTGGTTACGAGGTGCTGGCCGAGTGGTCATCGTAGATACGGTACAGTATCGGCTGGATAAGGCAAAAGCAACAGCAGGTTGTGAAACCATTCTATGGGAGGATGGTGCCAAAGGTGTGGTAGAACAAATCCGCGATATCACACAAGGACGGGGTGCGGATGTAACTATAGATGCCGTGGGTTTTGAGCCCGACCGTAATCTTTTAGACAGGGCAAAAGCGGTAATCAACCTCGAAAAAGGGTCGGATAAAGTGCTTGAGGCGTGTATGAGTGCTGTGCGTCGTGGGGGCATCGTTTCGGTTTTAGGAGTGTATCCCACCACCTATGATAATTTTCCTATTGGTCAGTTTTTTGACAAAGGCATCATCTTAAAAGGAGGCCAAGCACCTACTCATAAATATATTGATGAATTACTGGGATACGTCAAAGAAGGCAGAGTGGTACTCGACGACATTATCACACACAGGCTGCCACTGACCGAGATTTCGCATGCCTATGACATTTTTAAAAAGAAAGAAGATCGCTGTGTCAAGGTCGTGCTAGATCCTTGGGCTTAATGCAGGATCATTCCATTTAATCATTAAACAAATTCATACATAAAATTTAAATTATGTCAAACACTCATAAATATGCACTTATCACAGGTGCCACAAGCGGCATAGGATATGAACTTGCAAAACTATTTGCCAAAGACCACTACAATCTTGTTATTGTTGCCCGAAGTGAGGACGAACTTAACAACAAAGCGCACGAATTTAGAAGACATGGCATTGAAGTCATAACCATTGCCAAAGACCTTTTTAACAAGGAAGAGGCGTTTTCGCTTTGCGAAGAAATCCAAACTCAAGGACTGGATATTGATGTGCTTGTCAATAATGCGGCGCAAGGTGAATACGGATTTTTCAAGGATACAGATATAGAGAGGGAATTGGCCATTATAGACCTTAATATTGCCTCCACCGTGATCCTTACCAAACATTTTGTAAAAGAAATGGTGGCACGCAATAGCGGAAAAATATTGAATGTCGCCTCTATAGCTAGTGAAATTCCTGGACCATGGCAATCTATATACCATGCCACAAAGGCATTTGTGCTCTCCTTCTCAGAAGCCATCCGGTCGGAATTAAAAGCTACAGACATTACAGTTACTGCGTTGCAACCGGGGGCTACCGATACCGACTTTTTTAACAAAGCGAATATGACAGACAGTAAAGCCGTTCAGGACAAGGATGCGTTGTCAGATCCTGCAGATGTTGCAAAAGATGGCTACGAGGCCCTCATGGCAGGGAAAGACAAAGTGGTATCCGGATTTAAGAATAAAGTGCAGATGACCATTGGCAATATCACGCCCGACACTATGCTTGCAGATCAAGTAAAAAAGCAACAGGGACCTGCCGATTGAGTCAGGCAATCAAAAAAATAATGCTAACACGTCTAAACTGATTTATTATGAATGAATACAAAAAAATGAGCCGTCGCAAAGCGATTGGCGGCATGAGTGCAGTATTGGCAACAGCTGCTGTAAGTCCTGCCTTAGGAAAAGACACCAATCATACAGAGGTCGCTCCAACTTTGGCGCTTGAAGACCCTAGAACCAAATATGTAAGACCACCCTTTAAAGAGCAATCGCAACCTTGGCCTGGGCTGGCCAGCAAAATGGATCCGAAGCCCGATCATGGTGAAAAAAGCTATAAAGGTTCAGGACGTCTACAGGGACGTAAGGCACTCATTACCGGTGGAGATTCAGGAATGGGACGTGCCGCCGCCATCGCATATGCTCGAGAAGGCGCCGATGTTGTCATCAACTATTATCCTACAGAAGAGGACGATGCACAAGAGGTGATTGCGCTCATTAAGGCGGAGGGCCGTAAGGGGGTTGCAATTCCTGGAGATCTTCGGGAGGAGACCTTTTGTGCAAAGTTGGTAAATGATGCTGTGAAAGCTTTGGACGGATTGGACATTGTGGTCAACAATGCTGCAAGACAGCAAACCAAAGAATCGATACTTGATATTACAACGGAAGATTTTGACGCCACTATGAAAACCAACATCTATGCGCCCTTCTGGATTATAAAAGCGGCTTTGCCACATTTAAAACCAGGTGCTGTTATTATCGGTACCACCTCTGAGCAGTCGTACGACCCAAGTGCAGAGTTGTATGACTATGCGCAGACAAAAGCCGCTACTTCCAATTATGTGAAATCGCTTGCAAAACAGTTGGGGCCAAAAGGCATCCGAGTGAATGGTGTGGCTCCCGGACCTATATGGACACCGCTACAAGTGAGTGGTGGTGCAACGATGGAAAAACTCAAAACCTTTGGTAGCGATACGCCCTTGGGACGACCAGGGCAACCCGTAGAATTGGCATCTATCTATGTGCAGCTTGCAGCCGGGGACGCCAGTTTTGCAAATGGGCAGATTTATGGCGCTACTGGTGGGGGATAATGGTGCTAATTGCTGAGATTAGAGTTTGGAAACTTATTAGGGATTAATTTAAAGTTATTTAGCCTAACATCGCCTATGTTAAAAAAGGGACTGTAAACTATATTTGCCCACAGTGCAATACGTTGTGACCCTCATTTTATGAGTGCTTAGCACTGATTTAAATGTTGCAACATAATGTGCCACACTGCCACAAAATAAAAAAACCTTTATTTTAGAGGGTTTTATAAGCGTTTCACTTCATTTGCAACACAAATTATAGTTCAACATTATAAAAACAGAAAGTGTTTTTAATTCAGTCACTTTCATAGATGTAATTCTAAAATCAAGTAATTTGTATGTTTTTTACGCAATAGATTGAATTTGGATATAATGTTGGTTTTTTTTTCAGATTTGGAGAAATTAACCATAAAACCTTATCATTATGAAAAAATTAGGATTACTTTTTTGCTTTGCAATGTTTTCATTCAGCTTATCCGCAAATGAAAGCCAAAACTTAACATTCGAGAAACAGACTAAGGAAGCTGAGAAAATTGTGGGTTTTTGTGATACCTTGGCAGAAGCCGTATATTATCATCATTTAGCCAGGTATGGACAAGAATCAGCCACAAGCGCATATATGGGAGTACATGAGCAGTGTTACTCGTGCAGGTGGCGGGAGTGACTACGGTCGAGTTAGAGTAAAGTATTATTAAAACACTTAACTATTCCTTAGGTAGTATTTTAAAAAAGCTTAGTATACAAATCGATTTGTATGCTAAGCTTTCAAATTTTTCAGTTTAATAAAATTGTCATGTTCAATTTAAAATATTTTATACTAGCCTTATTATTCAACACTTGTTTGTTGGCTCAAGAATTGAAAATTGAGTACTTAGCTGGAACTAGGCAAAGGGATTCTTTTGTCAAAGTGAAAGAAAATTATCAAGACGATATAAAATCGCAAATGGAGGCTTACAATAAAAAATTATTTGACGATGCTAGCAAAATTTTACCAACCGTAAAATTTCAAGTAGTTGCGGGAGATAAAGCCGCAGTTTTCTTTTATGAAGAGCCCATGACAATTGATGGCATGTCAAGCTATTCTTTAGATTTTGCAACTTCTTTGGCCATAGATGGTGAAAAAATATATAATGATTTAGAAAAAAAGAAAGCTTACTATATCCCGAAATCTACAGAAATAATTAGATTGGTATCATCCGACGAGGTATCATGGCAGGTAACGGATCAAAAAAAGACAATTTTAGGTATGGATTGTTTTAAAGCTATAGCAACTATTGAAAATAAAGATGCTGAATATGCAGGAAGAATCCCCATCGAATGTTGGTTTAGCCCCGAACTCAATTTTAGGGCTGGTCCCACGCCCTATATTAATTTGCCAGGTGCAATTTTGGAGTTAACAATGCCTGCTATAACTTTTAAGGCTGTCAAAGTCAAATCAGGGAATTTTAAAATCCCCGATTTTAATGAAGAAAATCTAAAAATAATGTCGCATAATGAATATGTCGCATACTTTAAAAAGTGGGCTAAAAAGCACATACAAGGGCGTAATTAAAATTATTCATTGGACTTTGGATCTTTTTTCTTAGAGTCTAATTCTAGGAACTTGGATAAAATAGGGGTGAATTTTGTATAAGTGAAAAAAAGAAATTTATTGATATTTATTTAAAGAAAATAATCCTAAAAATCCTGCTACTTCTAGCAGGATTTTCATTTTGCCACGCTCAAAATATTGAGTTAAGTGGCCAAATAAGGGACACCCTTAACCAGCCCCTGCCCAATGCCAATAT
>CAXBEL010000061.1:0-19342 GCA_963974735.1 uncultured Flavobacteriaceae bacterium | reverse complement strand
TCACATCGAATGCAGTGGCCACTTCGCCAATGCTGTAATATAATTTTTCAGGTAGATCTACATGCATTAATCCAAGGATTGATTTTCTAACTGAGCACGTTTGAGTATAATGTCAAATTCTTCAGGAGAAAGGTTTCCGTAATAAAAATTGATTGGGTTTATACGTTCCCCGTCTTTAAAAATTTCATAATGCAAATGTGGTGCTTCTGAACGACCTGTGCTACCCACAAAACCAATAAGATCGCCGCGCTTTACTTTTTGCCCTCTACGTACGTTGTATTTATAAAGATGTCCATACAAGCTTATATAGCCATACCCGTGATCTATGCGTATGTGATTACCATAACCTGTTGATTGATTGTCTGCTCGTGCAATTACTCCATCTCCTGTTGCATAAATGGGTGTTCCGCGAGGTGCTGTAAAGTCCATCCCCCAATGCATTTTTCGTTGTTTTGTAAAAGGATCATTGCGCAAACCGTATCCTGAAGCAATGCGGGTCAGATCTTTATTGGCAACAGGTTGTATTGCCGGTATTGCAGCAAGTAATTTTTCTTTCTCTTCTGCCAGAACAGCAATTTCATCCAGAGATTTGCTTTGTACCACCAGTTGTTTAGTAAGAATATCCAGACGTCGATTCGTCTCGACGATCATCTTAGAATTATCATAACCTTCAAGATCTTTATATCTATTTACACCACCAAAACCCGCTTTACGTTGTTCTTCGGGAATAGGATTGGCCTCAAAATATAAACGATAAATACTGTTGTCCCTTTCTTCAACTTCATTAAGCACAACTTCTATCTGATCCAGTTTTTTATTTAGTACGTTGTATTGAATCGTCATGTTTTGCAATTCACGTTGCAAAGCTTTTTCCCGAGGTGTTTCAAGATTAGGAATATTCAGATAAATAATCAGCAGAATAAAACCCGCTAGAAATGATCCCAAAACTGAAACCAATATAATCCCAAATCTGCGTCGTTTCCTTTTTTCGATTTTTCGATAGGAAAGAGTCTCGCTGTCGTAATAATATTTAACCTTCGACATAAGTTAAAATATGCTATTTTTGCGTTAACGTTTTCGGCCTAAACCGCAATTATTAAAGGGAAAACGAACAAATATAAAAAATAGTTTGCCACTTCATAAATTTGGGCATTACTTAGACTAAAATCCACACATGAAATCCCAGGAAATACGCTCTAAATTTCTCGACTTCTTTAACTCAAAAAATCATAGTATCGTTGCTTCGGCACCTATGGTAATTAAGAATGATCCAACATTGATGTTTACCAATGCGGGAATGAACCAATTTAAGGAATTTTTTTTAGGAAACAGCATACCCAAAAATAGGCGTGTCACAGATACACAAAAATGTCTTCGAGTAAGTGGTAAACATAATGATCTTGAGGAGGTGGGAAAAGACACTTATCACCACACGATGTTTGAAATGCTGGGCAATTGGAGTTTTGGTGATTATTTTAAAAAAGAAGCTATTGATTGGGCCTGGGAATTGTTAACTAAAGAATTGGGCATAGATAAAAGTAAACTCTACGTTACAATTTTTGAAGGCGACTCCAGCGAGAATCTGGAACGCGATACAGAAGCTTACGATTTCTGGAAAAAACATATAGCTGAAGATCGAATCCTTAACGGAAACAAAAAAGATAATTTTTGGGAAATGGGAGATCAGGGACCCTGCGGACCTTGTTCTGAAATCCACGTAGATCTTCGTTCTGATGCAGAAAAGGCTAAAATCCCTGGAGCACAGCTTGTAAATGCAGATCATCCACAAGTAGTGGAAATCTGGAATCTTGTATTCGTTCAATATAATAGAAAGGCAGATGGTTCTCTGGAGCCGCTCCCGCAGAAACATGTTGATACAGGAATGGGTTTTGAGCGCCTTTGTATGGTGTTGCAGGAGAAAACTTCAAACTACGATACAGATGTTTTCACTCCGCTTATTCGAGAGATTGAAACAATTACCCAATCTAAATATGGTGGTAATACTGAAAAAGATATAGCCATACGTGTAATTGCAGATCACGTGCGTGCAGTTGCATTTTCTATTGCAGATGGACAATTGCCAAGCAATACCGGCGCAGGATATGTAATACGTCGTATTTTAAGAAGAGCAATACGTTATGGATTTACTTTTTTAAATACTAAAGAACCTTTTATCTATAAATTGGTAAGCGTTCTTGCAGATGAAATGGGACACGCATTTCCTGAATTGCGTAAACAACAGAATCTCATTTACAATGTCATAAAAGAGGAAGAACAAAGTTTCTTAAGAACTTTAGATCAGGGATTGATCTTGTTAGATACAATTATTGCTGAAGCTAAAGACAAAAAAGTAGAAGGGGGTAAAGCCTTTGAACTTTATGATACCTATGGATTCCCAATAGATTTAACCGCACTTATTTTAAGTGAAAAAGGATATTCTCTAGATGAAAAGGGTTTTCAGAAAGCTTTGCAGCAACAAAAGGAACGCTCTCGTGCTGCCACAAAAATAGAAACTGGAGATTGGACTATTTTGGACGATGATGCTGAAGAGGAATTTGTAGGATATGACACTTTACAGACTCCAGTAAAAATCACACGTTATAGAAAAGTTTCCAGTAAAAAAGAAGGAGATCATTATCAATTGGTATTCAATCTTACACCGTTCTACCCAGAAGGCGGCGGCCAGGTAGGAGATAAGGGATATCTTGAAATTCCTAATGGGGATGTAATTTATATTACCAATACAAGGAAGGAAAATAACCTGATTATCCATATTGCAAAAAATCTACCTCAAAATCCAGAAGATATTTTTACTGCGGTGGTTGATGAAAAACAACGAGCGCGTACTGCAGCTAATCATACTGCTACACATTTATTGCACCAAGCTTTACGTAAAATTTTAGGCAATCACGTTGAGCAAAAAGGGTCTATGGTTCATAGCGGTTATTTGCGTTTTGATTTTTCTCACTTTGCTAAGGTTACGCCAGATCAACTTCAAGAGATCGAGCATTTTGTGAATGCCAGAATCCAAGAGCAATTACCATTGCAGGAACAAAGGGCTATCCCTTATGAGCAAGCTATAGGAGCGGGAGCAATAGCACTGTTTGGAGAAAAATATGGGGATGCAGTGCGTACCATTTGTTTTGGTAAATCTATGGAATTGTGTGGTGGAACTCACGTTCTGAATACTGGTGATATCTGGTATTTTAAAATCAGATCAGAGGGAGCCGTGGCTTCAGGTATTCGACGCATTGAGGCTATAACTGGTGATGCGGTAATGACCTATTTTGAAGATCAGGCCGAACAATTGGGAACCATTCGAGGTTTATTAAACAATGCGCAGGATCTCGTGAAGGCCATTGAAAATATACAGGAAGAGAACAATGCTTTAAGCAAGCAAATAGAAGTATTGCTTCAAGAAAAGGCTAAAAATCTTAAAGGTGAGCTCAAAGCTGAAATAATTGAAGTAAATGGGGTAGGTTTTCTAGCTAAGGAAATAGATCTTGATGCTGGAGGAATGAAGGATCTATCTTTTCAAATAGGGGGAGAACTGGATAATTTATTTCTAGTATTGGCATCCCGTCAAAATGGAAAAGCTTTATTAAGCTGCTATATTTCTAAAGATTTGGCAAAGGCCAAAGATTTAAATGCAGGGACTATTGTACGTGAACTGGGGAAATTTATTCAGGGCGGTGGAGGCGGTCAGCCATTCTTCGCAACAGCAGGAGGTAAAAATCCGGAAGGTATAGTTCAAGCTTTAGAAAAAGCTAAAGATTATATTTCATAGAATTTGAAACTTCAAACACAAATACCGCTAAAGACTTCAAGTAATCCCATAGATTACCAGTCTGAAGTTCTTTTGGTGGGATCCTGTTTTGTAGAAAATATTGGGAGTAAGCTAGAGTATTATAAGTACAAGAACCAGCTTAACCCATTTGGAATTTTATTTCATCCCAAAGCTATTGAGCGTTTTTTTGAATTAGTTGTTTCGGAAAAAGTTTTTAACGAAGATGACCTTATTTTTCAAAATGAGCGTTGGCACTGTTTTGATGCGCATTCTGATTTGAGCAGTTCAAATAAAGATCAATTAATAGAAAACTTAAATCAGGCATTAAGAGATACAAAAGCATCTTTAGAGAAAGTTTCGCACGTAGTTATTACATTAGGTACGGCTTGGGGTTATAGATTTAAAGAAAGCGGTAGTCTGGTTGCGAACTGTCATAAAATCCCACAGCGTGAGTTTGAAAAAGAACTTTATGAACCAGAGCAGATATTGACATCTCTTCAACACACTATTGAACAAATAAAGAAAGTCAATAAAAATGCTACCATAATTCTTACAGTTTCTCCTGTACGTCATCTTAAAGATGGCTTTGTTGAAAACCAAAGAAGTAAAGCCCATTTAATTACAGCTGTACAGCAGCTAGTTGAAACTGAGCAGCAAGCGGAATATTTTCCCTCTTATGAAATTATGATGGACGAATTAAGGGATTATCGTTTTTATGATCGGGATATGGTTCACCCAAACACACTCGCAGTAGATTATATCTGGAAACGTTTAATCGAGGTTTATACATCCGATAATACTCAAAAGATAATGGCTGAGGTTGAAACCATCCAAAAAGGAATTTCTCACAGGCCATTTAATGAGCATTCACAAGCACATCAAAAGTTTCGGGAAAATCTGGAATTAAAAAAGAAAAGTCTGCGGGATAAAATTCCACATATCACTTTTTAATTTTAGTCTATTCCAGTCGTACATTAATAATTCCAATACCATGTGGGTTTTCAAGATCATTTTCTGGAATACCCGGCCCAATCGAAAATTGAATACTTTCAACTTTACTTATATCAAATTCTTCTTTAATATCGTGTTCCAGATAATACGGTAGAAAACTAGGATAAGGTCTAGGTAAAGTAACAGTTTTTACGGGCTTTAAATCTGAGAGTTTAAATTTATAATCTTTTATTGCGGTGTCTAAATTAAGGGTTGCACCATAAGAAGATCCATCGTCCAGAACAAAAGCTATTTGCAGAGGAGTTGGATTTTCATTGAGCGATCTGCCTTTCAAAACAAGTTCAGATTTATTAGCTAAATCACTCTTGCGCCCTTTTATTTTATCAAGAATAAATTGTTTAAAGCTATAATCGTAAATAGGTTGCGCGTTAAGATTTTCATTGTCCTGAACAAATAATTTTTCAACGGGTATCTGGTATTCTGCTTCGTCATAATTTTCTGTGGGCACTAATTTGAAACCATTTCTCCATTGTATTACTAAATCTTCAGCATCTTGTGCGGCATTAAAAAGATAAATAGGATTTTTTTGAGGGACTACGCGTACTTTATAATTATCTCTCGCATAAAAATCCCAATCAGAAGGACGTCCTTCTTTATTTGCAGGATAGGTAATATAATTCTCATCATCTTTTTGAACAACAATGCTGTAGTTTAAAAAGCCAACAGAAGCCTTGTCTGCGGGGATAGTAGCTGAATATGTATAACCGTCACTTGTGGTCATTTCTAAGGCTTCCCGATTATAACCCGATTGCACATTGAGCTCAATTTTTTGAGGAGTACTGGGAGCCACAAACTGAATCTTTACTTCTAAAGGTTCACTTTCTGAAGCCTCCACTACTGGAGTATGTTTAAACCAGGGCTTATCAACAGTATCTTTTGGCGCATAAAAATCCTTTAATTTATTAAGATTAAAATTGTCATTGGGTGACCACTTTGTAGTATTTCCTTTTTGACTTAGAATATAAGTTCCGGGTTGGATGGTAAAGGAATTCGAATCTACATTTGATTTATATGTGTTTCCTTCATTGATTGCCTCTAAGTTGAAATTCTCACCTAAATCCTTTAAGTTGATTTGCATTTTATGCTCTTCCCATTTGATTACGGCTATTGTTTTTTTAGGGCTGTTTCTACCAAAAGGATTATCTACCCAGATTGCATCTGGCATAACTTCAAGACGCCATAAGCCATCCTCGATTTTATCTAAAAAATAGGCTCCAGATCCATCATATTCAATTAGCGGTGAATCTCCAAATCCTGCAATTTGAATGAGTTCGCTTTCATTTTTAGGATTTGTTTTAGTGTCGTTTGTATAAATAAATGAATCGGCAGCATTATATATGGCCAGATCATTTTTATAATCCACTTTAAAATTACCGAATGAAGTATTTTCAGGGTAAGAACCAAAATCAGAATACATAGGCACTTCGTGAAAAACTTTGCCTGTGATCATTAAGCTTAAAGCTTTCTGAGGCGTGTAAGCCAGATTCATATAATGTGTATTATACTCTGTATTATAAGGGGCTAAAAAAGTAGGATCATAGGCAAAATGTGTTGCGATTTGTATCCCAGCTTCACGAAAACTTCTTGCCATAGCTGGGTAAATGTAAGAGCGGCCTATATCTGCAGCGTCAAACTCATAAACAAGTTTAGCGCCGTTATTTTTTTTAATTGTCTCTTCAAAGGGAATATTATAATCATTTACATTAGGCAGCATATTTCCGGGTAATTCCTTTTGATATCCCAACCCAGTAGGATACCACTGAAAAGTACCGCCTTGGATTCCGCCTTTAAAATAATCGTCTGCAAAATGCACACCGTGGCTTATATTATAAAAGATGGGTTTTTTTGTTCCTGTCTTTCTCATAGCATTTACCATCCCCTTCACAAATGCGGTAGCCTCTTTTGCTGCTCCACTATGATGGGGTTCATTACTCACTTCAAAAGCAAGTATATTGGGCTCATCTTTATAGGCAACACCGGTATAAGGGTTGACGTGGTTTAAAAATTGCTCTAAATAATTTTGTTGGGCTTTTATCGCATCTTTATTTGTCAAGCTGTTTCCTTTGCCATATTTATTAGAGAAGCCTGGCGTTTTTTTATCCGGTTCAGGCCAACCATTTCCCCAGAAAGCTATTGGAGTAATTACATAATTAATATCTTTTTTCTTCAGTTCGTTAAGCATATAATCAAAAGTGGCCAGATGCTCATTTTCAAGTAAATTCCCTAAAGTATCGCTGATTTCAGTATCCCAAACGTGAACTCGATAAAGGTCAAATCCTAAGCGCGAAAAGTGATAAAGGTCGTTGTCTATTGCTTGTTTGGGATCAATATTCATTCTTTTTGCAGAACGATAGGCATGGGCAAACGGCACCGTATAGTTAACACCAAAACCATGTACTTCTTCGTTAGTATTTTGCCATCTCATTACACCATCTGCGTCAACAAACACATCTCCTTTAGCGTTATTATTCTGACCTATTACAAGTGAAGAGGTGAAAATGAGAAGAGCTAAACAGATTACTGAACTTAATTTAAAATAGAAGCTGGATATTTTCATAATGCCGTTATTTGAATATTATATTTTTGGGATATAAAACTGAATTGTATTTTGATGGCTTAAGAGACAAATATAATAAATGTATGTTTTACGTTTATTGTTTATTTTTATAATAGTTTAATTTTATTATTAATTCAGATTCAATGAAAGAACAGGCTATAGATTATTATGCGCATCAGGCTAAAATGTATGTGGCAACAGATTGTATAGTTTTTGGTTTTGATGAAGGGGATTTAAAGCTTTTAATTTTTAAACGAAGAGTAGATCCCAATAAAGGGGCCTGGTCTTTGATAGGTAGTTTTGTTGAGTTGGAAGAGGATGTAGATGATGCTGCACGACGGGTTCTTGAGGAGATAACAGGACTTGATAAGGTGTTTTTTGAACAGTCCAAGACCTATGGAAAAGCTGAAAGGGATTATGGTTATCGCTGTATCTCTGTGGCGCAATATGCCTTAGTACGTGTTGATGAATATGATAAGGAATTGGTAGAAAAACACGGGGCTTTCTGGTACACCGTTAAAGATCTGCCTAAATTGGTTTTGGATCATGATGATATGGTGAAGGATGCTTTGGATAAATTAAGAAGAAAGGCACGGTACCAACCTATAGGTTTTGAGTTGTTGCCAGAGAAGTTTACAATCCCCCAATTACAAAGTCTCTACGAGGCCATTTATCAAAGAGAATTGGATCCCCGCAATTTTAGAAAAAAAGTCCTTTCTCTAAATGTTCTAAAAAAATTAAACGAAAAAGATAAAACTACTTCAAAACGTGGAGCTTACCTCTATACGTTCGATTATAAAAACTACCAGAAACTTCTACTTTCCGGATTTAATTTTGAAATATAAATTCCGTCAGATTTTCAATTATAACTTTTGACCCTTTGCGAGCAGTAGGAGTATGTCAATAATACCTTTTCCTAAACCGCAATATTATTTTTTATACATTTATAAGCGTAAAATTTACATTTAAAACTCATCTAAGTTTAAGTATGCAACGTCTATCTCAATATAAAGAAACGCTTCTTATTGTATGGGTACTTTTAATAGCGTTAACTTCATGGGGGCAGTCCAAACCTATTTTTAAAAAACTAGATCAGATAGATGGTCTTTCTAACGCTCGTGTAACAAGCATTGTAAAAGAGAAAAATGGTTTTGTGTGGATTGCTACAAAAAATGGTCTTAATAGGTATGATGGTTATGATTTTAAAGTCTTCAATAAGCAGAATAGCAGCATAAGCTCAAATGACATATCTGATCTTTTAATTGATAAAAAAGGTAGATTATGGGTCACCACTTTAGGAGGCGGGGTAAATATTTATAATTCAGAAAAGAATACATTCATTACCTATAAAAGCAGTGTTGGTGATTTAAATTCCCTTTCCTCAAATCAGGTAAATACCATTTTTGAAGATTCCAGGGGTAGAATCTGGTTGGGTACAGAAAATGGATTGTGCTTATTTAATGAAACATCAAATTCCTTTAAACGATATACAAAAGATTCTCTCAACAAAAGCATAAGTCATAATAGCGTTATGGCAATCTATGAAGATGCAAATAATGCATTGTGGATAGGAACCTTTGGCGGGGGATTACTTAAGTTTTCTATTCAAAAAGAGCAATTCGAGAAAATTGAATCAGTTGATACTTTCTCAGCATTCGTCTATACCATAGCAGAATTAAACGAGACTACAATACTTGTTGGCACCAGTGGAGGTGGATTGCTGGCAGTGGACATTAATACCAACGATTTTTCAGATTTTCTAACAGACGATCTTCAATTTAATAAACAGATTAATATTGTTCGTTCTCTTTTACAAGGTGCCGATGGAAGTATTTGGGTAGGTACAGATGGAGACGGTTTAATAAAGATTACAAACGCCAATGATAAAAAACCATTAGTTCAAAATTATCTTTTCAATTCTCAATTAAAATCTTCTATTTCAGGAAATGCCATTTATGAAATTATGGAGGATGAGGAAGCTAATATTTGGATTGGCACTGCGTGGAATGGCATAAACATTCTAAATCAAGAGGTGAACTATGAGTTTGTCTTCAGTGATATTGTAGGAGAAAATCCTATGCCTGTTCTTTCTGTATTTAAAAAAAGGAATAAACTTTTTTTAGGTCTGGATGGTGGAGGTTTAACAATTTATGATCCTACAAAAAGTAACATCAAATATTTTAATAGGGAGAACAATACTTATTTAGGCGGCAGCTACATTCAGTACATCACAGAAGGTAAAGAAGGATCTTTCTGGATGGGAACCTTCGCAAATGGACTGATAAACTTTAATAGTAGAACAGGTAGGTATAGCCAATTCAAACATCAGCCTCAATCTGAAAATTCCTTAAGCTATAATGATGTTCGGTACATTGTAGAGGACGAGAAGAAGAATTTATGGATAGCAACCTGGGGTGGAGGTCTCAACTATTTTGACACAGAAAAAGAGGCTTTTAAAAGATTTAGAGAAGGTGAAAACAATGACCAAACGATAAGCAGTGACAATGTAATTTCCTTGCAAAAGGACGGTACAAAGATGTGGATTGCCACCTTTGGGGGAGGGTTGGATCTCTTTGATATCCCAAGTCAGAAGTTTACGCACTTTGTTTATGATGAGAGCAATGAAAATTCGATTAGCAGTAACAATATCTTTTCCATTTTTAAGGATACAAAAGGCTATTTGTGGATAGGAACTTCTGGGGAAGGTATAAATCGTTTAAATATTGAAACACAAAATTTCGAGAGATTCCCAGATCAGGAAACTATTAAGTATGCCACTGTTACAGCGATTATTGAAGATGACAATGGGGTTATTTGGTTCAGTACAAAAGAAGGGATTTTTAACTACGATTATTCAACTCAAAAATTTAATAGCTTCCCTAATCTTGCAGGAGAATTTCATATAAATGCAGCTTATAAAGACAACTCGGGTGAACTCTATTTTGGAGGGATTAATGGTGTATTGCGATTTGATCCCAACACGCTGAATTATGAAGGCAAAACCCCCAAAGTAAAACTTACCAATTTCAAATTATTTAATAAGGAATTGGCGGTAGGCGAAAAAGAAATCCTTAAAAAGAATATAGCTTTTGAAGATAAAATAACTTTAAAACACAATCTGGACGTAATTACATTTGAGTTTGCAGCGCTACAATTTCCCTTTTCTGAGAATAATGAATATGCCATTAAGATGGAAAATTTTGACGAAGATTGGAGAAATATCGGAAAAGATCGTACTGCAACTTTTACCAACTTAGCCCCGGGAGAATATATTTTTAAAGTTAAAAGTAGAGAAGTAGGTAGAGATTGGGGAGAAGATTATACGCAGGTTAAATTAAAAATTTTAAAACCTTTCTGGCTACAGTGGTGGGCTTTGGCAATCTATGTTATTCTTATAATTGGATTATTTTATCTTTTTAGAAAATACATAGTGGCCTGGGAACAAATGAAGGCTAACTTAAAATTAGAACGACTTACCCATGAGAAGGACACCGAACTTTACAACTTAAAACAGCAATTTTTTACCAATATATCTCACGAAATTAGAACACCGGTAACCCTTATTCTAAGTGCTATAAATAGACTGGTTGATAAAGAATCCACTTTCAAAAAAGAACAATTAAACGCAGTGAAAACTGCCAAAAAACATGGTAATCATTTACTGCATCTGGTTAATGAGTTGCTTGATTTTAAGAATTTAGAATTTCAGCAGATAAAGCTAAAAGTGACTGTAGATAATTGGGTGAGTTTTTGTGAAGAAATATACCTTTCCTTTACTGAAATAGCGCTTAAGAAAGATATTGATTTATCGTTTGAAACCACAACTTCGAATATTGAGGTGTGGTTTGATAAAAACCAAATGGAAAAGGTGCTCTATAACCTGTTTACAAATGCATTAAAATTTACAGATAAAGGAGGTTTTGTTAAGGTTGAAATTTCCCAAACTGGAGAAACCGCTCAATTGCAAATAGCAGATAGTGGAATTGGGATACCAAAAAAACAATTGACTAAGATTTTTAATAGGTTTTATCAATCAAGTAATTCTAGACTAATTGAAGAATCCGGTTTCGGATTGGGTTTATCCATTTCTGAAGAGATAATGCATTTGCATCACGGAGAGATCAATGTACAGAGTGAATCTGGAAAGGGAAGTACTTTTACTATCCAACTTCAAAAAGGCAAAGCCCATTTTGATTCTGCTGAGTTGGTGGAAGATTTTAATAATAGTGAAATCATAGCTAATTATTTTTCTAATGATAGACGAGAAAGGGACTTATCTAATAAAGTTGATTCAGATTTTGATCTTAAAAATAAAACCATCTTAATTGCAGAAGATAATACAGATATACGCCAATATTTAGTAGAGCTTTTGGGATCGGAGTGCCAAATTTTAGAGGCTGAAAATGGAAAAGTGGCTTTCGACCTTGTATTAAAAAAATCTCCTGACCTTATAATAAGTGATATAATGATGCCGGTAATGGATGGGATTACTCTTACAAGATCATTAAAAACTGATATGCGTACCAGCCATATTCCCATAATTCTTCTTACTGCTCGTGGCACTTTTATGCATAAACGAGAGGGATATGATACCGGCGCAGATGATTATGTTACAAAACCTTTTAATGAAGCTTTATTAAGAAGTAGGATTAAAAACTTGATACGCAGTAGAAAGATTCTCCGCGAAAGGTTTAATGAAGAAACACTTTTACCTTCAAGCGATTTACAGATTAATCAGACCGATCAAAAATTTCTAAAAAGTTTGGTCAAAGCAATAGAAGATAATATAGATTCTGAAACTTTGAATGCAGATTTTCTATCCAAAGAATTAGGAATGAGCCATTCTGTTATTTATAAAAAAATAAAGTCGCTCACCGGCATGACTTTTATTGAGTTTGTTAGGGATTATAAATTAAAAATAGCAAAGCAATTAATAACAGAACAAAGTTTTTCTGTTTCCGAAGCTTGCTATAAAGTAGGTTATTCAGACCGCAAGTACTTCAGCAAATTATTCAAACAGCGCTTTGGTAAAAACCCATCTGATTTTTATTCTAAAAGTTAGCAAAGGTATTATTTGAATAGAAAAAGAGAATGAAGGTATATATCCTGATGAAATGAAGGGTTTTTACTGTAAAAGCCTATGTTAATTAGGGTTTAACCTTGTTAAAACGATTTTTTCCCCCTGATAAAACCAATTAATCCCCCCTTCATGTTTACGCAAACGTTTTAATTGCACTTAGATTATTATATCATCAATAACAACTGATTAATTTTATTGAATTGTTAATCAGGATAAGTTAAAGATGAGATATTACTAACGTATTATTAAGTGAACTTCATGAGAATAAAACAAAAAAAACGACTTCCTTTAGGGCTTAAAAGGTTGTGTGTGCTAATACTTACTGTAATACCATTTGCTTTTTATGGTCAGAATGTTTCTGTTTCAGGAACTGTTACAGATGCAGTAGCAGGTACACCATTGCCAGGTGTGAATGTTATTATTAAAGGGACTTCAACTGGGACTTCCACAGATTTTGATGGAAATTATCAAATTGAAGCAGATACCGGAGATATTCTTCAATTTTCTTTTGTTGGTTTTGCGACTTTAGAAAGAACGGTATCCGGTTCCGTCCTTAATGTTGCCCTAGAAGAGGACGCCAATCAATTAGACCAAGTCGTAGTAATAGGCTACGGAACAACAACTCTTAAGGATGCAACCGGCTCACTGACTTCTGTAACCGCCGAAGACTTTAATCACGGGAACATTGTTACTCCAGAGAATTTACTGAGCGGGCGGGTAGCTGGTTTAAGTATAACAACAGGAGGTGAGCCAGGTTCAGGTTCTACTATACGGATTAGAGGAGGCTCTTCTTTAGGCGCATCTAACGATCCATTAGTAGTTATAAACGGTCTTCCTATAGACAATAACACAATAGGTGGTTCACGCTCAATTCTAAGTACTATAAATCCTAATGAAATTGAATCTTTCACAGTCTTAAAAGATGCTTCGGCAACAGCAATTTATGGTTCACGGGCTTCGAATGGGGTAATTATTATCACGACAAAAAAGGGAACTGGCACACTGAGGGCAAATTTTGATGCGCAAATAGGGATCAATACATTAACTGATAAAGTAGATGTGTTTTCCGCAGATGAATTTAGAGAAGTAATCGCTGAGCAAAACCCAAGTTTGGTTCCCCTTTTGGGTGATGCAGACACAGATTGGCAAGATGAAATCTATCGTACAAGTATTACATCTTCTCAAAACCTATCTGTTTCTGGTTCTCTTCTTGAGCAACTACCTGTACGTTTATCTATTGGCAGAACTCTACAAGAAGGATTAAGACTTACTTCCCGCTTTGAAAGAAATAATGGGTCTTTGGTTTTAAATCCAAGTCTATTTGATGACCACCTCAAAGTGAATGTAAATGCAAACATTACATTCGAAAAAAACAGGTTCGCTGGGGGTGAAGAAGGTAATGCCATAACCTTTGATCCTACCCAACCGGTTTATGATGCAGCTTCCCCATTTGGAGGGTTTTTTCAGTATTACAATATAAATGATGATGGGGTGTTGAATGCGAACGATTTGGTTTCTGATGCACCTTTCAATCCAGTGGCCAATCTTCTTCAAACAGAAAGTATAAGTAATGTTCGCAGGGTTTATGGAAATATTAAGTTGGATTATAACCTTCACTTTTTTGAAGACCTAACTGCTACTGTGAATATGGGTTATGACGAGCAGACTTCAGATGGTTATGTTTTGATTGATACAGATAACCCAGTTAGCCAAACTGACGGAAGTCTTGTGGGATCAGAATCACAATATAATAACTACCAAAGAAACAGGCTTTTTGACGGTTATTTGGCCTATAATAAAGAATTGGGCGATTTTGGGATTGAAGCAACCGGAGGTTATTCTTTTCAAAAATTTGAAAGTAATCGCTATGTCTCTGGGGAATTGCGCAATGATCAACCTGATAGTGAGCCAGTTTTAAATATAGATACAGATCTTGTCCTTGTAGGGTTTTTTGCGAGAACAAATTTTTCTTTTCAAGATAAATACCTTTTGACGCTTTCTTACAGAAGGGATGGTACTTCTAGATTTAGTAAGAAAAACAGATGGGGGAATTTTCCCGCCGCTGCCTTTGCGTGGAAAATAAGAGATGACTTTTTCCCAGAGTCTGAATCCTTTTCAACATTAAAATTAAGATTAGGTTATGGTGTGACTGGTCAGCAGGATATAGGTAGGGACAATGCAGATTTATTCTTGGAGCGTTATGTGCGAGGATTGCCACCTTCGCAGTATCAATTTGGTGATCAGGTTATTCAAATTGGGATTCCTCAATTTAGAAATGAGAATTTAAAATGGGAAGAAACCTCCACCTATAATGCAGGTTTCGATTTTGGGTTCTTTAATGATAGATTGACTGGTTCAATTGAAGGATTTTATAAGGAATCCAAGGATTTATTGGCTAATGCAGCTATCTCAGATGGTTCTAACTTTAGTAATTCTGGATTTCAAAATATAGGTAATTTTACTTCTCAAGGGATAGAATTTGCAATTAATGCAGACGTGTTCAGGCCTAGGGACAAAGCTTTCAGCTGGAATGTGAATTTCAATGCGACTTTTATAGATACAGAAATTAAAAGTCTGGCACTAGATCAAGATCAAGAAGTAGGGGGTATTACTGGTGGTACTGGTAATACGGTACAATTGCACCGTGTAGGGTACACACCTTATGCCTTTTATTTATATAAACAAGTGTATAATAACGAGGGAAGACCTATTGAAGGCGGTTATGCAGATCTAAATGGAGATAACATCATAAATAATAATGACAGATATATACATCAAAATGGTACTCCAGATGTAACTATGGGATTTCTGTCTAATATGAGTTATAATGATTTTGATCTGTCTTTTAACCTTAGAGCCAGCATTGGAAATTACGTGTATAATAACGTAAACTCTTCACGGGCACAATACAACCTTTTACAGAACAATGCCGTCGTGGCAAATCTTCCGGTATCAGTCTTAAATACAGGATTTAATTTGACTGAGGATGTTATTCTTTCAGACTATTTTGTAGAGAATGCATCGTATTTAAAAATGGACAACATCACTTTAGGATATACCATTTCTAATTTATGGAATGATAGCTCGTCATTAAGATTGTCAGCTGGAGTCCAAAATGTATTTACGATTACAGACTATACGGGCATAGATCCGGAGGTGTTTAATAATGGAATAGACAATACCCTTTACCCCAGACCTAGAACCTATTTGCTGGGGATGAATGTGAGATTATAAAAATAGCTATTATGAAAAATATATTTAAAATTAAAACACTTGGTATCATCAGCTGTTTCTTCCTATTGGCAGGATGTACTGATGAGCTGGATGTAGAGCCTGGAGACCCCAATGCTTTTTTAGCAGATGACTTTTACAGCAATCCAGATGCCTACAGGGAAGGACTGGCGGGCATTTATGCAAATTTGAGTCTTACAGGGACTAATGGCGCAGATAATTCTAACATTACAGGATTAGACGCCGGTACCAGTCAATATGGGCGGGGCCTTTGGAATTTACAGGAACTCACTTCAGATGAGGTTGTATGGACTTGGGAAAATGATCCCGGACTAAGAGAATTGAATCGCAATACATGGACTTCGGGTAATGTTGTTTTGAGAGGTATGTTTGGTAGAACAATGACTTCTGTAGCATTCGCTAATGAATATTTGAGACAAACATCAGAAGAAGCATTAGATGCACGCGGAGTTAGCGGAAGCTTACGTGATGAAATAACGACTTACCGTGCTGAAGCCCGGTTTTTAAGAGCATTATCGTATTATCATATGATGGATTTATTTGGGAAAGCTCCCTATGTAACCGAGAATGATGCGGTAGGCGCTTATCAGGCACCTCAATATGAGAGACCGGAATTATTTGCCTTTATTGAGTCTGAAGTATTGGAGATTCTTCCTCAGATGATAGATCCCCTTCAAAATGAATATGCTCGAGCTGATAAAGCTGCAGCCTGGATGCTGCTTGCTAAAATTTATTTAAACGCTGAGGTTTATATTGGACAAGATAGATATGCAGATTGTTTGAACTATTGCGAGCAGGTTATCAATGCTGGATTTCAACTTACCCCTCAGTATCTTAATGATTTTAAAGCAGATAATAATACTAATCCAGCACGAACAGAAATTATTTTTCCTTTAGTTTCAGATGGAGTCGTAACTCAGAATTATGGTCCAACCACTGTAGCCGTAAATGGTCAGGTAGGCTTTTTAGAATCTAACGGGGAAAGTTTTGGTGTAAATGCCGGTGGATGGAATGGTGCAATGCGTGTGACTCAGCAATTTTCTGAAACATTTGAAAACGGAAGTTATACCACAGACGACCGCAATACCATTATATCAGAAAACAGAACTATTAATATTCCTGATATCTCAGCCAGAGAAACAGGTTATGTGATAGCTAAATGGTCTAATCGTACTTCTGACGGTCAGAACGGCTCTGCTTTGGAAATTGTAGATACAGATTTTCCTATGTTTCGTTTGGCAGATGCTTATTTAATGTATGCAGAAGCCCACTTACGGGGCGGTGGCGGAACTTTGTCAAATGCTGTAAATTATGTAAATGCGCTTCGTGAGCGTGCGAATAATCCCATAAATGTGAGTTCTGGAGATTTAAACCTTAATTTAATTCTTAATGAACGCCTTGTAGAATTACACTGGGAAGCGCATCGTAGACAGGATCTTATCCGATTTAATCGATATACAGGTGGAATTTATAATTGGTCTTGGAAGGGTAGTGCTGCAAATGGAATTGCCATTGATGAAACAAAAAAGCTCTTTCCTGTTCCCAGCGCAAGTTTAGCAGCAAACCCCAATCTTACACAAAATCCCGGTTATTAAAATTTAAAAAATTTAGAAAATGAAAAAAGCATCTCTTTTAATACTAGCCTTTATATCCTTATTGGGAATTCATTCATGTGATGAAGAAGATTCCCTAGAATTTGTTGCTCAACCTGCTTCTGAGGGTGTGAGTTTTGAAAATTCATTCTCTGCAGAATATTTACTTTCTGAAGAGACAGGTAGTAATATCGCAGAACGGTTTTTTTGGAATCAGGCAGATTTTGATGCACCGGTTAACATTACTTATGATTTAGAAGCTTCTATTGATCCGGAGTTTTCAGATTTTGATCTGGTGGGTACAACTACAGAAACTAACCAAGCAGTCACCGTTGATAGGCTTTTAGGTTATGCTGAAGATTTGGGACTAGACGATGATCCAGAATCAGTTGATGCGAATACAGGCTTACCCAATAATACGGGTGAGGTATATTTTAGATTACACGCTTATACGGGCAGTGGAGAAGCCAATACAGTAGATGTATATTCAGATATACAACCATTGACCATAAGATGGATAGAAAAAGTAGCTACAGATGCAGGTTGTCCATCTCTATGGGTTGTAGGTGCCGCTGCTGTTGATGCAGGATGGAATTGGGACAGTCCAATTGAATTTTTATGTGACAATGAAGTTTATACTGCCAGAGTTTCTTTAACCAATGACACCTTCCGCTTTTTTGAAACCCAAGGAGACTGGGATTCTGGATTAAATTATACCTATTTTGAGGAAGATGGTTATACCATCGATCCGTTATTTGAAAATGCTGCAGACGGCGATACTAATTTTAGATTTATTGGTACACCTGGAATTTATGAGGTAGTGGTAGATGACAATGCAAAAACAATTACACTTACAGCATCTACACCTTATTATCTAATTGGAGATGGCGTTCCTAGCGGGTGGAACTGGGATAATCCAGTAGAAGCGGTAGAAACAAGCCCTTACGTTCGTACAGCTACATTAAATTTTAACAGCACTGGAGTATTTAGATTTTTTACTGTACGTGACGATTGGAATACAGGATTAAATTATCCTTATTTTGAAGATGCAGGATATACGATCGACCCTTTATTTGCAAATGCGGAAGACGGAGATAGCAACTTTAGTTTTGTAGGTACTTCTGGGACATTTACGATCACAATTAATGATCTGGAGAAAACTATAACTTTAGAATAATAATAATAACCTGGCCTATCTTAAAAGGGAATCACAGCGCCTATTCTGGGTTCCCTTTTTTGTGTTTAGTGAAGCACCAATAAAGATGAATGAATAATGAGAAATATGAAAATTTTAGTTTTAATGATATCACTTTTGGTGGCAACTTCTTGTTCGTCAAGTGATAATGCAGATGAGGTGGCCACAGATGATAATCCGAATCAGGGAGAGACAGATGACGATGGTCAAGGAGAAGATAATGGAGGTGAGGACGGAGGAGACGATGTTGAAGCACCAGATTTCTATTATGGCGCAGATCTTTCTTATGTAAATGAAATGGAGGACTGCGGAGCTACTTATAGTGATTTAGCCGGCGATGTAAAAGATCCTTATAAGATATTTAATGAGGCTGGAGCTAATTTGATTAGAATCCGTTTATGGAATAACCCCACCTGGACAGATTATTCAAACTATGAAGATGTAAAGAAATCAATTGAACGCGCTAAAGCCGAAGGTATGCGAGTACTTCTGGATTTTCATTATTCAGATACTTGGGCAGATCCAGCAAAGCAGGTAATCCCTGCAGCCTGGTTGAGTGAAATAGATAATACCGAAGCGCTGGGCAATTTACTTTATGATTACACCTATGAAACTTTAGATAATCTTTCCGCTGCTGGTCTAATGCCAGATATCGTTCAAGTAGGTAACGAGATCAACGCAATGATTCTTCAAGAAGGAGAGTTGAAATGGCCAATAGATTGGGAAAGAAATTCTTCCTTAATAAATAAAGGAATAAGTGCTGTGCGCGACATTTCTTCAAAAAAAAATATTGAAATAGAAGTGATGCTTCACATCGCCCAGCCGGAAAATGGATTGTGGTGGTTTGAACAGGCTACAGCGGCTGGAG
>CAXBEL010000060.1:0-19593 GCA_963974735.1 uncultured Flavobacteriaceae bacterium | reverse complement strand
CCTACAACTACTATTAAATTCCAGCGCTCTTTTTTCCAATCAAATCTAAAAAACTCTGCTGCCCGTCCAGCTCCTCCTGCAGAACAAAGGGTACGTAGATTAGATGACATGCCAAACTGTTTGCCTACAAACAAGAGTAAAAACATTACTAAGGCAATAAGTGGCCCAGAAATGTACCAGGGCCAAGGTTCTTTTATAAATTCCATTAATATTTATTTCTTTTAATTTATTTAAATTCTTCAACGGCCTCGCTCAGATCATAAACGGGTACTTCAGAAACATTTTCATCAACTATACTACTTCCTGCAGCGCTTCTATAGCCACCAGCGCAATGCACAACAATAGGTTTTTCAAGAGGAATTTCATCTGTTCTTTCCCTTAATTCATTCAGCGGGATTGTTAGCGCGTGTTCAAAAAACTTACCTTCTTCAGTCTCACTAGTATTTCTAATGTCAACCACAGTATAATTTTTAGGATTTGCTTTGAAAGCATCAAGATTAAATGAATTAGAAGAATTTTTCACCTTTTCTCCTAAAGTAACAATGGCCTTAACTCGATTTTCATATCCTATTTTTGCTATTCTGTTAAGGATTTTCCAAGCATTTTCAGCCTTGTCAACAACCACGTAAAATTCTTCTTCAGGCTTTACTATAGAGCCTAACCAAGTTTCAAATTTAGCCGTTTCTGATACTGCCATAATATTGAAGCTGTCTTTAAGATGCTTCTTTTTAAATTCTTTTTCATCTCTTATATCAACAATAACTGCATTCTCCTCAACTTCTGTAACATTAATTTTTAGAGGAATTTTACCGATGCTTGAGTTCAAGTTAGGAACACCATTTTTATTAATATCAACATCAAAACCGAAGTAATGTGGGATGAAAGGCTGAGAATCCAAAATGGTTTCTATAAATTCTACTTCGGTTTGATCGTTGAAAGCCCAGTTTCCCATACGTTCATTACCAAGCGTACTGGATGAATCTGAACTTAAATTTTTACCACAAAGTGATCCTGCACCGTGAGCAGGATATACTAATGCGTTATCGGGCAAATCATTAAATTTTGTTTGAATAGTATTGTACATAGCCTGTGCCAATTCTTTTCTTTTTGCCTTCTTATTACCTGCATTTTCACGCAAATCCGGTCTTCCTACATCTCCTATAAATAAAGTATCTCCGGTAAACAAGGCGACTTCCCCATTTTCTGAAGCAATTACCGTAATACTATCTGGAGAATGGCCGGGTGTATTTACAGCTTTAAATGTTATGTTTCCCATTGTAAAGCTATCCCCATCATCAAATGTTTTGTGCGGATAATCGGCACCTACCATTTTGCTTGTATATATAATAGCGCCAGTTTCCTTTTGTATTTGTAAATGTGCACTTGCAAAATCGGCATGCGGATGCGTTTCAAATACAGCTACAATGTGAGCCTTATTAGCCTCTGCGAAAGCATAATATTGAGTTGGGTCACGCTCAGGATCTACAAGAGCCATTTTTCCTTCACTAATAATTGCGTAAGAAAAATGAGAAAGCGGCTTATATTCAAATTGTTTGATTTGCATTGTAATGTATTTTTTTAAACCCAGCAGGGGGTGATTCTTCGAAGCTTACTTCTACGTTTTATTATAAAGCAAAAATAAGAAGGGATAAAATTATTTACAGTAACTAAAGTTACAAACGGTAAAATACTTTAAAGATTCCCTTAAATTAATATTAGTAAGCCGTATTGGAGAAAAGCAAATTAATCAACTTTACGTTGCTTAAAAGGATAGAGTACTTGCTGTCTAAAATCATCAGGGAAGCTCTCGTCTCCTTCAAAACCTATCTCAATATCCTTACCGCTATGAGGGACATAAGCTGTTCTAAATAAATAGTCCCAGATACTTAGAGAAAGTCCATAATTCATCCCATACTTATGCTCTGGTGGAAGTTCTTTTGAATGGTGCCAAATATGCATTCTGGGATTGTTTAATATGTATCCTAATTTCCCATAATTCCAATCTACATTGGCGTGATTGAGATGGCCTATAAAAACGGCAAACATGTGAATAACAAAAAACTGCTGAATCCCGAAGCCAATCATAGCGAGCGGTATATATTGGATGGTTTTGTAAACAATCGTTTCCAGAAAGTGAAATCTAAATTGTGCTGCAAAGCCCATTTGTTTGACACTGTGATGTACTTTATGAAAATTCCACATCCAGGGAACCCGGTGAAGCATCCTGTGTACATTCCATTGCACAAAATCTGCAATGACAAACATTATTAAAAGCT
Source organism: uncultured Flavobacteriaceae bacterium (assembly GCA_963974735.1). GTDB lineage: Bacteria > Bacteroidota > Bacteroidia > Flavobacteriales > Flavobacteriaceae > Leeuwenhoekiella. Next base: position 17,317 of record CAXBEL010000060.1, on the reverse strand, counting down.
GACTCCATACGGGTAAAGAATTTACCTGAATGGCAACAATATTGTTTATACCAAAGAGAGCCAGAAAATCATTAAAAAGTTCTACACCAACATTAGAGAGAGCATTGTATACTATAAGCGAAAAGAGAAAGAAATTAAAGAAAATATAAAAAGTATCGAGCCAAAAGCCTTTTCTGATAATTGGCTGTTTCTTTCGCCAAGGAATGATGATTTCAAGTAGAAATACTAAAAATGACAGCCCCAAAAGCCAATAAAAATAATTGGTCCATCCGGGATGGGTTATTTCATCAAGCAGATAATAAAAATACCCGCTAAAAGAATCCTGTATTATTTTTAAGTACTTCTCCAATTCATCACATTTGGTCGGTAAAATTAAGTCTTCTTACATAATCCTTCAGTAACAAGGGTTACACATTTAAAAATGATGAGGTTAGTAACAATAGCATTGACTAAAAGGATGTTACAAAAATGTTAGATGTAGTTAAAAAGAACTTAGATATTGATATTCCTATCTACCTTTAGATAAAACAAATAATCATGACTAAGAAAAAATTAAATACTGAACATAAAATAGGCCTTGGCGGTGTCGCTATAGGTAATGGATTTAAGGTTTTAAAGGATAAAGAAGCACAAGAAACATTAGAAGGAGCGTGGGAGGCTGGTATACGCTATTTTGATACTTCCCCATTTTATGGTTTTGGATTGAGTGAAATGCGTTTTGGTGAGTTTTTTAAAGATAAAAACAGGGATGATTATACACTCTCTTCAAAAGTGGGTCGTGTTCTTCATCCTTCAGAAAACCCTAGAGATTCTATGTGGCACGAACCCGCTCCCTTTGATTATGAATATGATTATACTGCAGAAGGTGTACGCAAATCTATAGAAGACAGCTTAGATAGATTGGGAGTAGAACGATTGGACTATGTCTTTATACATGACCTTTCTCCAGATAACGATGAAGATTTAGGGGGTTGGAAGAAGCAATTTGAAATAGCCAAAAAAGGAGCCATGCCAGAATTATCTAAAATGCGTGATGAAGGCCTTATAAAAGGGTGGGGGCTTGGAGTAAATGAAATAGAGCCCATTCTAAAAACCATAGAAGTTTCAGATCCAGATATTTTTCTTTCAGCTATTCAATATTCTCTTGTAAAGCATAAGGACGCTTTAGAAAAATTATTGCCGGCTATAGAAAAAAGCGGAACTTCTCTTATTGTAGCAGCTCCTTTTAACGCAGGTTTGTTGGCAGGAAAAGATAGGTTTAATTATGAAGGAAAAATGCCAGCAGATGTTCTGAGCAGATTTCAACGCATACGAGATATAGCAGAAAAACATGGAGTTGATCTTGCTCACGCTTCCATACAGTTTTCTTATGCACCAGAAACCGTAAGTACTGTGCTTGCTGGAGCTAGTAAACCAGAACAAACTAAAGAGAATATAAAAGCTTTTGAAGATAAAATAAGGCCGGAGTTTTGGAATGAGTTAAAAGAGGAGGAATTAATAGACAAGAATGCTGCAACTCCTGCTTAAAAATAAGTCTAATAAATTGATAAAGCCCCATAATCCCTGGGGCTTTTTCTTTAGTCTAGAATAGCTCTTTAAATATTATGTAAATTCCCATTATTAAAACGAACCAGCCAAAGCCTTTCTTCAACTTTTTACCATTCACAAATTTATTTAACCAAATTCCCAGAAAAATTCCCAAGACAGCTGTAATAGTAAAGGGGATTAAAAAAGACCAATCGATATCCATATTTTCAATATCACCTATAAATCCTATTAATGATTTAATGGCAATAATTAAAAGAGATGTGGCTACGGCCTTTTTCATCGGTAGTTTGGCCAGTAAGACTAATGCCGGAATAATCAAAAATCCGCCACCGGCACCTACAATCCCAGTAAGGAATCCTACAACAACACCTTCAACAATAATTAAGGGATAATTATACTTTATAATTGCAGGAGCCTCAATTTCTTTAGCTCCATTACGAATCATGGAGATAGAAGCCAGAAGCATAATGATGGCAAAAAACACCATTATACCTATAGATTTGGTAACCGTATGATCGTGTATTGTAAATAGAATATCTGGTATTGCAGGTACAAGAAATCTTCTGGTAAGATAGACTGCAATAAAAGCAGGTATTGCAAAAACAATTGCGGTTCTAAAATCGACTAGTTTATTTTTAATGTTTTGAATAGCACCTACTAAAGAAGAAATCCCCACAACAAATAAAGAATAAGCTGTTGCAGTAACTGGATTTATAGCAAGAAGATAAACAAGAACTGGCACTGTAAGTATTGAACCTCCACCTCCTATAAGACCTAGTACAATACCTATAAGCAGCGCACCTAAATAACCTAAAATTTGTACGAATTCCATTAATGGCTTAATTAGGTCTCAAAAGTAACGGTATGTTTTAGCGTGGGCAGTAACAAAGGTTACAAAAGTCAATTAAATAGAAATTACTTGAATGCTGTTTCTGTTCAGTTTTATTTTACCCAGATTTTCGAGATTTTTAAGAAGTCGTGAAACGACAACTCGAGAAGTATGCAACTCATAAGCGATTTCCTGATGCGTGCTTTGAATCACATCATCATTTGTAACTTTAATTTTGTCCTGAAGGTATTTAAGAAGCCTTTGATCCATTTTTAAAAAAGCAATACTGTCTATAGTATCCAGCATTTCCATAAGGCGGCTGTGGTAGCTTTCAAAAACAAAATTTCTCCAGCTTTTATACTTCCCGGTCCATTCTTCCATTTTATTTATGGGAATCATTATTAATTGGGTGTCCAGTTCTGCAACGGCTCGTATCTCGCTTTTGGTTTGACCCAAACAACAGGAAAGCGTCATTGCACAGGTATCACCTTTTTCTAAGAAATAGAGTAGAAGTTCGTCTCCATCTTTATCCTCACGCAGAATTTTAATGGCTCCGGAAATGAGTAAGGGCATTGCAGTCACATATTGCCCTATTTCCATCAGTTTCTCACCTTCTGCAACTTCCTTATAAACCCCTATTTTTTCAATTTCAGTAAGAAGTGCATCTTCAAAAAGAGGACTGTAATTCTCTTTTAATTTCTGAATCATAAGTTTAGATTTTGCTTTAAAGGATTAAGCCAAAATTAAACCTTTACGATAAAAAGGTAGTTGAAATGGTAAGGCATAATAAATATTTTCTTTTAATAAGTTTTGAGGTTCTTAATAAAATCGCTTTCTATATCTTAGTAAAAACTGAACATACATGAAGCTTAGCTTAAAGAAATATATTTTACCCTTAGAGCATACATTTAATATCTCCAGAGAATCCCATGATTTTCAAAATACGCTTATAGTAAGCCTTTCATCAGACGGAAAAACAGGATATGGAGAGGCAACTTCCAATCCCTATTACAACATTACTTTTGAAAGTATGCAGGCGGAAATTGAAAATATTAGAGATGAAATAGAGTCTTTTCAATTTAATAAGCCTGAAGACTTTAATACTTTTTTAGTCGAAAAAAGATTGAGCAATTTCGCTATTTGTGCGCTTGATTTAGCAGCACACGATTTGTACGGAAAATTAGAAGGCCTTCCTTTATATAAAATATGGAATACTTCAACTGAAAATTATCCCATTACAAATTATACTATAGGGATAGACACTATAGAAAAGATGGTTTCAAAAATGAAACAAAAACCTTGGCCCATTTATAAGATTAAATTGGGAACTCACGAGGATGTAGAGATAATTACTGAATTGAGAAAACATACAGATTCAATCTTTAGAGTAGATGCTAATTGTGCCTGGGGTGTTGAAGAAACCATAAAGAATGCAAAAAAACTCAAAAACTTAGGAGTTGAGTTTATTGAGCAACCCTTAAATGCCAGTGATTGGGAAGGGATGAAACGTCTTAAAAAAGAATGTGTACTGCCTATAATGGCTGATGAAAGTTGCATAGTAGAAAGTGATGTTGAAAAATGTGGCGAATCATTTAACGGGATTAATATTAAACTCACAAAGTGCGGAGGACTTACACCTGCTTTAAGAATGATAAATAAAGGAAAAGAACTTGGTCTTAAAATAATGGTGGGCTGCATGACCGAAAGCACTGTAGGTATTTCAGCGATAGCTCAATTGCTTCCTCAATTGGATTTTGTAGATATGGATGGCGCCATGCTTCTAAAAGAAGATATTGCAGATGGTGTAGAAATAGGAGAGAAGGGAATAGTTAGTTTTCCAAAGTTGGGTGGAAGCGGTGTAACTTTAAAAAAATGATCTGGAATATTGATTCATTTCCCGGCCGTGAGCTTATATTTAAAGGTAAAAATTATCTCTATTTTGGCGGAACCAGTTATCTGGGAATGCAGAACAATGCAGATTTTCAAAATATTCTTATTGAAAATATAAAGAAGTATGGTAGCAATTACGGCGCGTCCAGAAAGGCCAATGTGCAATTTACAATTTATGACAGAGCAGAAACACATCTAGCTAACTTTGTAGGTAGTGAATCCTGCTTGACCATGTCATCAGGCTATTTAGCTGGTCAACTTGTTTCCAGTTATTTTGATCATTCAGAATATAAATTATTTTATGCACCTAATACACATTCTGCTCTTTATCATTCAGCTATTAATGCAGCTGCTAATTATAAAACGTTAGCTATTGAAATTCGAGAATTTTTAGCATCAGGTAAAAAGGGGAGGCCAGTTTTATTTTTGGATTCTATAGATTTTACAGGCTTAAACTATCCCGATTTTAAAGCTTTGCAAAAATTGCCTCTGGATAAACTAATTCTTGTGGCAGATGATTCTCACGGTATTGGGATTGTAGGAGAAAACGGAGGTGGGGTGTATGCATTCCTGAAAAAACTGAATCCAAAAGAACTCATAGTCTGTTGTTCTCTTGGAAAAAGTCTTGCAGTACAAGCAGGAGCTGTTTTTGGTTCAAAAGATAGAATAGAACAACTTAAAGAAAGTAGTATGTATGGTGGTGCTAGCCCAGCTTCTCCTGCAAATCTGGCAACATTTTTAAATGCATTTTCTCTTTATGAAGGGCAACGAGCGAAATTAAAAGAGAATATAAAGTTATTTAGGGAACAAACTGAAAATATATCCAGCTTTCAAAGTATGGAGGATTATCCGGTATTTAGTTTTAGCAATCCGCAACTGACAAATTCTTTAGAAGAAAAGGGGATTATAGTAACAAACTTCCACTATCCCAAAAAAGATTCTCCTCTAATGAGTAAAATCGTGCTTAGTGCTTATCATCAAAAAAAGGATATTGAACGGCTCACAGAACAACTCAATATCCTTTTGTAATTTTTTTTAATCTCTATCCCACCAAACACCTGTACTTATAGGTTGTATAACAGCTTCTACCTCAGCACCATTTCTTGTCTGTTCTGAAGATGGATACTGAGCCCTGCGAACCCATTGACCGTTTAATGTTTCGTTGTGGTTTTCGGGTAATTCCAATCCTATAAAAACATTGGGACTAAAGTCGTATCTTCTTAAATCAACAAAAGATTCTGGATTTAAAAAAGTGGCAATATACTTTTCACGCATAATTAAAGCCATTGTTAGATTTCCGGCACCTACGGCAACAGAGGTATCTGATAAATATGCAGAACTCGCTGAAGAAGAAACACCGATTTTATCCATATTTGCTTGAATTCCTTCTAAATAAGCTGCGTATGCGGCTCCCGTTGATCCAGTCGAGGTTGCCGTACCTCCATTTTGAAGAAAAAGCGCTTCAGCTTCAATAAATTTTAATTCAGAATAGCTTCCCATTAGTATTGGTGCTGATTGTGAAGAATAAAAATCATCTGCCCCCAGGTTTGTATTAGCGCTAATATTGGGATCACCCAATTCGTGTACACCTCCAGTCCCATTTATGGCACCCAGAAATTCTGTATCATCTGCTCCATAAGTTGTTATTAAAGGTAACCGTGGATCTATTTCTACAGAACTAAAAGGTATAGCCGTACCATCCATTAAACTAACAATTTGGTCAGAAAGCAATACTGAAAAATTACCTGTATTGTTAGGGAGTACTACCCCCGCATTCCAAGGATTAAAATTTCTTGAATTGTATTCCAACTGAAAATCATCGGCATTGCTTGCAAAAGAATTGGGTATTGCAGTTAAAGCTTGTGCTACCGCGGTACTCTGATCAACTTCTGTTAAGTGAATGGCATATCTGGCTTTAAGAAAATAAGCAGCTTTTAACCATTGGTTGAGGTCACCATTATAAATTAAATCATCAACCCCCACATTCATACCAGAGCCATCAGATTGCTGCAAAAGAGTGATTGCTTCATCCAATAAGGCATTAATCTGATTGTAAACTTCCTCTTGAGAATCAAAAGAAGGTGTAAAATCATCTTCACCTAAAGTTGCTGTACTTGCAGGTACAGCTCCCCAATTATCTGTTGCCAATCCGAGATTTTGAGCTTGAAGAATTTTTGCAATACCTAGATATCCCGTAGCATTATCATCTTCTGCTATAGTTGCAAGAGTCTTTAAGTCTGGAAGTGCTTGTAAATAAATATTGCTCCAGGCGCCGGCAATTTGTGTCTCCTCCTGAGTATCTGCCCCCGGTTGAAAGTAAGAAGCCAGCTGTTGTGAGAATTGACAAATGCTGGAAGCTGTCGCATAAAAACCAGATGAGGTATAATATATAGAAGTGGTTAGCAAATCTGCTGGTTCTATCCCATCAAGTTGTTCTTTATTGGGATCTACATTATCCCCTAAAAAATCGTCACAGCCAATTAATACTAAAAAGGCAAACAAAGGAAGAACTATATTTTTTAATGCTTTCATAATTTAGAAGTTTAAGTTTACACCAAACAGATAGGATCTGGTATTAGGAATATTAAGACCGGTAAAGCCATAAGCATTTGTACCAGCACTAAACTGGCTGCCTTCAGGATCATAACCCCTAAATGGAGTATCTATCCATAGATTGGTTCCTGTGAAACTAAAAGAAACAAAGTTAAAAAGAGTTTGATCTAGGATCTTGGATGGTAAACTGTAGGATAAAGTAACATTTCTCAATCTCCACCAAGAAGCATCTTCAACTAATATTTCTGCAGCGCGGTTATAAATATCAGAACTACGGTAGTAATTTTCATCTATAGTTACTGGTATATTGTTGGGACTTCCATTAGCGAGAACACCGTCTAGAATAACTCCATCTTCCCGTTGCTCTGTAATTTTTAGTACACCATTTCTAATACCATTTCGTTGGGCAGAATCATAAAGTTCACCCCCTTCCTTACGTTCAAAAAGGAAAGAAAGTGCAAGACCTTTATAAGAAATTGAAGAACCTATACTTCCTAACCAATCTGGCAGTGCATTACCAACTTTTACAAGGTCTGATGGGCTATTTGCCAAAACGCGTGGAAAACCATCGTCTCTTATGATTCTATTACCAGCGGCGTCTCGTTCCCAGGTATAACCAAAAAGATCTCCTGGAGCACCACCCACTTGCAATTTTGAAACAATCCCGGGAAACCCACTATCTGCAAAAATTATTTCGTCAATACCAGTTGGCAAGGAAAGCACTTCTGCATCTACCTTAGACCAGTTAAGTGTTATGTCCCATTTAAAATCCTGAGTTTTTATGGGTACTATATTTACTAAAGCTTCAATCCCCTTATTTTCTATCTCACCAGCATTTAAAACAAATGTGTCAAAACCAGATGTTTGTGCCACGGGAACGGGCAATATCTGATCTTTACTATTTTGCTTATAATAGGTAAGATCAAAACCAAACCGGTTATTGAAAAATTTAAATTCTCCACCAAATTCTATAGATGATGTTCTTTCTGGCTTTAAAACTGCAGATCCGCCCTGACTATCACGGGAATAGCCATCTACATCACCAAAGGGAAAATTGGAAGGTTGATCATAATATACACCTACATAGGGAGGAGCATCTTTACCCACCTCTGCATAAGACGCTCTCAGTTTGGCATAGGTGAGAAAATCAGGAAGCGCATCTGTGTCACGTAAAGTTTGTGATAATACATAACTTAGACTTATTGAAGGATAGAAAAAACTTCTGTTTTCTTTTGGTAGGGTAGAGGACCAGTCATTACGCCCAGTGGCATCCAGATACAATGTGCTTTTATAATCCATTCTTAAATCACCAAAAAGCCCTACTATTTTACGTTCGCTTCCGCCTACATCACTAAAAAAGTTTGCAGCCTGGTCATATGCCATTAAATTATCAGGATTTAATCCTTCTGCCCTTGTGGTTAGACGCTTGCTCTCAATATCTGAAATTTGATTTCCTATTAAAAGCGTAGCAGAAAAATCCTCAGTAAATTGCTTGTCAAGTGTTAAATAGAGATTGGAGGTAAGTTCATTATAATTGAGTCCTTCTTGAACTATAAAACCTCCTGTAGCAGTACCAGGATCAATATCTGGTGGTACAAATCTACGTCTTGAATCGTGGTAGTTATCTATACCAAATTGATAATTTACTGTCGCCCAATCTGTGATATTATAATTCAGTTTTAAATTACTCAAAATACGATTTACCCGACTATCTAAATAACTTACTTCTGCAAAATATCTAGGATTATCTGCGACACCAGCCGTATAGTTTTTTTCATTTCCATTAGGCAATAAATAATCATTTACATCAATAGTTGGGGACCAGTAGGAGAGAGAACTCATAATTGACTTGTCACCGCCATTAGGCAATCTTCCATCAGAAAGAATGTAAGAAAATGATGGTTCTATTGAAAATTTGTCGGTGATGTTTATTGTTCCAGAAAGTTTTACAGTGGTGCGATCAAAATCCGTATTGGGAACAATACCTTCTTCATCAGATCTGGAAACTGATCCAAAATAGGTATAGGTTTCACCTCCGCCACTTAAGCTAAATGAATTATTGGATGTAAATCCTTTTCTGAAGAAGTCTCTAAAATTGTCATAAATAGGCTCATTAGGAGCATATTCAGGTCCTAAAGTCCAGAATCCAAATGTGTAACCATTTATAAAATCATAGCCATCTGGCGCATTATTGTTCGGAACAGAGACAATTTGGCCTGCTCTACCTTCCCTCCATTTAGTTTGTACATCTGGGGTTTTGCTAACTTCATTAAACCCAACCGTAGATTTAAAATTAAAACTCATATCCCCATTTCTACCTTTTTTAGTGGTTATGACCACAACCCCATTTGCGGCACGCAGACCATATAATGCGGTAGCTGCAGGGCCTTTGAGTATTGAAACACTTTCTATATCATTAGGGTTTAAATCTGCTCCTCTGTTTGTAAATGAAAATTGCTCAGAAGATGAGGGGGAATTAGATCCCGTGCTGGGCAATAAACTTCCTGAAGGAGCTTCATTACTTACTGGGATCCCATCAACAACAAATAGGGGTTGATTATTAGCTGCCGGATTTAAAGAAGTAATACCTCTTATAATAATACTAGATCCTGCGCCAGCCGCACCACCACTTGAAGTAATATTGACCCCAGAAACCTTGCCTTGTATAGAACCCAATACATCTTTATTATTATTTCGGGTGAGTTCGTCACTACCTATTTCCTGTACTGAATAACCTACAGATCTTTTCTCTTTTTTAATGCCCAGGGCAGTAACGACAACTTCATTAAGCTGTTCTGTATCTTCCTGCAGGACCACATTAAGAACAGAGTCTTGACCTACCGCAATTTCTTGAGTGGTCATTCCCAAATACGAAAATCTTAAAATGTCACCTTCAGACGCTGTAATGGAATAATTGCCATCAAAATCTGTAATTGTTCCTTTATTGTTTTTATCTACAATAATAGAAACCCCTGGAAAAGGGGTTCCAGAAGCATCAGTAACTGTTCCTGTAATTATTTGTGCTGTGGATGCCTGGCTCAGAATTAAAAGAAATAAAATAATAGTAAAGTTCTTCATAATTTCTTTTCTGTTAGTTATGACATCTAAGTTGATTAAAAAACTTGTAAAAAGAAAATATAATTAATTAAAATATCAGCATTTCTTAACATTAATAATTGAGATTTCAATAATTGAATCTATTATTGATAGTATTTCTTTTGGAAATAAGAAAGCCCTCCAAAAAAGTAAAGGGCTTGAATTTATTTAAAATTTTGGAATTAATTATTGAAGACCACTGGGCAATGCCATTAGATTATTAGCTATAAATAATTAGCCATTTTTGCCTATATTATTTATGTCGTGAGATTGTTTGAGATTTATATCTGGGGTAAAGCTAACTCGATCTATATTCTTATTACGCATTAAAAATCTAAAACCATTTCTTAAAGCAAAATCATTTTCTCTTTTTACCTTAAGATCAATTATAGAAATATTATCTGGGAATAATTGTTCTAGTTGATGCAATATATCCAGTGTATGATCTATACTTCCATTATTAACAAGGCATAAATGGGCATTTTTATTGTTTTTGAGAAATTGTGCAAATTCATTTTTATCAATTTGCGATTCCATATTGTGAAATATTAAAATTATACCTGTCATGTCAAAAAAGTTATATTAGGCTCTTGCCTCGTACAGTGTATACCAATTGCAAATTATTACTGGAATTTATTATTCCCCCACCTAGCCTAGAACTGGCTTTCACTCTAAAATCAAGAGTCATACCTTGTCTACATCCTACAAATTCATATATAAGGAGAGCATTATTAGCATTATTGGGAATTTCAAACCATGCTCCGAAACCACCTCTGGGATATGCTCCTCGAGCGCCAAAAATACCTTGCAATAAAGTTGCTAAAACACCGCCAACAAGATTACCAGATAAATCTGCTGAACCTGTATTATTTAATCGTGCTTCTATGGTCATTCCTGCAGGTAAGTTGACAGCGTGCATATAAACACCATATCTATAGTTATTTGCAGAGCAATTGGAAACAGCGGCGTTAAAGATATTTTGCTCTGTCGTAGTATAGGAAAGAGTGGCTGCGTCAAGTAATATAAAACCTTCTGCGATATCGTCTGCACCAGCCTCTTTTATGATTTGATCACTGGGTTGCTCAAGAGGTTGTGTATTTACTAATAATGTTCCTGCAAAGTCTTGTGCAGCTAAAATTTGACAGAAGAATAGAAATAAGATTATATGATACGTTTTATTATTCATGACTATTGTGTTTGAATTTCGTAAATAATTTGATAATCTGCGGGAATGGCTTCCATCCCTGGATTATTTATGGTGTATTTTAATTGATAACCCGTACCTATTCCATCACCAGAATAACTACTGGAAAATGAATAAACTAAACTTTGAGGCGAACTTGAGATAGTTACAGGATTTGTATTTGGATTGGCAACATTGTTGCCATAGTATCCATTCATGGTTGTACTGTTTATTATCTGAACTTGTATGGACATACCAGCCGGTAAGGGAGTCCCCACCGAATAAACCGAGATTTGCGCGTTTTCAAAAGCCGCAGCCCTAAATGTATAATTTAACCATAAGTCACTATCCTCAATATTACCACCACCTACACTTATTGCTTCACCAGCTTCGACGTTACTTAGACTTGAGCTTCCAGCAAAAGCGGCTTCTGGCTCAACATCTACTAACTGAATAGGCTGTAAATTTATAGATGGACTGTTTATGCGTTGATCTCCAGGAGGTGCAACAACAGATTGTGTAAGACCTATAGGTGTTACAGATGCATTACCTGCATAAGTATTAGGGTCATTTGCATTTATAGTCTGGGGCGTAAAATCTGTTTCCTGACCATATCCCATAAAGCAGGTCGCAACGATCATAACTTGTAAAAATGGTATAATGTATTCTTTCATAACTAGTTGCTTACTTTAAAATTTTTGTTGTTGAATCGTATTTTACGTTCTTTGGGTCCCACTTCTAAGGTTGCTTCTTGAGTTTTAGCAGCTTCAACTTCTACTTTTATCTTTTTGACCTTATCATAAACGTCTGTAGTATTAAAACGAATTATACTGAGTTCATAAGTACCGGGAACTATATCTTGAAATTTGAAGGTCCCATCTTTTTCTGACTGTAAGGAATATGTAAAGTCATCGCTCGATAACTTTATATATGCTTTTAAATCTTGATTTCCTGTCTGATTGTTGCCCGTCCATACAAGACGTCCATTTATTTTACCTGCTCTTGTAAGTGGAATATCTATCTCGGTTAAATTCCCCTTTTCAATGTTAATCTCAATTGGCATTTTTACAGTACTAACCACTCCTTTGGGCAGTGATGATTCCTCTACTATCACATAGTTACGACCTAATGGTAAATTATTTATTTCAAAAACTCCGTTTGACTTGACAGAAAGGGTAGTTCCTGCAGATATTATCCTTATTCCTTTAAAGTTTATTCCGTTTCCGGTCGCATAAAATTTTCCTTGAAGACCTCCTTGTTCTATTATACGTTTAATAGGTATACCGAAGCTGTAGGTGTATTTACCATAGGCTAAAAACTGTTTGTTGTTAACCACGCCCGGATTTTGATAATAGTTTCCGCGCAGCGCAAATAAATGTCTTCTGCGCACTCTTGCAGATAAAGATGCAGTAATGTAATCTCTTTGCAAATAAGTATCTTCTGGGCTAAAACCACTTGTGTAATTTGCGGTAAACCTTACATTTCTATTTATTCTCGCGTTAAAACCTACATTGTATCTATAATTGTTGCTATAGTTACCTGTTAATCCATAACGTGTTGTATAGTTATGATTTAAAGATCCTCTAAGGGTCAAGAATCTGTACATTCTATAATTGACATTTATTGTATTAAAATAGTTTTTTCTGTACCCCAATTCCTGGGCAAACATATTTTTAGTCTGTGCGATCCTCCCATTAAATGTAAAGTTGAAACGGTTAGAAGAAAAAGAATAGTTGTATTCAAAACCATATTCCTTATAGAAGAAACTACTGGGCTCCATTTTGTCTTCTCGTATACGCTTGTCTAACCTAAATCTAATGTTGTGGTTACGGTTAAAGGTATATCCTGTACTGGCAAAATAGTTTTCATAATAGGGCTCAACACTATAAAATATAGGATCCAGGCTAGTATTGATTCGTGATAGGTTTTGTCCCAGTGACAAAGACCATCTGTTTTTATAAAAGGATAAGCCATTACTAAACTGCAGGTTATTGCGCATTGCTCCTAAATAATCTGATCCACCTATAGTTAAATTTCCTGCGTAGCTAAAGTTTTTAAATTGAATTCCTCCGCTTATAAAGTTTGCAAAGTCAACTTTGTTTAATGACGAACTAAATGATGATTCTGCATTTACATAAGTATTGTTGCCTCTATAATTCATATTGAAAACCGTTATCTGACCTTCTTTTCTATCATTACCGGGGATGCTAAAGTATATATCTCTAGCATTACCTTTTGATCTTGTAACAGAAACACCTAGATTAAGAGAATCTGTAATATGGTATTGAGCTTTTACACCATAGACTGGCTCATTGTTAAATGTATATATTCTAGGCTTAGAGTACATAGCAGATAAGGTCCACTTGTCTACACGTTGATCAATTCTAAAACCTAGACCATAGGTAGAATTAAATCCCAATCTGTCAAAACTATACCCGTGGTCACCCAGGTATACCACTGTCTTGTCATCATAATTATAAATTACACTATACTGATCTGCAACACCAAAACGTTTTAGATCTATTTTTTTTGGTCCTCTAAAAACAAAGTTCAAGTGATGCTTTTTTGCCATATCAAGATATCCATCCCCTCTTAATTCGGCTGAAAGGGTAGAGTAGTGGTCATTTTTAGTTGTGAACGAATTATATAACAAACTGGCTTGAATAGGAAACCTCATAAATGGATCCCGCTTTTCTATTTTAGATGGAAAAATCTGTGTATTGGTAAAAGCTCTGTAAACGTCTCCGGTTTTTGCACTTTTCACCTCCAGGTTTGTAGAAGCATAACTAAGTCTATAAACTCTTTTATCTGTACCCTGAGTAACCTTTACAGTTTTTATCTCATTAGGTTGAATAGTCATTGCTCTTTTTCCCTTAATTGTATTTTTTGAGTTAAGGCTTATTTCTTGAGCAGTATTCCCTATATTCTTGATTTCATATGTAGCTTCAATTAAATTTCCTGCCTCAATGTTTTCGGGAAAATAGGTATAATGAACTTCCAGTTTTAAGTTTTCTTCAATGTTTAATACCATTTTATCCGATCCTAACATCCTACCGGAATTATCTTTTACTGTGGCACTAAAATCAGCACTGCCAGATTTATAAGTAGTTGGTATGTAAAAAGTAATAAGGATTAATTTTCTCTCATTGGTTTTTAGGCTTGTTAGAGGACTTTGTGAGATAAGATCCCAAGTTGCCGGTAAAGCTATATCCAGATCAAGATTTTCAATAGGTTCGCCTACATTTTCTACCTGTAATAAAAAGGTATGCTTTACTCCAGGAGTATAACTATCCTGCTTTTTAAGAATCCGTAATTTAATCTGACCAGCAACTCCAGACTGTATGTATGTCACCTTATCGATAACTGCTTCTTTTTCTTCAGCTAAGGCAACTTTTAACTGATTGTCTTTTCTTGCAGGCTTTTCTACTAAAGTTTTGTTTGCCTCATTTATTTTTTTAGAAACTAAACTGGTTTTCTTTAGGTCAGTTTCTTTTGTGTTTGTTTTTTCCTTTATGGGGCTGATTTTATTTACATCCTTATTAATCTTCGCTTCAGTACTGTTATTAAGAGTCGTGAAAGATTTTTTAGTAGCTTTTAATATTGATTTGTTATCTTCTACATTTGGTTTTTTAGTAGCCATCCTTGCAGAAGATGAACCTAATTGCGATCTATCATATACTTGTATCTGCTTAGATAAGGGCTCAACAGTATTCTCCTTATCTTCTTTATCTACAGAGATGGTTTCATTATCTGTATTTGGTTTATTAGTGCCTTTGTTTGGTGTTGGTGTTTTAGTACTACTTTTTCCATTAACATTCACCTCTTCAACTTTGGGTTTATATAGAGATTTGGTTGTTATTTTATCATTGCTGTTTGACTCATTAACTTTAGTAGTTGCTTCATTTTTTGCTATTAAGGAATTTTTAGCTACTGGTAATTCCTTTTTATTTGAAGAATTAGCCCGATCCATATCAGTTACTGTATTTTTTTCAAGATATTTTTTATTGAATTTTATGATGGCCTTTGTGTTTGTAACGGTAGGGCGTAAAATTTTCAATTCTTCTTTGGATATTTCCTTATTGCTTAAATAATTTTCTTCAGTAGATAATATGCTGTTTTTTGATTTATTCTGCTCACCTGGGTTTGAAGAGTCAGCTAGGTTTTCTTTTACAGCATTATTTCTGCTTACGTTTAGTTTTGCATTGCTAGTGGGAGGGATCATACTATAAGCCGGACTTGCTGGAGAAATACGTACAGCTGTTTCTGCAGCAGTGTTATTAAAAAATGTTATTGTATCGGTCGTATCCTCTTTAATTATAGATATGGATTTTATTTCGGTTAATTCTTCAGTATTCTCAAGCGCATCCATATTAAGAGGGGCATCCTTTGCACAACTTATGCAGAACGGGAAGAATACTATTATATATTTTAATACGGTTTTCATGACTTGAATTTTAATGAGATGGGGAGGGTGTACAGTATTAATCTATATTTAGATTAATATTGGTACCTATATATTCTTCTCGTGCCTCGGCAACTAACAAGCATTCATAATTTCCTTTAGGCAGTTCAGAGATATCAATAGTAAAATCTTTACAGAAAGAAGGAAATAAAAACCCTGTTACGGTCTCCTTTTTTAATACATTATTTCCTTCTGCATCATAGACTTCTAAAAGAAGTTTTACTTCTTCTATATACTTGTCCTCATTCTGTAGGTTAACTGCTATTTGTTTTTGGTTGTTCTCAAGGGTTTCAACCTGTACATCAGTAAAGTCTATTTGAAGATTTTCTTTAGATGAATTTACATCGGTTAGCAGGGCGACCGCATAACGTACCTGGTTGCTTAATGCCAAGGCATTTCCTACCTGTGATTGAGCAAATGGTTTTTCTACCTGTACCATTAGCATACTCCAGTAAGATCCTTGTAACGTTTGATCTTGAGGGATGTTTATTGAAAACTTATATATGAACTTCTCTTTTGGAGCCAAAACGCGATCTGCAAGATTACCTTCAAACCAGGCTAAAGATGATCTGCTATGTGTTGTATCACTTGTGAAATATCTTTGCTGCTCACACGAGAACATAGCTTCATTAATGTGAAATGAAATACGCTCTTCATTGGATGACGTGTTTACTAGAATTACTTCTCCATACATACGGCTTCCATCAGAACCAGAAAATTTATGTAACAGACCGTTTCTTATTAGAACACCACTATAAGCTGAAGAAATTGAAAATAATAGAACTGTGATAAAAAGTATTGGGGATTTCATTTTAGTGCTTTTTAGTTATCTTGTTTTGATAGTACAAACTTACTCAGGTTATGGGCGTGAGGTTCTTAATTTTCGATAGATGGGCATTAAGTGTAGATGGATGGGATTATAAAGCTGTTAAAGAAAAGTAGGAAGTTTCCCTTTTTTCTGTGAGGACTTTGCTTTAATTATTTAGGGTTTATTTCCGGTTTGACTTTTTTGAAAAAATGATAATATAACCACCCTATTTATTTTTAAATTTTAGAATTAGAGCTAAAATCAATAAGGGATATTCTAGCTTTTATAGTAATTAAAAAAGGGTTTTTTAACCTTTTACGAGATCAAGATAGGTTTTACGTTTACTCAAAACCTTCTGTTACTTTTAACTTTATACTTAATCTTATGTATGTTAAAGATTAAGCAAAAAAAAGCTGCTGAAAACAGCAGCTTTTCTTCTATAAATTAAGGTGATTATATAGAACTGATAGTATACCTAAGTGTACCATTGTAGGTCTGAGCTGTATATGCACCGAAGTCAAACCCTGCAGCCTCCTGCAGCTCATAGGTCATCTCCAGCCCGGCAACACCTGTTGATCCGGTAACGGCGGAGCCGATACTGTTTATCAATGTTTCTGCCGTGTTGTTGTTGTGCTCTAAGATCACCTCGTTGGCACCTGCTACCGTACCGATGTTTCCTGCCTGGTCACCCGCATCCTGTATCCCGTTTGCAAACTTGATCACCAGGTTTGTGTTGTCCGGTATGTTCCCGCTGCTTGCCACAAAGCCTACATCCACACTTCTTGTCCCTCCCGTGCTCGGCACCACGCTGGAGTACTGCAGGTACATTGGGTCTGTCACCACGCTTGAGAAGTCGTAGGTACCAGCCTCCTGGGTTACGTCGCCCATATCGAGCTTCACGTTTGTCACTTCGTTGTTAAGTCCGTCCGTCACGTCAAGGATGAACAG
>CAXBEL010000059.1:0-19740 GCA_963974735.1 uncultured Flavobacteriaceae bacterium | reverse complement strand
ATTATCTGAAGAAGATAAACAAGCGGTAAACCGTGCACGTCGTGTACAACGTTTCTTATCACAACCTTTCCACGTGGCTGAGCAGTTTACCGGTATACCTGGAGTGTTAGTTGATATTAAAGAAACGATTAAAGGTTTTAATATGATTATGGATGGTGAGTTAGATCATCTACCAGAAGCAGCCTTTAACTTAAAAGGTACTATAGAGGAAGCTATTGAAGCAGGTGAGAAAATGCTAACAGAAGCATAGTAAGCCTACTGATTTATTTCAGTCATTTTAGTATTTTAATATATAAAGAATTCTGGCACTTTAGTCAGATAAGTTAAACAAGTTTAACGATGCACTTAGAAATAGTAAGTCCAGAAGCCACATTATTTAGCGGAGATGTAACCTCGGTTACTGTGCCAGGTACTGATGGAGAATTTCAGATGCTTGACAATCATGCCCCTATTGTTTCTTTATTAGAGAAAGGTACTGTAAAGATTAAAGGGAATGTAAATATTAAAGAAGCGTTTAAAAGCAAATTCAAACAAGGTAAAGAACCTAATGAATTGCTTCTTGCCATTCAGTCTGGAACATTAGAAATGAAAGACAATAAAGTGATTATTTTAGCTGATTAACCTAGCTTTAATTTCGCATTTTTTAAAAGGGCTCCCAATTTTGGGAGCCCTTTTAAATTATAAAATAATACAACAAAATGTCATTTTACAATTACTCTTTAATTGGCTATTTAAATAATTTAGTATCTCTCAAACGATTGAGATGCAAACCAATTGAATAAGATAAGTTGTAATTGTCTGAACTAAGCCAATAATTGAGTTTGATTAGCAAAAGGAACCTCTAAATTAATTTAGAGGTTTTTTTATTCCCCCATAGAGAATACAAGTAATAATTAACAATAAAAGATATAAAATTGAATAAATAGTATTAAAGAATTGAATTATAATGACTTATATTAGTATCGAAATCGATTGCGTATTTTGATAGTTAACTAAATTAATTTATTATGAAACAAAAACTACTTTATTTAATTGCTTGTTTATTTATAAGCATAGGCAATTTGTGCTATGCTCAATCTGGAGCTTTAACAGATTTGGTCTATGATGCAACTGTTGAGCAAGGAGCTACAGATCTTACATTTACATTTAATTATACATCTTCTGTTGATGTAACAATTGAATGGCAACTTACACCTGCAAATGAAGATGGATCACCTACCTATAATGGTCAGGTATCTTACAATCAAATTCAAGACCTTACAGCTACAGATACTCCTACTGAAGTGAGCTTTACTTATAGTATAGGAGGAGGTGCAGTAATTGGTCAGTCCTACACTTGGGCAGGAAAGTTTACTCCTGCAGATGGAGGGAATGATTTTGGATATAACAACACAAATAACCTTGTAGAAATTACAGGAGCTTCTGGTGTGCTTAATTCCATTAGTCTTACTTCAGACTTACCAGAAGAATTGACAACTGGACAAGAACTTACAGCTGAATTTGAATATACCTTAACAGAAGACGGACAGGTTAAATTTGCTTTGGAAAAGCAAGGTCCAACTCCTAATTACGGAGTGGATGGTGCTGAATCCTATATAAATCCTGCTATGGCTACAACTTCTGATCCAGTTTCGGGAACATTAACCATAACAATTGATCCTAATACTATCCCTTCTGAGGATTTAGAAGATGGAGAGTCCTATAGGCTTGTAGTAGCAATTTTTAGAGATAGTTTCCAGTTTATAGACCAAATAGCAATACCTGTAACGGTTAATGCCGCAACTGCAAGTATCGACGATTTAAATGCAAACGGAATTGTCGCTTATCCCAATCCCGTGGTAAATGAATTGTTTCTAGATAAATCCAGATTAAACGCTCAATCACTAAATATTTATGATATATCTGGCAGGAATGTTAGGTCAATAAATAATCTTCAGACCATAAATTCTATAAATGTCTCAAGTCTATCAAAGGGGCTTTATTTTGTTGTGACGGATACGAAGAAGCAGTTTAAATTTATTAAAGGATAAAAATCAAATCAGATTTTAATTA
Organism: uncultured Flavobacteriaceae bacterium; assembly: GCA_963974735.1. Lineage (GTDB taxonomy): Bacteria > Bacteroidota > Bacteroidia > Flavobacteriales > Flavobacteriaceae > Leeuwenhoekiella. The sequence continues at coordinate 17,688 of CAXBEL010000059.1, read as the reverse complement.
TAAAGCAACCTCTAAATTTATTTTAGAGGTTGTCTGTTTTTAGAGCAATTACATTCCAGGTTTGTTCATAATGATTATAAACTTTTATTATTTCAAATCCCACAGCTAGATGAGCATTTAAAGATCTTTCATTTCGAGCATTAACTTCGGTGATAATATGATCGTATCTGTCTGATGTAAATTCTTTCATCTTTTTATAGAGCCCACGAAATATACCTTGATTACGAAAGGGTTTAGCAATACAGATTTGACCCATTACGATATAGCGCTTTTCGTCATAACTCATTGCTTTAGCTTTTTCAAATAATGGCTCTAATATCGGAATCTCATTTTTGAATTTTGGGTCCATACTTAAGGCATATCCCACAACACTATTATTAGATTTTGCTATAGTATGCGGGAAATCAGCGTTCAATTTTACGAGAATTTCCAGATTATGCTCTACGGTTAAAAATCCTTCCTTTTTCTGAATCTTTTCAGAGAGGTTTACGGGCAGATTATCTTTTTGAAGCTTTAAAATTTGTTCTAGCTCAATGTGGGTTGAAGCTTGCACATATTCTATTTTCATTTAATTTATTTTTAACCAATCTGTAAAAATCTCTTTTTGATTTTTGTTGAGTTTTTCACCAATAGAGAAGCTGTAAGCCGGATTTGCTCCTAATATGATTTCGGTAGATTTCTCTTCTCCAAATCTTAAATATTTTACTGTAACCGTATCTCCTTGTTTAAGGGAATCCTGCATTAAGCTCAAATCATCAAGTGTATGAAGATCAGAATTATTCATAGACATAAGAACGTCACCTTTATCTAATCCCGCATTGTAAGCCGGACTGTCTTTGGAAGTATTTCTTGTGATAATCAAACCATTTAATACACTTTCAAGAGATGCTCCTAAATATGGTTTATTTAAATCAGGTTGTTCTAATAAAACTCCAGCTTGATCAAGTAAGGATGAATAATCTGGCATTTTACTTTTATAAATATAATTGTCAAAGAAGTTTGTAGCGAACTCCTTTCCTGCATAATTAGAAAGTGTATTTTTAAGATCTGATACCGTGTAAGCAACTTCAGTCTTTCCATAAGTTTGCCATACCAGCTTCATAAAATCATCCAGATTAAGTCCTTTTTCTCGAAGAGAAAGATCTAGTGCAAGTCCAAGAACGCTTCCGTAAGAATAGTAGGAAATAAAAGTATTCTCTCTATTTACAGGGTCTACAGAGGTCGCAGCATCCACAAATGGAGCCTGATAACTCATTTCTATAGGGTTAAAATATTCCCGAGCCGGTGAGTTCCAAACATAATTAAATGTCCCTGCCAAATCTTTAATATATTCTTCGGGCGTAATAATTTGAGCACGACAAAGAATGAGATTTGTATAATAACTGGTAAATCCCTCTGCAAACCAAAGCGCCTCGCTCATGTTTGTTTTTTCAAAATCAAAAGGTTCCAGATCGTCTGGTCGTATGCGCTCCACATTCCACGAATGGAAATATTCATGAGAAACTGTTCCTATATTTCCTTCCATTCCACCTTCTGCCAGACCTTCTTGATCTGTAAGAATAGTACTGTTACGGTGCTCCATCCCATCACCAGAAACATGAGGCAAATAACATGCAATAAATGTATAGATACCATAATCGTAGTGCGGTAATTCACCATAAACTGCTTTTTCCTGCTCAACAATACGCTTCACTTTATCAAAATAAGTATCAAAATCTTCTTTACTTCCTGTATGATGTAACGTAAAGCGTATATTTTTTCCATCTAGATTAAACTCTCTTAGATCAAAATCACTGAGTTCAGTGGGACTGTCCATAAAATAATATTGATCTGGAGCATAAAATTTATTGTTTTCTAAATGCTTCAGTTGAGTTGCCACTTTCCAATTTAGATCTTCACGCACTTTAAAATCAACCTCCAGAGAGCGATGTTTTAAATCTTCAACATACATAAATGTGGCCGGTATATTTAGATGCGCATGCGATTCATCTACTTGTGAATAAGTACCGTCTGCTCTATTAGCAAAAATTTTATATTCAATATTAACAGTACCGTCGTGACCAGATATTTCCCATGAATAGGGATCTGGGCGGGTTACCTCTAAGTTATTTCCCTTACCGTCTGTTGCCTTAAAATCATATACATTTTTTGCAAACTCATGAAGCGCATAACGGCCTGGTGACGTGCGGCTCATTTGTAGGGTAACTGTTTTGGTCTTAATTGAAGGAAAAGTGGCTTTAACAAGCGCTTCATGATGTACAGCATTTTCAAAAGAAATACTATAGGAATTGGTTTGGGAATTACCTAAAAAACCAAGAAAAATTACAGTGATTAAAACTGCTGATTTTTGAAAAAGAGGTATGTGCATATAATTATGTAGTTTATATTTTATGAGTCATTTTCTGAATTTTCAATCCAAGAGGATTCGATAAAGCTGAAAATGATATTTATTATCACTACAGCTATTACAACAATTAAAAGTTCCCAAAACCACCCCACGGCAGAAAGGCATCCTGCGGCTGCGCTGCACCATATGGTTGCTGCTGTTGTGAGGCCTTTAATGTTTTTTCCATATTGTATAATAGTTCCAGCTCCTAAAAACCCTATACCAGTGACAACCTGCCCCAAAACCCGTGTAATATCTGTATAATCCTTATCTAAATAATTTAATGAGATAAGCACAAATATAGAAGCACCAAGAGCAACTAAAGTATTTGTTTTAAGACCTGCATGTTTTTGCTTGTATTCACGCTCAATTCCTATAGCAAAACCAGCTGCAATAGCACATCCTATGCGTAATATAAAATCCTGAATTTCCACTTATAGTAGTTCTGAGCTATTAAAATTAAACAAAGTATTTTTAAAGGAAATAGTATTAAAGAAAGGAAGTTTAATCCTTGTCGCTTTTACTAAGTTGAAAATGCAATATTAAATAGCCTATAATCCCGGCCACAAGCGAACCTAATAGAATTCCTATTTTTGAAGAGGTGAGTAAATCATTATCCCTAAAAGCAAGTTCTGCAATAAAAAGAGACATAGTAAAGCCCATCCCACCCAAAAATCCAATTCCTATTATATTTTTAAAGGAAATACCTTTAGGAAGTTGTGCCAGATTGAGTCTATGTGCGAGATAGCTAAAAGAAGTAATACCTATAATTTTACCAGCTACCATAGCAATGGCTATTTGTGAGATAATATGTACTTCACCCAGCGAATCCAGGTTGATTCGTATACCTGCATTAGCTAAAGCAAAAACAGGCATAATTATAATTGCCACCCACCCACTTAAACCTCGTTCAAGTTGTTGCATAGGCGATTGTACCCGATCTGTGACCAAGTCTATGTGGTCTACGGCATCCTGTTGTTCTTCAGAGAGTATAGCTTTTTCTTTTTTTGTTTTCTTGACTACTTTTAAAGATTGTGTAATCTCTGAAAAGAAATTTTGAAGATTTACACTTCTTACAGAGGGTATTATAAGAGCAAGGAGAACACCAGAAATTGTAGGATGAATGCCTGAAACTAGAAACAAAATCCAAACAGCTACGCTACAAATAAGTAAAATGTATTTTGAATGAAAATTTTTGTAATTGAGAAAGGCTAGAAAAATTAAAATGGCCAAGGCAATGAGCAAGTAATTAAATTGGATTTCGTGACTATAAAAAATCCCGATTACCAGAATGGCTCCCATATCATCTATTACAGCAAAAGCTGTTAAAAATACTTTTAAGCTTAATGGGACCCTTTTTCCCAGCAGCCTTAAAATCCCTAAAGTAAACGCAATGTCTGTAGCCATAGGGATTCCCCAACCGCTAGAACCTCTATCTTGATTGTTTAATAATAGAAAAATTCCTATAGGTATAATCATACCTCCCAAGGCAGCAAAAAGCGGCATTGAAGCCTTTCGCATTGTGGTAAGTTCTCCATCCAGAATCTCTCTTTTAATTTCGAGACCTATTGAAAAGAAAAATATGGTCATTAAGCCATTATTGACCCATAGATAAAGAGGTAAAACAATGATGAAATCTGTATTGTTAAATCCTATTGCAAAATCTTCAGACCATAAAGAAGTGTAACTTTCATGCCAAGGGGAATTTGCCCAAATAAGAGCAATTGCAGTGGCTACTATCAGAATTATACTTCCAGATGTGGAGCGGTTTATAAAACTCTCAATAGGGTTTTTTTCTATTTTCACAAGGCTACATATTGGTCATTAAAAACAACTGACCTATACCCAAAATAGGAATAGGTCTATATATTTTAAATTTAGGAAGTAGAATCGAGCTTAGAAACAAAAATGTTTTATTTCTTATTCTTTAGCATATTCTAAAATATCACCTGGTTGACAATTCAAGGCGTGACAAATAGCTTCAAGTGTTGAAAAGCGAACAGCCTTTGCTTTACCCGATTTTAAGATGGAAAGATTGGCTTCTGTAATGTCTATGATTTCAGCCAGTTCTTTACTTTTCATATTTCGATCTGCCAGCACCTGATCTAAGTTGATAATTATAGGCATGCTAAACAGTTAAATCATTTTCTTCTTTTAATAATAAAGCTTTTTTGAAGGCGTCGCTGAGTAGTATAAACAGTACGCCTACAATTAGCAAGAATAGAAGTAAACTGAAATTTGAAGAGCCAAAGGTGATGCTTATTCTTCCTTCATTTGTAAGTATTGAGATAATTGCTATAAAAATAAGCGAACCTAATCCACAAGCGATAAAAAATTGACCCGCTTTTTGGGTACTTTTGATAACTTCTTTAGAAAATAGTTTTTGTTTTAAAAGTTGTCCGGAAAATTTCCGTAACTGGTAAAACCCTAAAAAAAACAGCACAAAAAGCCCAAAAAATACAATTGTAAAAATTAATGCTTTAATCCCAAAACCGTTTTCTGTGAAAGGTATATTCACATTGATCACAGTCTGTTCCGGGAAAATAAGGATATATAAAATAGTTCCCGGAAAAAAGATTAAAATCGGAATCATCAGGTAAAAGGCCAGATCAATAAGCAGCTTAAAAAGTTTGTTTAAATTCATATCTTAATAATAAGTTACACCTATGCTTATTTTGTCTGCAAAATAGGCCATAGTGCCTAAAATAAATAGAGCTGAAACAGCGAGGATAAGTAATACTTGTTTTGTTTTCATAATTTAAATATTATCGTTTTACGATAACAAATATAAAATAATTATTGAAAAACAATAATTTTTTACCTCCTTTTAATGAATTAAAAAAGTTTTTAAGGTGAGAAAAGTTTATCCCTTTAGTACAACAAAGGGTTTAAGAATTTTACTATAACTAAATCTTACATTAAAAACTTTTCCTTTTTAAAAACATCTAGAAAAAGTCTGAAGGATTTATTTGCACCTTTTGTAATCACTTCTTGCTCTGCTGAAGTGAATGAATATGAAGAAACTTCTTTTTTAAACAATTGCCATCGGCCTATCCTGCTTCTATCTTTCGTACTATAAAAATTGTGTTCTATAGTCGAAATATTTGGACAATCTATCAAGTGTTTACCTAGTAAGGCACCACCTAAGAGTGAGCCAGTAATAACATAAGTGCCGCCTATGGCTTCTAAAGCATTATCAAATTGAATAAAATAAGATTCGAGTTGAGGTAGCTTACCATTTAAGTCTTGTGCAATCCAAGTGGAAATTTCTGGATTATGCTTAAGCTTGTCTAAGAGGGGATGCGGTCTTTCATTTTTAATAGCACATTCTACTAATTTATAGGCGATATAGTTTTTTTTTAGTAAAGCCTTATATTCTTCCTCGCTAATGGAATGATCAATAATTTTTGAAGCGTTGCTATACTCTTCCGTTGACTGATGAAGTTTTTGAGTAGCTTGTCTAAGATGAGGTAATAAATCCATTTAGTGCAAAATAGTATCTAGATCATCATTCATGTCTTGAATGATCTGTTTGTAATAATCAAGCATCTTTGGGTCAGTTTGCTCAGGGTCTAAATTAGCAGCTTCCTTTAACGTGGCGTGCAAACGCTCAAGTTTTTGAACTCGTTCCCGCTGTTTACGTAGATTCTCTAATTCATAAGATCTATCGTCCAAAATATTCTCGATGTGGGGTAGCATACGGGAAGACAGTTCATTCATGTTCTTTTTGAGGAAAAAACCTGATGCAGACTGTAATATCATGTTATTAAGATACTCTTCTTCTCCTAAAGCACCTGTAACAAGAATTATAGGAATTTCCGGAAATACCTGTCTAATTTCTTTCATAACTTCTATTCCTGTAAAAGTTCCCAGGTTATAATCTGAAAAAATAAGTTCAGGAATAAAAGTCTTAGCTGTATAAAGTAAATTTTCTAACGAATTGCTAATTGTAATTTCAGGATTAGAAAAAATCTTTTTCAACTGTCTTTGCAGTAAAACAGCATCGTTCATACAGTCTTCTACAATTAGAATGCGTATATCTTTATCAATCATTTAATCTTAAGTTATAGGATAACCAGTAGGTTATCGCATATATAATGGTTTCTTTAAATTTTGGGAAGCTTGTAGGTTTAGCTATATAGCTATTACAAGAAAGGTCAAAAGCTTGTTTAATATCAGACTTTTGTGCCGAACTGCTCAATACGATTTTTGGTACAGTTTGATAGTTTTTATCCTGTCTTAATGTTTGAAGAATATCAAAACCAGATATTTTGGGCATTTTTATATCAATAAATAGTAAAGAGGGATTGTATTGAGATAACGTTCCATCCATTATTTGTTCAATAGCCGTTTCTGAATCATTATAGGTTATGAGGTTAATATTTTTTAACTCCCGTTCAATAACACGTTGTAGCAGTTTAATATCTTGCTCATGATCATCAATATATACAATTGTCTTAATCTTTTCTGCTACCATAACTTAATCTTCTATTGGGGTTGACACATAAAAACTAAAAGTTGCGCCCTCACCTTCCTTGGCTTCAGCCCATATATCACCATTATGTTTGAGAACTACGCGCTGTGCAATGGCAAGTCCTACGCCCGTGCCTTTATATTCTTCTTTTACAATACGCGTGAAAATATCAAAAATCTTTGAGGTGTGGGCACTGTCAAAACCAATACCATTATCTTTTATTTGATAAACATTGTTCTCTCCCGAAATATACCAATCTATTGTTACAATAGGCTTCTTTTTAATAACGGAATATTTACAAGCATTAAGAATTAGATTTGCAAAAAGTTGATACATCATCGCTTGATCACCAAAAATTTCTGGAAGGTCAGCGGCTATGTTGATTGTAGTATTGGGATATTCTTTTTTAAGATTGTTGTCAACAATAATTTGTTTACAGATTGCCTTAGCATCGAGCCACTTAAATTTGGGCCGCACCTTGCTAAGCCCGCTATAACTCAAGATATCATCCATAAGTTGGTTCATGCGATCAGCGGCGTTGATGATTATTTGAAGCGATTCGATGCCGCTGTCGTCCATTACATCTTTATAATCTTCTAATAAAATCTGCGCAAAACCATCAATACCGCGTAGGGGACCTCTTAAATCGTGACTTACACTGTAGCTAAAATTTTCAAGTTCCTTATTCAGTTCATTAAGGCGCTTATTTAGCATGGATATTTCTCCAAATTTTGTAACAATGATATTTTTTATATCAGAGGTTAATCGTTTTGCACTAGAAATTTCAAAATCCTTCCAAGGATTTGAAGTTGAATGGACCTGTTCACTAAACTTTTCAAAGGATTTGCGCGGGTTTAAACGCTGGTCTTTATCTTGTTGTTTATTATTAGGGTTACCTCCCCAGTGAATTTCCTGCAGGCGTTCTGGTCGCCACCAGATCAACACTTCGTTTTGTTGTTGAGAAAGTTTACAAGCGAGAATTCCAGAAAATTCCTGAGCCGTTTTATTATCCCAAATGGAATATTTATGAATGCAAATGGTGTAGAATATGTCTTTAGAAAATGATTTATTTGTGTGCAGTGATTCAATTAAATATTTAATGTTTTTTTCTGTGGGTGTATGGCCTATACTGAACAATTCATCTTCGTGGATTATAGTAAAACCGCAACACTCAATTAAATCGGAAGCCTTAATAGGATAGGCTGTTAAACCCGCAATCACATCCCAATCCTTTTCAAGGTTTTGGATAAGTTTAGATCTAATAATTGAGGTTTTGCTAAGGTTTTCTAGATATAGTTCTGTTTGCCTTTTTGAAATTTGACTTGAGATCATCTCAGATAAGAACTGAAGGCTTTGGCGCTTGCGATTATCGATGAATTTTGGTGCATAATGATGGCAGGCAATAAGTCCCCAAAGGTCATCATTATGTTTTATGGCGCAGGTCAACGTGCCTTCTACACCCATATTAGTAAGATACTCTAAATGAAATTTAGAGGCCCCTCTAAGATGAGATTTGCCTATGTCTGCTAGTGAATTTGTTTTAGGATTTAGTTCTGGAACTATACGGCTGTTGTCATCTTTAATATTTTCCAGAATACGCACACCCTGTTTAATAAACAGTTCTCTCGCCTGCTTGGGAATATCGCTGGCAGGATAATGCAATCCCAGCCAACTTTCAGAAACATGGCTTTTTTTTGATTCAGATAAGACTTGGCCATTCCACTTTTCATCAAAGCGGTAGATCATTACCCTGTCATAACCTGTAAGTTCTTGAATTAGAACAGCTGCTTTATCTGTTAGGGATTTTAAATCTTTACTTGAAGAAATCTTAGTGTAAAGCCGCAACATATGTTGTTGAAACGCACCTGCATCCCATGCTGTTTCAATGGGTTCTATATCTAGTGAAACATAAGATTCTTGAGAAGATGGGATACAACAGAATGTTTTCTCCTTTAAATTAAATACAAATGATTCTTTATCAATTCTTTCTTCTTTCCAACTTCTAAAGTATGATTTAAAATCAGCGCCTAGTATATCTTGAATATGACGATTTGATAAATCATTATTTTTAGTATCAACTAAATCTTTAGCGTTTTCACTGTATTGCAGTATTAGGTCCTCATCGCTTAAAATAAAAAGATAACCGTACGACTGAATTCGGGGAATTAAATGAATAGGTTCGTCTTCACATTTTTCAATGTCGTTATGAGTAGGATATTGTTTCAATAAATTATTTTTAAGTCTGCAAAGTTAAGTATAAATATTAATGAGTAATGTCCTAACATTTTATATAATAAATCTTTAAATGGTATTTATAATTTATTGGAACAAATGAGAAAGTTAGGGATACACGTAACAATTATTCAACGTTACATTTTGCAAAATAATATATTTACAAAATGCTACCTAAAAATCTTCAGTCAAAAATAAACGAACGCTTAAAGGAGAACGCATTGAGGTCGCTTACAGTGCAGTTGCCGCTTATTGACTTTTCATCAAATGATTACTTAGGCTATGCAAAAAACACAGAGTTAGCCCAGCTTACTCACGAGTTATTGATCAATCAGAATATATTACAAAATGGGTCAACTGGATCGAGACTTCTAAGCGGTAATCATAAGCTATATAAATTGGCCGAAGAAACGTTATCTTCTCATTATGACGCAGAGGCAGCTTTGATTTTTAACTCGGGTTATGATGCTAACATAGGCTTTTTTAGCTGTATCCCGCAACGTGGAGATATTATTTTGTATGATGAATTTATTCACGCTTCTATCAGGGACGGTATTAAAATAAGCTTGGCAAAAGGATATAAATTTTCTCATAACGATACCGTAAACTTAAAGGCCTTGCTAGAACGCCATGCTGGTTCTGGGGAGATTTATGTGGTAACCGAATCTGTATTTTCCATGGATGGAGATTCTCCAGATCTCGTGAGAATTACAGAAATTTGTGAACAGTTTAGAGCTCATTTAATTGTTGATGAAGCTCATGCAGTAGGAATTTTAGGCAAGGATGGTAAGGGGTTGGTATATGAAAATGATTTACAGAAGAGAGTTTTTGCAAGATTGGTAACCTTTGGTAAAGCTTTGGGTTGTCATGGTGCATCGATTTTAGGCGGTGAAGATCTCAAGAATTATCTTGTAAACTATGCCCGTAGCTTAATTTACACAACTGCGCTGCCGCCGCACGGCATAGCTTCAATAATAATAGCTCATGAAGAGGTGTTGAGAGCTAAAGAAAGAAACAAGCTTGTTAAAAACATTACTTCCTTTCATACTTTAATAAACAACCGTTTGACCACAAATCTCATAGATAGTTTTTCTGCGATTAAATCTATTGTAATAGAGGGAAATACTAAGGTGAAGACCATAGCTCATAAAATAAAAGAAGAAGGCTATGATGTGAAGCCCATTTTATCCCCTACGGTTCCCCGGGGAAGTGAGCGCTTGCGTTTTTGTTTGCATAGTTATAATACGCAGCAAGAAATAAGTGATGTTCTTAGGCTATTGGCTAAATTTGCCTAGCTATGCAAAAACAGATTTTTTTTATCACGGGCATCTCTACAGAAGTGGGGAAAACTATTGCTTCTGCAATAGTTACTGAGGCTTTGGAAGCCGACTACTGGAAGCCTATTCAAGCTGGGGATTTAGATAATTCTGACACTTATAAAGTTCGAAAACTAGTATCCAATTCAAAGACAAAGTTCCATCCCAATTCTTTTGAGCTTAAAACACCTATGAGCCCTCATGCTTCAGCGGAAATTGACGGAGTTAATATTATTTCAGCTGAAATTAAAATACCAGAAACAGATAAGCATTTGGTCATTGAAGGAGCTGGTGGATTGCTTGTTCCCATAAGTGATACAGAAACAATTTTGGATTTGATCGAAACAGATTATAAAGTCATTGTTGTTTCCAGACATTATTTGGGAAGTATCAATCATACATTGCTCACTATAGAGATGCTGAAGCAAAAAAACAAAACCATTCACGGAATCATTTTTAGCGGAGATGAAAACAAGTCTACAGAATCTATTATAGCAAAAATGAGTGGTGTTCCAATTATAGGTAGAATAGATGAAGAACCTTATTTTGATAAATCTGTTGTTAGGGAGTATGCTGACATATTTAAAGAAAACCTTCAATGAATTTAATAGAGCGAGATAAAAAGCACATTTGGCATCCGCTAACCCAACATAAATTACATCCTGAATCTTTACCCATTGTAAAGGCAAAAGGGGCTGTTTTATGGGATGATAACGGCAAGGAATACATAGATGCAATTTCTTCTTGGTACACCGCGGTTTATGGACATTGCAATGATTATATAATTGAGAAGGCCCATATCCAAATGCAACAACTGGATCAAGTGGTTTTTAGCGGATTCACACATGAGCCAGCCATAAAATTATCTGAGGAGTTGATTAAAATTCTCCCTGACAATCAGCAGAAGGTTATGTTTAATGATAATGGTTCTACTTCTACAGAGATAGGAATAAAAATGGCCTTGCAATATCATCATAACCAAGATAATCCCCGTAAAACTTTACTTGCTTTTGAAAAGGGTTTTCACGGTGACACGTTGGGTGCAATGTCCGTATCAAGCTTATCTGTTTATAATGGCCCATTTGAAGAATTTTTTATTGATGTAAAACGTATTCCCATACCAAATAAGAATAATATAGTTTCTGTTTTAGAAAGCATAAAACAATATCACTCAGAAACACCTCTTGCGGGATTTATCTATGAGCCATTAGTACAAGGTGCTGGCGGAATGCTTATGTATGAGCCAGAAGGACTGGAACAGATTCTTAAGCTTTGTCATAAACTCAACATTATTACAATTGCAGATGAAGTAATGACTGGTTTTGGAAAAACCGGAAAATACTTTGCTTCAGATTATTTAGAAGAAAAACCCGATGTGATGTGTCTTTCAAAAGCGCTTACAGCAGGAATGGTACCTATGGGGATTACCTCATGCACCCAGAAGATCTATGATGCATTTTACGATAATGACATAGGTAAAGGACTTTTTCATGCGCATACTTATTCTGCTAATCCTATTTCCTGCGCTACGGCTTTGGCAGCTTTAGACTTATTAACTTCGGAAGAAATTCAGGAGAAAATAAGAACTATTGCGAGTTGGCATCAGGAATTTGATGCTTCCATAAAAGATAATCCTAAAGTTAAAAACACCCGTCAACTTGGAGTTATTTATGCTCTGGACCTCAATATTACAATGGAACGGTATGGGGATCTGCGTTATGAGCTTTTTAATTTTTGTATGGAAAAGGGAGTTTATTTACGTCCTTTGGGCGCAACACTATACCTTTTGGCGCCCTACGTAATCACCAAACAGCAGATGGAAAAAATTTACGGTGTAATACGACAAATACTTGTCAAGTTTTAACTTTGCTAAAAATAATCCTTTGCAAAAAACGATTGCCATTACCGGTTTGGCTTCAATATCTGCACTCGGAAATTCTTACGAGCAGATATGGGAATCCTATAAATCAAAAGCTTCCGCTTTAAAATATAGCAGTGCCTTAGATGCTTGGGTTGGTGGTTTGTCCGATTCAACTATGCACGAAGTTGAAAATATCCGGGAAGAAAATAGAAATTATCAACATTTGGACCCTAGCGTCATTTATGCAATTTATTGCTCTCGATTAGCAACTAAACAAGCAGGATGGCAACAGAAAGAGGATTTTGGAATAAATATAGGTTCTTCAAGAGGAGCTACTCAGCTTTTTGAAAAGTATTATTCAGAATTTGAGAAAAATGGAACAAGTTCAACTTTAGCTTCTCCATCCAGCACTTTAGGAAATATTTCTTCTTGGGTAGCTCAGGATTTACAAAGTAATGGTCCGGAAATATCACATTCCATAACCTGTTCTACCGCACTGCACGCGCTATTAAATGGAGTGGCCTGGCTTAGTTCTGGGATGAGTGATAAATTTCTTGTGGGTGGTAGCGAAGCAGCATTAACACCATTTACAATTGCCCAAATTAACGCAATGAAAATTTATGCGCCGTCAGATCCTATAGATTATCCTTGTCGTGCACTAGATTTAAATAAGCATATAAATACTATGGTATTAGGTGAAGGGGCGAGTTCAATTTGTATAGAGTTGGGGCAGAAGGAGAATGCTTTGGCTTATATAAGTGGTGTGGGCTATGCCACAGAAAGACTCAAACATGCAGTGTCAATTTCTGCGGAGGCAGATTGCTTTCAAAAATCGATGAAAATGGCACTAGGGGAAATTCCGTTTTCAGAAGTAGATGCCATAGTTATGCATGCTCCGGGAACCATTGCAGGAGATATGACCGAATATAAAGCTATACAGAAAACTTTCGGGGATGATATTCCGTTGTTAACAACTAATAAGTGGAAGATAGGTCACACATTTGGGGCAAGTGGATTGTTAAGCTTAGAGCTAGCTGTAATGATGCTTCAAATGCAAAAATTTATTGGAGTTCCTTTTATTTCGCATAAAATAGAAGAACAATCCTTAAATACTATTTTAGTTAATGCAGTAGGATTTGGTGGTAATGCAGTTAGCATTTTATTGAGTAAAGCTTAGTTCACTCAGCGTTATAAACAACATATTTAGTATTTTTGAATCTTACAACCATTGCTATGAAATGTGTCATATAAACTTTAAAAGATTATTTAAGTTTAAGGACCATTACATCTGATCAATTGAAAAAATAAAGAAAACAGATGAGACACAACTGGACACGGGAAGAAATTCTCGATATATATAATAAACCGTTGATGGAATTGCTTTATGATGCAGCTACGGTACATCGTCAGAATCATGACCCAAATACGGTACAGGTTTCTACATTATTATCTATTAAAACCGGCGGATGTCCTGAAGATTGCGGCTACTGTCCACAAGCGGCACGTTATCATACAAATATTGAAGGCAATGACCTAATGGGCGTGCAGCAGGTAAAGGCTCAGGCTTTACGCGCAAAAGCGGCAGGAAGCTCCAGAGTGTGCATGGGAGCGGCATGGAGAAATGTAAAGGATGGGGAGGAGTTTGATCAAGTTTTAGAGATGGTACGCACCATTAATAAACTCGATATGGAAGTTTGCTGCACGCTGGGAATGATAACCGAAAATCAAGCACAGCGCCTGGCTGAGGCTGGTTTATATGCCTATAACCACAACCTTGATACTTCTGAAGATTATTATAAAGATGTAATATCTACCCGTGCTTTTCAAGACCGTTTAGATACAATAGGAAATGTACGTAAAACGAATGTTACTGTTTGTAGTGGTGGAATTATTGGTATGGGGGAGAAGCTAGAAGATCGAGCAGGAATGCTTGTTGCTCTGGCAACTTTAGATCCACAGCCCGAATCTGTACCTATTAATGCATTGGTAGCCGTTGAAGGTACACCAATGGAAGATGTTGAACCTATTTCTATTTGGGAAATGGTCAGGATGGTAGCAACTACGCGAATTGTAATGCCAGAAACACAAGTACGACTAAGTGCTGGGCGTACTCAAATGAGTAGGGAAGGTCAGGCGATGTGCTTTTTTGCGGGCGCAAATTCTATATTTGCAGGTGATAAACTTTTGACCACTCCTAATCCAGATGTAAGTGAGGATATGGAAATGTTTAAATTACTAGGTTTAAATCCTCAAAAGGCTTTTGAGAAAAAAGAGCAGCCACAAACGGTTGAAGCTCATGAATCAAAGCATCAACCTTTAGGGGAAAAGCCTAAATGGACACGTCCCGGTCACACAATTGTACGTAATGAAGAAGCTAAAGCGAAAGCTAAGGCATAATGAAGATAGAGTTTAATTAGACGTTCTTTTATTTGAAGCTTAAAGAAATACATAGGGTAAAGACTATTACAAAGGAAGACTTTGTAAAAAACTATTTAAAGCCACAAAAGCCCGTGGTAATAGAAAGGTTAATAGACGATTGGCCAGCTTATGACAAATGGAATTTAGATTATATAAAAGAGATTGCCGGTAATAGGGAAGTGCCTTTATATGATGATCGCCCCGTTACTCATAAGGATGGTTTTAATGAGGCACATGCAAAAATGCAGATGTCTGAGTATATTGATTTGCTTAAACGAGAGCCAACCAATTATAGAATCTTTCTTTACAATATAATGAAAGATGTTCCTTCTCTAAAGGAAGACTTTAAATTTCCTAAAATAGGCTTGAGACTTTTAAAGCAAATCCCAATGGTTTTCTTTGGGGGAGAGAACAGTAAAGTATTTATGCACCATGATATTGATTGGGCAAATATTTTGCATTTCCATTTTCATGGAGAAAAGCAATGTATTCTTTTTCCTCCTTCAGAAACTGAGAATTTATATAAGGTGCCCCATTCTCTAATAACTCGGGAAGATATTGATTTTGACAATCCAGATTATAAGAAATTTCCTGTTCTTAAAAAAGCTGAGGGCTATATTACACATTTAAAACATGGGGAGACCCTTTATATGCCAGAGGGATATTGGCATTATATGAAGTATTTGACACCTGGTTTTAGCATGAGTTTACGTTCTTTGGCCAGTAAGCCCAAAAATCTCTTTAAAGCTCTTTACAATGTGTTTATTATGCGCTATTACGATAATTTAATGCGCAGAAGAAAAGGACAAGAGTGGATTGATGAAAAAAATAATAGGGCTATTAAAAAAACACACGAACAACATGGCATTACATTTTAGGACTAGTTTTATGGAATTAATTCTTTAGCTTTTTCATAAACCCAATCTCCCGGCCAACCTCTATAAAGGAGGTAATCTGCCAGTTTTTTACGCTTTTTGTATTTGTCTTTTTCAGAAGTTAGTTGGTTCAACCTTTTGAGGGCTAATTCCTCAAATGTGTTGTGGTAATCTTCATTTTCAATTTCAGTAAGGGCGAGATCAATATTGTATTTAGATATTTCCCTTAATTTTAGCTCACGTATAATTCTACTTTTTCCCCATTTTTTAGTTCGGAATTTACCCCTTGCAAAACTGCGTGCAAAACGTTCTTCGTCTAAATATTTTTCCTGTAGTAGTTTGTATATGATCTGATCAATAGCATCTGGGATCATTCTCATATCCTTTAATTTTTCCCGTACTTCTTTATGACAGCGATCTTGATAAGCACAATAATGTTCTAGTTTGCGCCTTGCTTCTTCTACAGTATAAGTTTTTATGGGTTGCTGCATCATGCAAAAATAAGAATCTAGTGGATTTGGAAGTGCTTTCCCTTGAGTGATTAATATTTTTTGTTTAGTTGAAAAAGGGCATAAAAAAACCCCTATCAATTATTGATAGGGGTTTTTCAGTTTTATCTAATTTCTTTCCCGTCTTTATCTGTAAAGCGGTACTCAAGATACGTGTAAGCATCTCTGGGCATGATTTTTACCCATTTTTTGTGTTCTAAAAACCATTTAGAACGTATAGATGGAAAGCCTTTTGTTAAAAAGGCGGCTATAAATGGATGCGTATGTAACGTTATCTTTTTATAGTCTTTCTTAAACATTTTGATAAGATCTGTCTGAATGCGGTTAACGACACCGATAGGGGCTTCGATTTCACCGTCACCATTAGGATCTTTCTCACGGGTTTTTATGTTCATTTCTGGTCTGACCCGTTGCCGTGTAATTTGAATTAAGCCAAATTTACTTGGCGGTAATATTTTGTGTTTAGCTCGATCATCACTCATTTCATCACGAAGATGATTATAGAGTTTTTTACGATTTTCGGCTTTACCCATGTCGATAAAGTCTATAACAATTATACCTCCCATATCGCGTAAACGCAATTGGCGGGCAACTTCTGTAGCAGCAATCATATTTACTTCTAGGGCAGTATCTTCTTGGTTTCTTGCTTTATTAGAGCGATTACCACTGTTTACATCTATAACATGCAGGGCTTCTGTGTGTTCTATCACCAGATAAGCTCCTTTGCTCATAGATACAGTTTTACCAAAGGAAGTTTTGATTTGACGCTCGATCCCAAATTTTTCAAAACTGGGGATGTTGCTTTGATGTAGCTTTACGATATTTTCTTTATTAGGTGCAATTTCTTGCAAATATTCCTTTAGTTGATAGTACAATGTCTCATCATCAACGCAGATACCGGTAAAAGAATCATTAAATATGTCTCTTAATATAGAAGAGGCTCTATTCATTTCACCTAATACCTTACTGGGTAGATGTGCATTGTGTAGCTTTTTACACATGGCGTTCCAACGGTCGACCAAGTTTTGTAGATCTTTATCTAGCTCTGCTACTTTTTTTCCTTCTGCTACTGTGCGTACAATTACCCCAAAACCTTTGGGACGTATACTCTCTACTAATCGTTTTAGTCTTGCCTTTTCTTCTTTAGATTCAATCTTTTGTGAGATTGAGATTCTGTCAGAGAAAGGAACGAGAACAACATATCTCCCGGCGATGGAAAGCTCACTGCTTATCCTGGGCCCTTTTGTAGATATGGGTTCTTTTACAATTTGAACGAGAATAGATTGGTTAGATTTGATAGCATCGGTAATCTTGCCGTTTTTGTCAATATCTTTTTCTGAAGGAAAGTTTTTTAAGGAGTAATCCTTTAGTTTACCTGTGCTTACACGTTTTACGAATTTTAAAAGGGTGGGAAGTTGTGGTCCCAGGTCATGATAATGCAAAAAAGCATCTTTCTCGTAGCCTACATTAACAAATGCGGCATTGAGGCCTGAAACGGTCTTTCGTATTTTAGCAATAAAAATATCGCCTACGCTAAACTCATTGTCTTCTTCATCCTTATGCAATTCTATTAGTTTACCATCTTTTAAAAGGGCAAAATCAACTGAAGTGGAACTG
>CAXBEL010000058.1:0-19772 GCA_963974735.1 uncultured Flavobacteriaceae bacterium | reverse complement strand
TTCCCATACCATTACTGACATAGAAAAAAGTTGTGGTGTTAGCAAGACTCAGGTTGACTTTAGTTCCAAGGGCATTTAAGTTATCATTCCAAAGCTTTAAAGATTGTGATGCGTGTGCATTATTTATAGCATTATCAGTTATTAAAATTTGTCCTGGATTAGCCAAAATGATAGGTGCATTTAAACTAAACGAACCTCCTTGTAAGGCCTTCCATTTATTCAATAGGCCTTCTTTGCCTTGAACCATCACACCTCCAATACCTGCGGCAGCTAAGGGCTGCGCAATATCTATAGTAGCGACTGGTAATGCCCACCCGCTTCTGGAAATATTTGCTCTATTACTAAAGAAGTTAAATTCTGAAGCGTTCTTTTTAATTTCAATTTCTTGTGAAGAAGCATTAAAAGGAAAAATTATTCGCTTTATCTGTGCATCATATTTAGATTGTGCATTTACATTCCACTCAAATTTTAATTCTTGACCGTAAAGTTCCCATCCTGCTTCCCCAACTTCTTCAATACTTCGACCACTGCCTGAAAATTTGAATTTTAAATTTTCAGGTAATTTTAATTTTAGCTGTCTGGCATCTTTTCCGTAATTACTCTCTTCATTGACTTGTGCTTCGGGTTGATTCAATTTTAAAGCAACCTCTATAATTGTGTTACTACTAACTGTAAGTTTATCATTAACAGTTTGTGGTTTATTTGCCAGAACGATCTCCCCACTATCAATTGTGAGGCCCACATAAGTGTTTGCAGGTGAGTTAGGAGCTAAAAATTTAGAATTTATCCATATACTGCCTTTTACCAGCTTATAGGTTTTAGAAAGATCAGCAATTGGTGGTCGTCTTGGCGCTACAATTATTCTGCTCTGTTTTACTTTGAATAACAATGCAGGCAGTGTTTCTCCATTAATGTATAGGGCAATTAGTTTTTCTATAGGAAAAAAATCATACCAAAATTGACGTCCATCTTTACTTATAAAAGGTCCTAAAGAATGGTCCACTTTACCACCTATTGCCCAATCTGTAACAGAATTATAAACCAGATTCTCCCGTACTGGAACCTCTCTTCTAAAAACCTTAAATTGAACCTCTTCCGTTTCTGTATTTGATAGTTTTTTTGTGATAGAATCAATTGACTTAACCCGAACTTTAGAAATCTTATCATCAAAAAATAAATCAGATTCTTCAAAAGGTGTTTTACGAGCAGTTAACTCATCATCACTGTTTTCTAATGTGGATTTAGCAAGGGATTGCTGTAACCTATAAAAATTTTCCTCATCTGTTTGAGAATCAATTTTTAAATGACCAACCAGCCTATTTAAGGTGCTTTTAATTTTTTGAGTTTCCATCAAAACAAATAATTGTGAGGTTAGAAAGCATTTAGTAGTCTACTGAAGATTTTAAGAGTTTAGAGCGTATCTAAAAATTCTCAATGTCTCAATAAAATTAAGTTGGAGGTAGGGCTTTTACAATCCCTATTTTTAGTGATTTTTATAAAATCAAACTTATAAGCTTATCATTTTTGATGCCTCTTTGATGAGTTGTGCAGTGTTGCTGACTTTAAATTTTTCTATTAGATTTTTTCTATGGGAAGTAACAGTATGACTACTTATAAAAAGTTGATCACTTATTTCTTTAGATGAAAAGCCATCGGCTACAAGTCTCAAAACCTCTTTTTCCCTAGAGGAAATATCAATCTCCTTAAAGTCTGCGGCATCCTTAGAATCTATTCCTAATAGGTTATCTATCTGTTCAATTTGAGAAATATCCTGAAGGTAGCTTAAAACAAAAAGTTCCTTTTTATAACTAAAGGAAAATAAGCGATGATGAAGCAATTTCCATTCTCCTAAAGCGGTTTTGATGTGATAAGAAAAAAAGTCAGATTGTGAATAAACTTTATTTTCAGTGGTATTAATAAAATTATTTATCCTTTTTCTTATCTCCTTCATTTCAGAGGGATGAATGTTTTGAAACCAAAATTTCCAACCTATTTTTAGTATTTCAGTATCCGTATATCCCAGCACATTTTTAAAGGAATCGTTGCAATAACGAAATTGATACTTATTTATATCAAAAATACTTATCATAAGATTTCCTTGCCCCTCGCATATTTTGGATATTCCATCTATTGCGCTGGTAATAGCATCATTATAATCAAGCTTTTTATATAAGGATGGGAAGTTTAAGTTCATAAGGCATATACCTAATAATGAATTTAAAATTAAATGAATTAACTCTAAAAGTAAGTATACAACCACGGGGTCTTTTCCCCTATTTAATTACATAAATACCCCTATAACAGTATTTTGCATTGTTAAATTAAATGTATTCGAGAAGAGTAAAGCGATTATAAGAATTATCTTAAGAAGAATTATTTTTTAACCAAATCAACAACATTCCTTACCATCTCCGAATCTGTTTGAGGTACAATACCTTCTTCAAACAAGGCAGAATTATGCATTGAAACTAATAGCTTATTACTTAGTGTTTGATGTTTTGTGGTAGCAGAAAGATGGATGGCAGAAAAACCATTACTCTTAAAGAGACTTGCATTTGTATAATTGATTCCACCACCAGGCATTATTTCTAAAATATCTTCACTTCGTGTTTTCAATTCTTTTAGCAATTCTATGCCTTCCACTGCGCTATTTTTTTGCCCCGATGTAAGAAGACGATGAACTTTTAATTCTTTTAATTGATCTAGAGCTTTTAATGGATTCATAACCCAATCAAAAGCCCGGTGAAAAGTGAATTGTAGTGTCGAAGCTTCCTTAATCAATAATTTAATAGCTTCCATATCAATTGTATTATCTGTATTAAGAACCCCACTTACTACGCCATCACATCCCAGTTCTTTACACAAAGCAATATCGGCCAGCATAATATCCATTTCGGCTGGAGTATATGAAAAATCACCACTTCTGGGTCTTATCAATACGTGAACGGGAATTGTTAATTCATTCAGTACTTTTTTGAGTAATCCGTAAGATGGGGTTAACCCGCCAACTGAAAGTTCGCTACATAATTCTATTCTACGGGCTCCACCCTCTTGTGCGGCTAAAGCACTTTCAAACGAATTGGCGCAGATTTCTACTATCATTTTTTAAAATTTTATAAATCTAATTTTTGACGGAATTAACGTTATTTCACTTTTTGCATTCATCCTAAATGTTATAATTTAATGCAACGATACTAATGCTGTCTTAATGTCAAATAAGATAAACAATTCTAAGATTCACCTCATGCATAGAAAATCTAATAATTTCAATTTAAATTCTTCATCCGCTCTTCTCCTCCTTGTATTATTAATATTGGGTTCTAATATAACAGTTAAAGCCCAAAATGAACAGAACTCACTTGATCCTCCGGGACTTTCAGCCATTAAAGAAAGTGATTTAAAAACTGATTTATTTGAGATGGCAAGTGATGCTATGCGGGGCAGACGAGCAGGAACTTTAGACGAGTTACGTGCAGCAGCTTGGGTTGCTCAACGCGCACAAGAAGCTGGACTTAAACCGGCAGGAGATGATGGAACGTACTTTCAGTTTTTCAACTTAAAAAGAACGACAACTTCAGAAACCAGTACGATCCAAATTAATGGCAAAACACTTAAAATGTGGGAGGATGCCTGGATAACTTCTCCGGTAGAATCTTCACTTCAATCATCAATAGTTTGGCAAGAATCAATAACTGATACGACAAAATCCTTACAAGATCAGGTTATTGCTATGAACTTACAGCCGCCTTCTCCTCTCCCAGCAGAAGGAATGAGTCTTTGGGTTTATCGCTATGCACTTACAGCTATACGCCAACAGGCAGGGCAACTTATAAAACAAGGTGCAGCCGCCGTTATTCTTGTTGCCGATTCTACCGCCCAGTCAGAAATAGGATTCTTTGGTCACGGATTTGAAGAAGGACGTTATAGTATTGCAGGGATGCAAGAACAATCTATTAAAACTTCTCCTGTCATTCTCGTAAGTTCTAAATGGAAGCCGGAATTAGAAAAAAACAATGCTGAAATTGAGCTTGACCTCAAAGTAAATAAATTTGATTATCCATCAGAAAATGTGGTGGCTAAAGCTGAAGGCACAGATGCTAAACTAAAGGAACAATATATTTTATTTAGTGGGCACCATGACCACGATGGTGTAGGAGTTCCCGTAGATGGCGATTCTATATGGAATGGTGCAGATGACAATGCTACCGTTAGTGTGGCGCTGCTTGCTATAGGAAGAGCATGGGCTTCCAAGCCCGGTAAAAGAAGTGCCTTATTTGTTTGGCATGGTGCTGAAGAAAGAGGATTGTTTGGTTCCCGACATTTTTCAGAACATCCCACTGTGAAAAAAGAATCTATAGTGGCAGTTTTAAATGGTGACATGATAGGTAGAAATGAACCTGGATCTGCGGCATTATTAGGATCAATTCCTCCTCATCGCAATTCTAAGCAATTAGTGGAAATGGCCATGTCTGCAAATGAGGAAATAACAAAATTTAAAGTGGATACATCTTGGGATGAAGAAGCACATCCTGAACACTGGTACTTTAGAAGTGATCATTTGCCCTATGCTAGGGTCAATATTCCGTCTCTTATGTTTACTACTTTATTGCATCCAGATTATCACACTCCCCGTGATGAAGCAGAAAGCATTGATATTAATAAACTTACTAAAATGACGAAATGGATGTATGCAACTGGGTGGAATGTTTCTGAAAATGCCAAAGCCCCTGCCTTGGACACCCCTTAGATTTTATCAATTGCTTAACAGAACTATCCGCTGCTGAACTTCTTCTTTTTGCTAAATTGTACCTGAGCAAAATAAACAACTGACAGATTCATAGTTATGGATCGTAAAAAATTTATTTCAAGTTTGGGGTTAGCAGGTTTTTTATTGGCTTTTCCCAAATCTGCAATCTCCCAACAAATGGAATCAAAAGAGTACTATTTTAAAGATGATGGTAAAATACCTAATAGTAAATTTCCCCTTATTCTATATAAAAATGCTTTTGCTGAAAGGAATAATGCAGGAGCGGAATGGTTAGAAATCAGGTTTGCTCAAAATAACTGGACTAATTCCTGGAGAAATGGAATTAATTCTTTTCACCATTATCACAGCACTTCGCATGAGGTTTTAGGAGTTTATGCTGGCGAAGCATTAGTACATCTGGGAGGTGAAAACGGAGAGAAAATAAAAATAAAAGAAGGAGACATAATCATAATTCCCGCAGGTGTAGGGCATAAAAATTTAGGAGGTTCTAATCTGGGAATTGTTGGGGCATATCCCGATGGTCGAAGTTGGGATATAAATAAAGGCATAGAGGGTGAAAGACCAGCTGCCGATAAAAATATAGCCGCTTTGCCTATTCCGGAAGCTAATCCGTTGTCCGGAAAAAGTATGCCTTCCTCTTGGACAAAATAATTATTTAAACTAAACATTAAGATTTACATATTTATACCACTAAAAAACAAAATATGATTAAAAACTTATATTCTTCAAAAGGATTTATTTATCTGGCCTGTTTGGCTCTAATTAGCCTTACATCTTGTAAGAACAATGAAAAATCTGAAGATGGGGAAATGAATTCCAATTCTAAATTAGCACTAAGCGATAACAATGCAGATCTTACTTTACCAGATGGTTTTGGAGTAGTAAAAGTTGCAGATTCAGTGGGGGCCGCCCGTCATCTTGCTGTTACAGCTGATGGTAGTATTTATGTAAATCTAAATCAACGAAAAGATGGAAATGGAATTTTATATATTCAGGATACAGATGGGGATGGCGTAGCAGATTCAACGAAGGGTTTTGCAGATTATGGTGGTACGGGAATTTACCTTTCAGATCAATATTTGTATGCATCTTCAGATCAGGAAATTTTTCGTTATAAACTGGATGAAAATCAGAAATTATCAAATGCCACAACCCCAGATACCCTTGTTACCGGACTAATAAATCGTAGACAACACGCCTCAAAATCCATCACTCTTGATGACGCAGGTAATATTTATGTAAACATAGGTGCATATTCCAATTCCTGTCAACAGCAAGACAGAACACCGGGATCTCAGGGTATGCAGCCTTGTCCTATACTGGATTCTGCTGGCGGTATATGGCGCTTTAATGCAGATAAACTAAAACAAAGTTATGGGGATGGTACACGCTATGCAACTGGACTTCGCAATGTAGTAGGTCTAGATTGGAACAAACAGAATAACAAATTATTTGTTATGCAACACGGGCGTGATCAGTTACATACTCTATTTCCAGATTTATATGATGAAAAAGCTTCGGCAACTCTTCCTGCAGAAACCATGTATATGTTAAATGAAGGTGATGATGCTGGATGGCCATATATTTATTATGATCAGCAGAAAAATAAAAAGATATTAGCCCCAGAATATGGCGGAGACGGTGAGAAAACAGGTGCAGAAAATGCAATTGACCCCGTTGTTGCTTTCCCTGGGCATATTGCTCCCAATGCACTTTTGTTCTATACAGGTGATATGTTTCCTGAAAAATATAAAAATGGTGCATTTATAGCCTTTCACGGTTCTTGGAACCGGGCTCCAGAAGAACAGGAAGGATTTATGGTAGCTTTTGTTCCCTTTAAAAATGGAGAGCCTAGTGGAGACTATGAAGTTTTTGCAGATGGTTTTGCGGGAATGGAAAAAGTTGAATCTCCTGGTGATGCAGCGCACAGGCCTACAGGTTTAGCACAAGGCCCGGATGGATCGCTTTATGTGTCTGACGATGCTGGCGGAAGCATTTACAGAATAGTCTATAATAATTAATAACACAGAATGATAAAAAATAGGTTATTCAAACCCTTCATTTTCGTATTTATTCTTTTATCATTTATAGCTATAAACAGTTGTGATAATAGTAAAAAGAAAGAAAACAGCAAGTCTGAAATACAGGTTCAACAAAGTAAACCCAAAACAGCTGAATCAAATGAACCCATACCAGAATATATGGGCGCAGGGAAATCGGTTTATACACAAAATTGTTTGGTCTGCCATCAATCCACAGGAACAGGAGTGCCAGGACTTAATCCTCCTTTAAAGAAAACACCTTATGTACTTGAAGATAAGCAAAGACTAATAGGTATAATCCTCAATGGCTCAAATGATGGACTTGTTGTAAATGGATCAACCTATTCTAATGCGATGCCTGCCTTCGCTATGTTAAGTGACCAGGATGTGGCTAATGTTACTTCTTATATACGCAATAGTTTCGGGAACAAGGCAGAACCTATAACTGAAAACGAAGTGAAAGAATATCGAGCAACACTTGAATAATGTATTCTCCATATTAAATTATTAAAAGAATTAAAATGCAGTACAGAAAATTAGGAACAACAGATCTTGAATTATCAGTAATTACCTTTGGTGCATGGGCAGCAGGAGGTTGGATGTGGGGAGGCACAGAGCGCAAAGATGCTATTCGGGCAATACAAGCAGCCTACGATGAAGGTGTCACCTCTATAGACACTGCTCCAGTATATGGGCAGGGAACAAGCGAAGAAATTGTAGGTGAAGCCATCAAAAATTATTCTAGGGATAAAGTTCAAATATTAACCAAATTTGGAATGCGTTGGGATCTAGAAAAAGGGGACTTCGCTTTTCACAGTAAGAACAACAACGGTAAGGAAATAGACATTTATAAATACGCTTCTAAGGAAAGTATAATGAAAGAAGTGGAAGATAGCTTAAGACGATTGGGTACAGATTACATTGATCTATATCAAATACATTGGGCAGATAAAACAACTCCTATTCAAGAAACTTATGAAGCCGTAGCCAAACTCATTGAACAGGGAAAAGTGCGTTACGCTGGAGTTTGCAATTATAATGTGGAGCAGATGAAAGAAGCCAATAAATATGTGAATCTAGCTTCAAATCAAGTACCATTTAGTATGGTGCATCGGGATATAGAGGAAGAAGTTGTACCTTATTGTATAGAGAATAAAAAATCTATTTTGGCTTACAGTCCGATGGAACGTGGCTTACTTACTGGGAAAATAAAACCTGGGCATAAATTTGCAGAAGGAGATCACCGTGCCAGTAACCCTTATTTTAAAGAGGAAAGCATTAAAAAAACGAATTCCTTTCTTGAAAAAATAAAGCCTTTAGCCGAAGATAAAAATGCAAGCCTGGCTCAATTGGTTCTTAAGTGGACCATAGAAAGACCGGGGATTACTATCGCTCTTGCTGGAGCGCGTGACGAGAGTCAGTCAGTTCCCAATGCAAAAGCTGCAGATTTAGATTTAACAAAAAATGAAATTGAATTTATAAACAAGGAATTAGCAAAAATCAACTAGCTATTTTTCACGGCCATTTTCTTAGAAATAGCATCAACACAGTTGATACCGTCAATTGCTGCAGACATAATCCCACCAGCATAGCCGGCACCTTCCCCGCAGGGATATAATCCTTTGACATTAACATGTTCTAAAGTTTCCATATTACGGGGAATTGAAACTGGAGATGATGTTCTGCTTTCGGGCGCGTGTAAAACAGCGTCATTTGTATAATATCCTTTCATTTTTCTTGCAAAAGCCAGAAATGCTTTTTTCAATCTTTTAGCAATTAATGGCGGCAAAACCTCATTTAAATCGACGGAAACTATTCCTGGTTGATAAGAAGTTTTAGGAAAGTCTTTTGATTTTCTTCCTTCAACAAAATCAATCATACGCTGAGCGGGGACACGCTGCGTTTTTCCTGCTGCCTCCCAACATGCTTTTTCTACAGATTTTTGAAAATCAAGACCTACAAAAGGGTTATCAGGGCTATAATTAGGCAAATCCTTTGGTTCCACACTTACAACAATACCAGAATTGGCGTAAGGATTATTACGTTTGCTGGGACTCCATCCATTAGTAACTACTTCTTCTTGTTCGGTGGCGCACGGAGCAATTATGCCTCCTGGACACATACAAAAAGAATAAACACCCATACCATTTACCTGCTCAACAAGACTATAGGAAGCTGGTGGTAAATACGGGTTGTCCCCATCACCATGATATTGAATGTTATCTATTAATTCCTGTTGATGTTCTGCACGTACACCAATAGCAAAAGGTTTGGCTTCAATAGTTATATCCTTTTTATGTAGAAGATAAAAAATATCCCGAGCAGAATGACCTGTAGCAAGAACAACATTATCAAAAGAAAGCCACTGCGTTTCATTAATCTGAATTGCAGTTATCTGCTGATCTACCACTTTTAAATCGGTAAGCTTTGAATCAAAATGCACCTCTCCCCCAGCCTTGATTATAGCTTCTCTCATAGAAGTTATAATTTTTGGAAGTTTGTTAGTGCCTATATGCGGATGCGCATCAACTAAAATATCTGGATCTGCACCAAAGTGAACAAACCATTCTAAAGCTTTCAGTACATTCCCTCTCTTCTTTGAACGCGTATATAGCTTTCCATCAGAATAAGTTCCTGCTCCACCTTCACCAAAACAATAATTGGATTCTGGATTAACTGTTTGTTCTTTATTTATAGCCGCAAGATCACGCCTACGAGAGCGTACATCCTTACCTCTTTCAAAAATTATGGGCTTAATACCTGCCTCAATTGCTCGCAAGGCAGCATATAATCCCGCAGGTCCCGCACCTATTATTGCAATTTCAGGAGCATTATTTACATCTTTTGGTATAAATGGGGGAATAGTTTCGCGTACTTCATTTTTCTGCCACAGTTCTATTTGCAGCTGAATTTTAACAGTCTTTTTACGGGCGTCTATAGAGCGTTTTCTTATTCGCCACTCGCTAATTTCACTTCCTCTTAGTCCAACTTTGGCTAGCGCCAATTCATAAATATAGGATTCGTCCTCCTGCTGGTGGGGTAAAACTGTAATAGGAACAAGTGTACTCATGGCAACAAAGATAGTAGAAAACGCTAAGTTTAAATTTATCTAACGAAGGAAGGGATATTATTTAGCAGACTTAAAATGTGTAAGCATATTTTAAGCCCACACCTAAAATATTATCGCTGTTTTTACTATAATCACCACCAGTAAGGAGCGTGAAATTACCAAAATCTGAAGAATACGTGAACTCGCCATAACCATACACAGCTTCTTGATTAGGCTCCTGTGGGAAAAAATACCTCCCTAAATATTTTGCATAAGTACCTTTCAGTTTGTAATTGATTTTCCAAAAACTCCCAGCAATTCCTAAATGGTGCACATAACTGCGATTGCTTTTAATACCCAAACCATCGTCATTAATCAATATAAATGGAAGTCCAATTATACGTCCTTCATAAGTCCATCCTGAACGATATACGCCACTTGAAAAGTAATTATCTCCACCCCTATAAATTCCGTCATTATTGGGAATAGGCCTACCGCTTTGAGAAACTGTTTGTACATATTCATAAAGTAACCCAGAAATAAAAGAAGAAAATTTAGGTTGGTAAAAAATACCCCAAACCCCATCAGGAAAATTATTCAGCTCACGGCCAGAACTGTCCTCAAATAAAGTTTGATGATAAAACTGGATATTATAATCATCCCTATCCATTCTATATTCTAAAGAATAGGAGCCCAAATGATTGCCCAATGCATTAATCTGATCGCTTTCACTTGCATTATTACCACCTTCTTGTCCCGCAAATATTTTTAAAAAATCTGAAAAACTATCTGGTTGAGGCCCTGTAACTGGTGAAGTTCCACCCCATTGTACATAATGTCTTAATCCAGCAGAAATAACATCATCAGGGCTAATTGCAAAATCAATATAAAGACTTTTATGATGTAAATGGGCATCCTTCACAAAGCGATCATCATTTAATTCGTAATGTGCCAAAGTCGCACGAAATGCCAACCAATCCGATATTTTTACCGGTCTCGAAGTTTCTAATATTACACCGGGTAATGCTCTTGCGTTATTGCTCCATATAATATCCCCTCCTACACTGGAGAGTCCCATTAATTTCTCATCACGATGCTTAAAACCCGCAGTTGCCTTAAACCACTTATAGGTATATGAAGCAAATATCTGATCCAGTTTTACACCATCGTCAATACCATCCCGGTAGAGCAAACCCCCTCCAATTTCAAATTCTTGATCATTCCCTTCATAAGTGTAATTTGCCTCTGCCAAGCCTATGAAACTAGTTTCAGGGCTCAGACGTCCATACTGATTTGTTGTAAACCAAAATGGATTTTCAGATTCATTGCTGTATATACCCTGACCTTCAATCGTGAAAGAAAAATCATTTTGCGCAATTATAATTATGGGGGAACAGAAGAAGACAATTAGAAATAGATTGCGCATAAAGATAATTATATATTAAAAGTAAGAAAGTTCTATCACTTATATCGTAAAATTATAGTAAGTAAATTCCTATTTTTACCAAAAAATTAATGCTTTCAATTTTCAGAAGTAAAAAATATTTAGTTGATCAATTAAATGAATTTATAGATATTCACAATCATCTACTACCCGGTATAGATGATGGGGCATCAAGTACGGAAGAGTCTCTTCAACTTATTCAAGGCATGCTTAATCTGGGAATAACTCATTTTATATGTACTCCCCACACTATGGAGGATTATCATCCCAATACCCCTCAAACAATTTTAAAGTCTAAAGAACTCCTTCTTAAATCTTTAAGTGATTCTTTCCCAAATCCTCCACATATCCATGCCTCTTCAGAATACATGTTAGACACTAATTTTTTAAAGATTCTAAAAGAGAAGACTGTTTTACCTTTAAAAGATAATTATCTCCTGGTAGAAATGTCCTACCTCCAACCCCCGCTTAATTTGGAAGAAATCCTTTTTGAGATAACTTCCTTAGGCTATCAACCAGTTCTGGCTCATCCAGAGCGTTATATGTATTTACATAACAACTATTCCTATTATAAGGAATTGAAAAGGCTTGGATTTAACTTCCAATTGAATATGCTTGCATTAGGAAATTATTATGGAAGCGCGATTAATAGAGTTGCATATAAATTACTGCAAAATAATTTATATGATTTTATAGGAAGTGATCTGCATAATGAAAAACATCTTTCCAGCTTAAAATCTGTAAAAGTTGGTCAGAAAGATTTAATCTTTTTAGAAACTATAATAGCAAATACAAAGACTACTTTTTCTGTATAGATAATGGTTGCATTTTAAAAAACAATGAAATAAAGGCTTTATGCACATATAATGACCCGAGTTATGTATTCTATTTGAAGAAATTAAATCATTTTGTTGTTTGGAGTGCAATCAATAAATTTCATTCCGAGTAGTTAGAGTTTTTGCAGGGCATTTATAATGCTGCAATAGAGATCGAAATAATTAACTTTTTTTGTTTTTTTTTCTTCTGCTTTGAATTTCCATTGTTTTACGCTTAGTTTTAAATTTTTCAACTCTTTTAGAAATAAAGAAACTTATTAAGTAACATAGAACTAAACCAAAAACTATTGCAACAAGATCTGACACTAACTTGTCTAGCATTAGGCATAAAAAAATAGTGATAATGCTGAAAATATTTACAAAAACTGCAATCTGATGATGTTTTAACCCCAGTCTAAGTAATAAGGAATGCACGTGCAGCTTATCTGGTGAAAATGGGGAGCGTTTCTGCATTAAACGAATAATCATTATTCTGGAAGTATCAAAGATGGGATATATAAATAATACCATAGCAAGACTAACGCTATTTTCAATTTTATAAATTGCTGCGTCTTCTAAGGCGGCATTTGTATTAAGAAAGGTAATTAAAATCACTGAACAGAAGAATCCAATAAATAAAGAACCTGTGTCACCCATAAAAATTTTGGCAGGATGCCAATTAAAGCATAAAAAACCCAAAACTGCTCCCGACATCGCCCCGCAGAGTAGAGCTAAATTTGTAAACCCAGCCATATAAAACCAGGTCCCTAAAAACAGGATACAAACAAGAGCAATAGATCCGGCTAAACCATCAATACCATCTACTAAATTGAATGAATTAGTCAGCCCAACAATAACAAAAACACTTAAAGCAAAACTTAACCATTCTGGAAACACATAATCGATACCCAAACTGTAAAGGGAAACTATATATACATCTCCCAAGCCTACCACCACCGCGGCAGCAATTAATTGAATTATAAACTTTTTCAAGGATGAAAGCGCAATCATATCATCCCGTATGCCTGTAAACGCAAGTAATACCAAAGCGAAAAATAAAAACTTATATTCTCCAAAAAATTCCATTGGAGTCCATATAAATGCAGATAGTACAAAACCCACAAATACAGCCGCCCCACCCATTGTAGGGATGTTGCCTATATGAAGTTTTCGCCCCCCAGGAATATCAAAAAATTCTCTTCCAAGAATTACTCTAATAATTTCCGGTAAAGTAATTACAGCGATTAAAAATGCGGTTAAAAACGCTAAAAGTATAAGTAAGATTGTAGTCAAAAAATTGCTGGTCTTGTTTGGAAAACAAATATAGTTATTCCTCTATGTCTGAAAAGTTTTTATATTAAAATAGAGTGAAATCTAAAGTTTTACTTTTTTATGTATTGTTTTATTTTGTTGAAATTTTTCAAAAACAAAACCATATGAGGAAAATTTATTTTATTTCCTTTTAAAGATAATAAGTCTTCACTTGATTTGAGCAAAATGTTATTTAAGCTTTTATTACTTGCACCTCCTAACCTCATTTTTGTAAAGACATATGGAATGTATTTAAATTTTAAATCGAGATTACTAAAAATTCGTAGCATAAAATCATAATCTGCAGATATTTTATATTCCAGATTAAAATGCCCAAACTTTTCATATACTTCCCTTTTTAAAAAAAGAGTTGGATGTGCTGGCATCCAACCTCTAGCCAATAGACCTTTTACAAAAGGCTGACTCTTCCAATAACGTACTATCTTTTGAACATTATTTTTATCAACATATTGCAGATCTCCATAAACACCATCTATTTCATTCTCTTCAAATTCTTTGTTTATTTTACTAATTATGTTGTCTGAAGCTAAAAAATCATCAGAATGAACAAAGCCTATAATATCTCCCGATGCCATTTTAATACCTTTGTTCAATGCATCATAGATACCACTATCGGGCTCCGAAATATATTTATCATTTATTTTTTTATTCTTTTCTATAAATTCAATTGTACTATCCTGAGATCCGCCATC
The DNA here is from genome assembly GCA_963974735.1 of uncultured Flavobacteriaceae bacterium. GTDB lineage: Bacteria > Bacteroidota > Bacteroidia > Flavobacteriales > Flavobacteriaceae > Leeuwenhoekiella. The sequence goes on along the minus strand of CAXBEL010000058.1, from coordinate 5,630 downwards.
TACAACTATCCATTCGATATCTTTATGGGTCTGCTCTTTTACCGATTTTAATGTAGAAGGAAGAGAATTAATACTATTATAAGTAGCTGTTATTATAGATATTTTCATCAGGATAAAATTCTATTATTTACTTCTTCAGCAGGATTTCCTTTATATATTTTATAGCTATTGAGATTCTTACTAGCTATAGAACCTACAGACAGAATTGCATGCGATCTGATTATTACCCCTGGACATACAATTGCTTGAGCTCCTATCCATACTCCGTTCTCTATTGTTATGGGCTTAACAATTAAATCAAAACCTGTTTTTTTATAATTATGATTTCCACATAGTAGCATTGCTCCTTGAGATATGCACACATTTGACCCTATAGAAATATGTGCTAGATTATCAATCCAAACTTCTTCACCAATCCATACATCATTACCAATATCCAAAAACCAAGGATACTTTATATTAACATTTGGTTTAATGAGTACATTTTTCCCCAATTTACAGCCAAACATTTTAAGTAATTTTATTTTTAAAAATTGTGGAAATGGCAATGAGCTTTTAAAGATGAATATATTTATAAGTAGCCAAATTATTATTTTCCACCTAGGTCCAGGATTATACCAGCTATTGTCATATTTATCTAATTCTACCTTTTTACGCATATTTTAATAAATATCAACAAATTCAGGTTTACTAGTTTTTCCTAATAACCACTGATAAGTTTGTGTCATCTGTTTAGCCACAGCATCTATACTATATTTTTCCTCTATCAAGTTTCGACCATTTATTCCCATTTTGTCCAAATCAGACTGCTTTTGCTGGAGGGCATTTTCTAGTGCAATAACTAATGGTTTCCTTCCTATATCAATCCACCACCCGCAATTATATTTTTCCAAATCACTCCAAGGTGTTCCTTTTGTTGTTATAACTGGAGTTCCACATGCTAAAGCCTCCGCTATAACAATACCAAAGTTTTCACTGTATGTTGGAAGAACAAATAACGAAGCCTTTTGATAATATGATATTTTTTCTCTATTATAAATTGGTGGAAGAATTTGAATTTGACCTTTAAGATTTTTTTTAGCAATTAAATTTTTCAATTTTTGAATATAATCTTCTTCTCCATTTCCCACTATATCCACTGACCATCCCTTCTTAAGTGAAGGATTTAGCTCTGCCCATGATTCTATAAGAAGTTCAATTCCTTTTTTAGGATGAATACGAGATAAAAATAAAATTTTATTGTCGTTTTTTTTCTCATTACCAAGGCTAAACTCATTAGTACTAATACCATTTGGTATTACTGCAATGGGATTTTTTAATCCCATCGCTCTTAAACTCTCAGCTTCCATTTTAGCGGTTGCATGTAAGCAGGACGCCAGTTCTAGATCTCCCTTCTGAAACAATTTTAGAGCTATACGTTTCTTATTCTTTTTCTGCTTTAATGACCATGATTCTAACATCCCTCTTGGAGAAATTAAATAAGGTTTATTTAATTTTCTAGCTGTGACTGCCATTTGATGAACAGGATATTGCCATAGACCGTGACCATGTAATAGGTCGTAGAAGTCTTTGTTAAGTTCTTCTTTTAATTGATTTGAGTAACCATAAAAATTTGATCTATTAAAAAATATATTACCGTTATTTCTATTAAATTTCTTTAGAACAGGTTCTTTACTTTCTAATGTATATAAATCAATATTTATTTGTTCATTTTTAAGTATTGCATCTATGAGTTGTGTAGAACTTCTTGAAGGTCCTCCCGCTGCTTTATCTATTGTGTCTATTATATGAGCTATATTCATAATTAATAATTAGAAATTAAGATTTAGAAAAAAAGTCTAAGTATCTCTCACCTATTTTTTCTAAAGAAAATTTCTCTCTATTTAAAACTGAAGATTCTGTTAAATTTTCTCGAAGAGCTGCGCTGTTCATTAATTTCTTCAATTTATTAATATATTCTTGGTGATCTTTGATGTCCACTAGAATCCCGTTCACACCATTTTCAATAATATCACTTGGTCCAGCTATACAGTTGTAAGATATACAGGCTAATGGATATGCCATGGCTTCATTTGGAAATCCTTCATAAATAGAAGTGAAAGCAAATATCTCTGACTGAGCCATTGCAATATCTACGTTTGCTACTGGTTTTAGAATTTTAATATAGTTTTGCATACCCAGAGACAAAATTTGTTCATTCAATTCTCTTTTCAAAGGTCCATCTCCAATTATATGTAATTCCCAATTAGAATCATTTATTTCAGAAAATATATCAATAAGTTCTTTTTGGTTCTTTTCAAATACCAGCCTTCCTATATTTAGTATAACTTTTTTAGTGGAAAGGTCTTTAGGATAATTTGATATGTTTTTTATTGGGTTAGGAATAACAATAATATTTTTGTTTTTGATCCCCCTTTCGAGCATAACTTGTTTTGCATAACTCGTTTGTGCAATAATCCCCTTGGCAAAAGGATAACAGATTTTCCGAAAAATATTCATAACAAATGAAATTTTCAGGTTTGGACTGTTCCTGTCTGAAATATACACAGGTATACCAGTACCAATAAGAGCAATAATACTAAGATTACTATAGTCTTGAGGGATACTAAATACAACGTCCGGGTTGATTTTTTTGATTTGCTTTCTTAAATATCCTAATATTCCAATCCAATAAAAAGGTCTAAAACTTGTATCCTTTTTGTATATGCCTTTTGGGAAATAATACTTAATACCTTCTTCAATTTTATAAAAAGGCTTATGTCTTACTAAAAATAAAATATGTATTTCGTGACCTTTACTATTAAAGTAGTTGGCTAATTCTGACATTACACGTTCCATCCCTCCCCCAACAAAAGTAGGTATTACAAGACAAATTTTTTTCTTTTGACGCATCCCTCAGTACCCTAGTTTAGTTAGAAGTTATTTTAGAATTTAAACTATTTTCAGAAAGAATATTTTCTGAACCAGAAGTTAAATTACTGTGATTTCCGACTACAAATGCCAAAAGAATAGATTGTAAATAACCATACATATTAGTGTACCACATTGAAACCAGTGATATAAATAACCAAATACCAACGACAGTCTTCATCAAGATGCGTTGTTCAAAAGGTAAATTTTTATTAAATGACAACCTTATTGCTGATAGGATGAGCGCAAGATAAGTAACTGCTCCTACCAATCCAAAATTTGATATTAGCTCCAGCCAGTCATTGTGAGCGTAATAGCCATCAGTTATGACTAAAGAGGCTGCAAATCCATGTCCTAAAATAAAAGTGAGAAAATTGCCATCGCCATACCAACTATTGAATATTGCAGACCAGATTCGATCCCTTCCACTGGAATTACCCTCAGCCAAATTCATTAAACGTATTATTAAATATTCATTTTGCATAAAAAAATGATACGCCAGAAAACAAAGCATAGAAATTGAAGTCAATACTATAATATAACCTGTAGTCTTATTTTTCTTTTGCATAGTACTAAGCAAATCGTAAAAAAACATAATAAGTATTAAAACACCAGATATAAGTGCACCTCTCTTTGCACTTAATATTATAAAAATCATCATTATGGCCATTAAAAGAACTGAAAGTGATTTGCGTTTCCTTATTAAAAACACAAACGGCATCAATCTAACGAATACATATGCCATATTATTTATTACATTATCCACTGTGCGAGGACCTGAACTTATAATCTCTGCTTGATTTGAATAAAATCCTAAAATAGCGATTGGTATCATCGCTATCATAAACCACACCAAGTGTTTACTTTTAATTAAACCATATTTAGAAAAATAATAGATAGGATAAAAGGGAGTCAATGTCGCCAATATGGACAAAAACATGCCGTAATGTTGAGTATCAAAATAATTTGCTGTTAATATGAACCCAACAATGTTTATTATAAGAAGAAAAGACCAAGCGTTATACAAAAATGTTTTTTTACCTGTAGCAAAAAAAGTGTTAATAAAGTAAAAAGTAGAAATAACAAGTATTAAGATAATACTGCCTCTAGAAAATATTGATCCCTCCGATGAGGTCATTGATAGATAACTGTAAACTACTAATAAAATTAAGAGAATATTTCTGGCGTAAATATGAATATACATTCTAGCTTCGCACTTTATCTATTATATCCTGAACCATCCATTCTTGAGGAATAAAACTACCTTTATGGAAATTTAATTCTTTATCCCAGTAACCGGGACAATCATTGTAAGCTTCAACACTATAACCATAGCTGATTTCTACGATTAATGGATTATTCTCTTTATCAAAAATAAAATCAAAAGCTATACTTTGTGATTTAATCAATCGATTTACTCTAAAACTAATTTCAATACAACGCTCATCTATATCATTTCTATCATAATAAATATAACCACTACCCGAAGCTCTAAAGTCGTTTTTACGCACCATTCTTTTTAGACCGAACGCTTTGTCACCGATCACTATTAATCGAATGTCATAAGTATTGTTAGGAAGGAAATCCTGAAAATATACATACCCCTTTTCTTTACCGTGCATCTTAGCATACTCTGTAGGAATAAAAACCCTGCCCACGCCTCTCAAAATATAAAATAAGGATTCTTTTCCCTCCTTAACTTTTCTAATTCTTTCCTGTAATTGGCTCAATCTGTCTGACTGAGAAAATCCTTCTTTAAAAGCTTTCCTTACAATTAATTTAGCCTCTTTTTTAGTTTTAGCTAATCTTACATTTCTTGATCCCGATCCACCACGCAATTTAAAGACCTTAGGAAATGTAGAATTCTCTATCCACTTGAGGGCAGATTGTCTATCATAAAAAACAAAAGAAGGTACCATTGGAGCATTAATACTTTCTAGTAAGTATTTCTGTCCTATTTTATCATCAAAATGCCAAGCTGTTTTAAAATTAGGAAAAACAATTTTACCTGATTGTTCTAGGGAAAATAATAATCCTTTAGCAAACAAGGCATCTTTATAATTTGTATGGTGAAAATGCCACATAAGGGCAGCACAATCTTCTACCTGCTCAATAATATCATTTGAATAACAATTAACCAGTTTATATTCAATCTTATGTTTCTCACAATAAGAAATCCAGCGTTGAGAAAACGTACCTTTAGACTGATGTATCCCTATTTTCATTACTTTCTTAAATATTTGGATAGTATCTCCCTTGATAAATCAGAATGAGCTTCACATCTCATAAGATTTAAAGCCAGAGCGATCCCTTTTTTATTTATAGCTTGAATACCCAATCTATTAAAAGCTCCTTTAACGTATGGGTTATTTATAAATGACAACGGCGACCAATGGTTTAAATAAGTAGTATAGTTTTGTTCAATATAATTTTCCCAATGTAAATCAAGTTTATTCTTATCCTTAATTATTTTATTAAAGGAGGCAATTCTGCCAAGTAAAACACTTTTCTCTTTATCAGGCATAAGTTCAATTTCAAAAGTATCTTTTTTCTGCTTTACAGGGTGCAAATTTGATTTAACCCCACCCATTTCATCAAATTCCACTTTCAAAAACACTCCCTTATACCAGTCATCATGAACTGAATGCTTGGTAAATAAAAAATTTCCTAAACTATAATATATTGGTACCTCATTATATAATTCGTAACCACTAACACAA
>CAXBEL010000057.1:0-20079 GCA_963974735.1 uncultured Flavobacteriaceae bacterium | reverse complement strand
ATCAACGTATGCCTTCTAATCTGCTCAACTCTTTAGTAGAATACACCACACTGGCAGTTGATAAACAAGAGAATATTATAACCTTGAGCAGTGATGATATATTTAAGTGTCCTTTTTGTTATATATCAGGACATAAATTGGTTCAGTTTACTAAAAAAGAAAGGGAGAATTTTGAAAAATATGTTAGGAATGGCGGGTTTGTGTTTGCAGATGATTGTAACCACGATATAGATGGACTGTTTGCCAAATCTTTTGAGCGGCAGATGGAAGAAATTTTTGGTCCTCAACAATTAAAAAAAATCCCCAATGATCACGATCTTTATAATACTTTTTTTGAGTTTGAAGATGGGCCGCCTACTACTTCACAGGAACTGAACGGGTGGGGAGATGATCTTGTGCACGACTATTTAAAAGCCATTGAGATAAATGGAAGAATAGGTGTGCTGTACAGTAATAAAGATTATGGCTGTGAGTGGGATTATGATTTTAGAAATAAAAGGTGGTTTAAAATAGATAATACCCGTTTTGGAGTTAATATCGTGATGTATGCGCTTACATCATAAAAAGAAAATATATGAATGAGAATTTAGCTAGTATAGATCGAGAGGTTACCACGCTTACCGCAAAGCTGAAAGATTTAAAGGAGGAGATAGGAAAGGTGATAATTGGTCAAGAGGAAACCATAGATCAGTTACTAATTACGTTTTTAGCTGGTGGTCACGCTCTTTTAGAAGGTGTACCGGGACTGGCAAAAACATTAATGATTAGAACACTTGCTCAGGCGATTCATTTAAAATTTAGAAGGATTCAGTTTACACCAGATTTAATGCCATCTGACATTATTGGAACTGAAATTCTTGAAGAAGATCATACAACGGGCAGAACGTTTTTTGAATTTAATAAAGGACCCATTTTTGCCAATATTATTCTGGCAGATGAGATTAACCGTACACCTCCTAAAACCCAGGCGGCTCTTCTGGAAGCGATGCAGGAGTTTGAGGTGACCTATTCGGGTAAAACCTATAAATTGGATAGACCCTTCTTTATTCTTGCTACACAAAACCCAATTGAGCAATCTGGTACTTTTCCTTTACCAGAAGCCCAACAGGATCGTTTTTTATTTTATATAAAAATTGGTTACCCGACAGAATATGAAGAAACAGAGATATTAAAAAGTACAACTGGGGCAAACAAGACATCTATTAGACCTGTAATTGATGGTGAGGAAATTCTACGACTTCAAGGATTAGTTAGGGAAGTTCCCATAAGTGATGATTTAATTAGTTACGTAAGTAAAATTATACGTGCGACCAGACCAGAAAGCAGTACAAATGATTATGTAAAAGAATGGGTGAACTGGGGAGCGGGACCAAGGGCAGGGCAGGCATTGATACTCACTGCAAAGGCAAGAGCACTTTTAAACGGTCGCCTTTCTGTAACCTTAGAAGATTTACAAAATGTAGCCTTGCCCGTTTTAAGACATCGCGTCATTGTTAATTTTAAAGCAGAGGCAGAAGGCTTAACAGCGGATGATGTGACCCAACATCTTTTAAAGACTATTAAGTTTTCTAAATAAGAATAAATTTTTTCGTGAAGCAGGATTATCAGCAATTACTAAAACCTGAAATAATTAATAAGGTATCTGGCCTTTCATTAATTGCTCGTGTAGTAGTCGAGGGATACCTTTCTGGCCTAAATAAAAGCAGAAGGGTGGGGACTGGGATGGAATTTAGTCAATATCGGGGATACGAGCCGGGTGATGATATGCGTATGCTAGATTGGAAAATGTTAGCAAGATCTGGAAGATATTATATAAAGCAGGCAGAAGTAGAAACCCATATTGCAGTAAAATTTATTCTTGATTCCAGTAAATCGATGCTCTACGCTGAAGATGGACTTTCGAAAATGGATTACGTCCGGGTTTTAGTAGCTTCCATAGCACATTTAGCAAAGAGTCAAGGAGATGCAATAGGTCTTTTTGCATTAAATGATCATCGCTTGTATAGCCTCTTTCCTAAGATTCAAAAGCAACATTACAATCATATTCTACTGGAGCTGATTAATATAAAAAATGAAGGTAAATGGCCGGGGGATCCTTTAGCAGCAGATAAGATTCACGACCGGAAACACAAAGAATTGATTTTTTTTATTACAGATATGTATGAATACAATCAAGAATTGACCGCTGCGGTGAAGCGTTTAAAAACGGTTCGAAATGAGGTTGTAGTTCTTCACGTGTTAGGGAAAAATGAAATTGAATTTAATTACAAAGGAGCTGCAACATTTGAGGATTTAGAAACAGGAAGCCGTTTAAAAGTCGATACAAAAGAGGCTAAAAAGAAATACTTAGAAGCTTTAGATTTAAGAATGAATGAAATAAAAGAAACTTTTCTCGCAAATGGTATAAATTATCAGTTATTCCGATTGGATGAACCAATGGGAGAAGCATTGCACGGATTTTTAAAACAACGAAATAGCCTGCTGTGATATGATATTTCTCAATCCGTCTTATTTATATGCATTATTCGGTCTGTTAATTCCAATAGGCATTCATTTATGGAGTAAAAAAGAAGGAAGAACTATTAAAGTAGGGAGTATAGAATTACTTAAGGAATCAGATTCTAAACAGAGCAGCAGCATTCAATTAAATGAGTGGTGGTTGCTACTATTACGTATGTTGTTGATCTCATTGCTTGTTTTTATTTTGGCAGAACCAAGGATTAAGCAGGAATATTCCCAAAGCGAAATTGTTTATCTTTTTGAGCCTTCTTTGCTTTCTGATAGTAAAATGACTTCTATTTTTGATACTATTCCTGATGAAAACGTACGGGTATTAAAATCGGGTTTTTCAGAAGTTGGTGATTATCAAAGAGACAATAGCATTTCACCCAATTATTGGCAACTCGCTACAGAAATGGAAGCCCTACATTCTGACAGTATTGTAGTCTTTACAAATGCATTGATGTCAGGAATAAAAGGTAAGCGTCCACAAATAAGTTCAAACATACGTTGGGTGGAAATTGATACGCAAGAGCCTTTAGAAAGAATAATTGAAGCAAAAAGAAAGAATAATGAGGTGCAATTATTAAGTGTCATTAGTAATTCACAAAGTTTAGCTTTCAAAAAAAATGTTTTATCGATTGATAATGAAAAACTGCAAATAAGTAATACTGGTGATAGCGTTAGTTTTTTGCAGGATGGAATAGCTAGGGTATTGCATTTAGATACAATTGAAGATATAAATGTTGCTATTTTCTATGATGAATCCTTTCAAAATGAATCAAGTTATGTAGAATCAACCTTTCGAGCTATTTCTAATTATTTGGATAGACCTATTGAAATACAAAAAACTCAGTCCATAGATAGTTTAGATTTTAGTGCAGCTCAGAATATAGTGTGGTTAAGTGAAAAAAAGATCGATTCATTTAAAGGAAATATTTTAGAGTTTCAGAGAGACAGTTTGGCCAATTCTTTAATAGAGCCAGGCTCTTCTCCGAATCACTTTTATCTAACTCAAAACTTGAATGCTGAAAATGTATTAGAAGAGAATTTGCCTGAACAATTATTGGATTTTTTAGATATACATCCAGACTTAAATCAAAAAGTAAGACCGTATGATCAACGTATAATAGGCTCATCTGATTTAATACCAAATAAAATCCCCTCAAAAAATGGAATTCAAAAGGCTGGTTTCTTAGATATATCGGCTTGGCTTTGGGTCGGATTTGTAATTATGCTTCTGGGAGAAAGAATTCTGGCTCGATATAGAAAACAATGAGAGGTTCCGAAAAATCCATATTAGTAAATTTTAAAAAGAAATGGCAACTTTTGTTGTTCGTTGAAACCGCTCTGTATGCCATAGGACCTGCTGTTTTACTCTTGATATTAGGTGCTCATGTCTTATTATCCATTTTGGCATTCTTCATAATTGCATTAATCGTAGCTGCTTTTATTAGACCTTGGAATTTAAGTCTTCAATACATCAGCAGTTTTATAGATCAAAGATCCAATGCTATGGAGTATAGCACGGGGCTTTTGCTAGTACCAAAAGAAAACTTATCCAATTTGGCTCAATTACAACAATATAAAGTAGCTGATCAATTAAAAAATCAGATAAGGGATATTAAGCCAAAAAATCATTTATTGCGAGCATCCATAACAGTGATAACTTTTATTATAATTGGATTACTGATTAATCAATTTAGCATTACTGACTATTTTCAGGCTTCTAATAATCCCATAGATCAAGAAAACAGTATAGTTTTTCAACCTAAAGATTCTGCTGCAATTAAAATCAAGCCTCCTGTTTTAAAGGAGCAACGGGTTACAATAAGCTATCCATCTTATATTAATACTTCACCTTTCTCCACTTCAAATATGGATATTAAGGCTTTAGAAGGTTCTCGAATTTACTGGAGTATAAAATTTGACACACGAGTAGATAGTGTTGCAATGGAAATGGCTGGAAACAAACATCTGTTGCAGATGAACAAGGATTCCTACACAAGAAGTATGATCCTCAATAACTCGGGATTTTACAATTTTCTATTTCAAGATACCCTTGGAGGCTCCTATGTCTCAGAAATCTATCCCCTTGAGGTTTTCAAAGATCAAGATCCGGTTATTGAAATGCAGGGATTGGAAGATTTTACAACTTTTGATTTTAATGAGCCTAAGAAATTGCGATTTAAAACCTTGATCACCGATGACTTTGGTATTTCTGAAGCTGCCATTATTGCAACTGTGAGCAAGGGTAGTGGAGAGTCTGTAAAGTTTCGTGAAGAAAAATTGTCTTTTGATACTCCTGTGAATACTGGAAGTAAGAATTTACATTTATCTAAAAGCATCAATCTGGATTCTTTAAAAATGGAACCGGGTGACGAACTTTATTTTTATGTGGAGACTTCAGATTTGAAACAACCTGTGCCCAATAGAACAAGAAGCGAAACCTATTTTGCGGTTATTAGAGATACAACTTCTTACGATTTTGCGGTAGAAGGAACTATGGGAGTAGATTTAATGCCGGCATACTTTAGAAGTCAGCGTCAACTTATTATTGATACCAAAAAACTTATTAGCGAAAAATCTCAAATACCAAAAAAGACTTTTAATTCCAGAAGTAACGAGTTGGGATTTGACCAGAAAGCCCTTCGGTTAAAATATGGAGAATTTATGGGCGATGAAGCTGAAGGAAGTATAGGTAATACAGAAGAAATGCCTGCTTTAGAACAGGAGGTGAAAAGTGCTGACCCGTTAGCGGAGTATAGCCACAACCACGATGGTTCTAATGAGCATAATCTTGTGGACCAAAGTGAGCAAGATGAACATCCAGATGAGGAAGAAAAAGATCCTTTGCACGACTACCTGCATAATCATGATGACCCAGAAGAATCTACTCTATTTACACAATCCCTAAAAAGTAAGCTCAGACAGGCACTTAACGAAATGTGGGATGCGGAACTGCATCTGCGATTGTATGAGCCTCAAAAATCCTTACCCTTTCAAAATAGAGCGCTTAACTTATTACAGGAAATTAAAAACAGCGCCCGCATTTATGTACATCGCATCGGCTTTGATCCACCACCTATTAAAGAGGATAAACGCCTGACAGGTACACTAGAAAATGTGTCTAATTTTAGAAAAACAGCCGATTTAGAGAAGCAGATGGATTATCCTAATATGCGCCAAGCTGTTTTACGTCTAGAGCAATTAATAACCTCAAATAAAAGCATTACTAGTGATGATCGTAATCTTTTTGAAGATGCTGGGAACGAATTGGCCGGAATAGCTATAGATAAACCGGGGAATTATTTAGAAACATTACAACAGTTAAAATGGCTTACTGAAATAAATCAATACAATCCAGAAATTTTAGAAAGTGTTCAAAGTGGACTTTTAAGAGCGATTCCGATAGCTATGCCAGATCCCACAAAGAGCAGTGGCGCAGTAGGGAAATTGAATGAATTGTTATTAAAGGAACTTCAGGATAATGATTGATAAAGTTTCTTTCTATTATAGTCATTGGATCTGGATAGTTACTCTAATTGCCATTGTTTTATGGATTCTATTAGTTTGGAAAGAATATTCTCAATCTGGTAAAAAACGTCTATTCTTCAAAATGGTTTTAGCATTTTTAGCGATTGCTTCACTTGCATTGATAGCGCTAAAACCACTTATTAAAACAGAAGCGGAATTAGGCTTAGGAGTTATACTAACACATGGATATGAAAATACGCAATTAGACAGTCTAAATAGAGAATACAAAGAGCTTAAAGTAATTAAGTACGATCCCAGTAACTCAATAGATAGGGAGTTGGATTCCATAAGTTCTGCATTTATTTTAGGAGAGGGACTAAGGTCTTTTGATATTTGGCAGTTAGACAGTATTCCAGCAATTTATTTAGGAGGTACAGATGTTCAGGGAGTAATAAAAACTCATTATAAACCAGAGAATAGTGTAGGGGATAATCTAATAATCAGAGGAATCTATAACAAGCCAAAAAAAGGAATTCAACTTTTCTTAGAAGGGCCAGGAGGTGTTTTATTAGATTCAGTTAGTTTAACAAGCGCTTCACAGAAGGAGGGGTTTCAATTAAAAAGCAGTCTGAAAGTAGCAGGGAATTTTATTTTTTCTTTGGTGGAAAAAGATTCTTTAGGAGTTGGTCTATCCTCAGATCCTTTACCCGTAAAGGTATTAGAAAAAAAGCAGTTGAATATTCTTTTATTAAATAGCTTTCCCACTTTTGAAACTAAATATTTAAAAAACTTTTTGGCTGAAATGGGACATCAGGTTTTGGTTAAAAGTAGGATTACTAAAGGCAGGTATGCATTTGAATCATACAATACAGAGCAAAGCTCGTTATGGACACTTTCTAAATCAAATCTAGAACCTATCGACCTATTGATTATAGATGCTAACTCTTTAAACAATCTATCTCAAAATGAACGCTCAGCTTTGCAGGGTTCCATTCAGGAAGAAGGACTTGGGGTTTTTATTCAGCCTGATGAAGGCTTTTTTACAGCAAGAAATTTTTTAAGCTCTTTTACTTTTAGTAATGATGGAAATATAGAGACTAGAGTTGATGTATGGCCAAATATTAAGATGGAAAAACATCCTTTTAGCTTTCAGGAAAAAATTACGCTTCAACCTATTCAAAAAGTTAAACAAAAAATAGTTTCTGCCTTTCAGCAATATGGATCAGGAAGAATAGGAACTTCAGTTATACAAAACACCTATCAACTTGTTTTAGATGGTCATAGTTTCGCTTACAAAGAATATTGGACTGAACTAATAAATAAGTTGAGCAAAAAAGACAATCCTCTTGTTTTCTGGGAAGCTACAAATCAATTGGCTTTTATAGATGAGCCTTTTCATTTCGAGATTAGAACTTCGCAAAATAATCCTGTTGTTACCAAGGATGGGAATATTATTCCTTTAAGGAGGGATGTGGACATTTTAAACAAATGGACAGGAATTACATACCCCAGAGAAAAAGGATGGAATCAATTGAGCTTAAAAGCAGATTCCACTGCAGTCTATCAATACTTCGTTACAGATACAAGCAAGTGGAAATCTCTTGTAGCAAACCAAAGTAAAGAATTAAATAAAAGAAATTTTAATAATGAGCTCAAGAAATCTGCTAAATCTGTAATCCAAAAACCTATTAATAGATTGTGGTTTTTTATAGTATTTCTAATGTCGATGGGATTCTTATGGTTAGAACCTAAACTGTAGTATTTATTCTACTAAATCCGGGCTAATTCAAAGACTAATCATTTAAATGACAGGTTTCTTCATCCAATTCTGTTTCAATAGTATAATGGTCAAAATGGTATTCTCTTAGAAGATTTTTCATCTGCTCTTTGGCATTAATAATTTGATCAAATTCTGTAATATTCTTCAATTTTACATGCGTGGTAAAAACATGATTTTCTCCTTCTAATGACCATAAATGCACATGGTGTAGGGAATCCACATGAGACAATTTTAAAAACTTGGATCGGATTTCGTTTATATCTATATCCTTTGGGACTCCTTGGAGAAAAAGAAATAGGGTGTCCTTTAAACGTTTGATTACATTGTATAAAATGTAAAGCGTAATTAATAGAGAAAGAGCTGGATCCAGATAATGGATATCTTTAAAGTTCAAGATTATGGCCACAATGAGTACAGCAACCCAACCTAAGACATCTTCCAGTAAATGCCAGGAGACCACTTTTTCATTCATAGATTTGCCACCGCTTAATTTCCAGGCGGCATATCCATTTACAGCAACTCCTATAATTGCAAAAATCACCATTCCCTTGGCATCAGAGTGCTGAGGTTCTATAATTCTACCGATAGCTTCAGAAATCACATATATGGAACCACCTATTAAAACAATGCTATTTATTAACGCTCCCAAAAGCGAAAACCGCTTATACCCAAAAGAAAATTTGTCATTGGACTCTTTGTGTGATTTTCTATCTAAATACCAAGAGGTTCCCAGAGATAATGAATCACCCAGATCGTGAACAGCGTCAGAAATTATTGCAATACTATTTACATAGAGGCCTCCTATTATTTCCAGAATGGTAAAACCTAAATTGAGGAAGAAAGCAATTTTGAGGTTTTTTCCCGATTGACCGTGAGCATGGTTGTGATTGTGCGCCATAATAAAACTTAAACTTATAGAAACTTGTGGTGCAACAGAAGTGCATTAATCCCCACTACATTTCTCGCATATTCCAGTAACTACAAGATTTACATCTTCAGCTATATATCCATTAGGTAGGGTTATTTGTGGAATTTTATGTTCGGTAAGGCAGACGGTTTCATTACAATTACTGCAATGAAAATGCAGGTGCAGATCATTGTCAATTTCACAGTTGCACCCTACTTCGCACAAGGCATATTTTGCAATTCCGGTTCTATCCTCAATCTGGTGTACGATTCCTTTCTGTTCAAAGGTTTTAATGGTTCTATATAGTGTGGTTCTATCTGCTTTAGCAAAAGCATTTTCTATATCGGTTAGTGCTACGGCTATATTGTTTTTTGCCATAAACTTATAGATGAGAATACGCATCGCTGTGGGACGCACATCTTTTTCTTTCAATAATTTTTCTATATCATTCATCTTTTAGTGGCTATGTCCTGCATTACCTTTTTTCATTTCAGCCATTAAATAATAGGCATTATTATATGCAAATTTAGCATCTGATTCAATGGGTTTCAGAAATTTAACGGCAATCCAATTGCCATCTTTTGTGCCTTGTGTAACTTCCATTGGAACAAAACTCCAATCTTCACCTTCTCTGTTTGCATTAAAAACATAGAATTTATCACCATCCTTACTAAATGCGCTTTCTGGTAAAGAATACACCTTGTCACTATCAACTTCAATTTTTCCTTGAATATACATTCCGGGTATTAAATTTCCTTCCTTATTTTCAATTTCGGCGTGCACGTGCAATGCTTTTGGACTCTGCTCAAAGGTTTTGCTAATGGAATAAATTTCTGCTTTAAGTTCCTTATCTGGAATAGACTGAACATTAAAACGAACAGTTTGTCCTTCTTGAATTTTATAAACATCCTTTTCAAAAACCATTAAATCTGCGTGTACATGATGCGTGTTTACAACCTCAAACAAATCTTTTTGAGGCTCAACATATTGGCCGGTTTTAACCTCCACATTTTGGACGAATCCTTCAATTGGAGTGCGCAACGGGATGCGTTGATAAATGGTTCCATTCATAACGCCAGTTGTATTAATATTAAGTTGTTTTAACTGAGCTTTTAATCCGTTCGCCATAGATTTAGCGGCTTGATATTCTGCTTCTGCTTTTTGAAAATTCATTCCAGATCCTACACCTGCATCGTACAGTTTTTTTTGCCGGTCAAATTCCTTTTGGAGAAAAAGGCTATTGCTGTGGGCATTTAGATAATCCGTTTGTTTTTGAATAATTGTAGGATGCGATAGATAGGCAACAACTTGCCCTTTATTCACTTTATCTCCCTCAATAACTTCTATAGAAACCACATTTGCCCCAATAACCGAAGTAATTGTAGCTTCATTCTGAGGAGGTACTTCCAGCTGTCCATTGGCCTCAACATAACCACTCATATTGCGTTTAGCAAGCGTATCTATTTTGATTTGCAGCGCATCATATTGTTGAGCTGTAAGCATAACTTCTTCAAATTTAACCGAATCTTCTGGGTTGTTTAAATTAGCTTCCTTATCTGTTTTAGCAATTTCTGGAGTTTGTTTTTGGTCTCCACAAGAAATGATACTTATTAATAAAAGTAACGATAGCAGTAGTTTATATATTGAAATATTTTTCATTTTAATCATTTTGAGAAGTGTAGTATTGAATTTTATAAAGTGCCTTAAGATAATTGCTTAATGCATCAAGCGCATCAATTTCAGTTTGAACGGCGGCACTAATAATTTGAGAAAAAGCGGCATAATCTAAGGCTCCTTCATTGTAAGCGGTCAATGCTCCAGAGCGTTGCTCTTTAGCTAACGGAAGAGCTTCATCGCTGTAGAAATGCCAGGATATTTTCCATTTTTGAAATTCTTGTTGTGCTTGGTTATATTCAGATTTAATCTGACGCATTTTGAAACTGGAATTCTCCTGAGCTATTTCAGTATCTAATTTGGCAGCTTTCTTTTTGGCTAAAGAAGGGCCAGATAATAGAGGTATTGATATTCCTGCTTGATAGGTGTAAAAGCCACTATTGCCATTTACTTCCTGCAAACCAGCCTGTAGATTGAACTTGGGCAACAATTCGGCACGTGCCAGATCATAATTGGCTTCAGCTTCTTGTATTTCCTTTTGGGCAAACTTGTACTCTGGATGATTTGTTAGATCCTTCCCCTCAAATGTTGAAAATGCCTCTTCATTTAAAACATCCGTAACTGTAAAAAAGGTTTCAGAAACCAGCCAAAGATTTAGCCCTTGCAATGCGATTGAATAATCACGCGCAGCCTGTTGCATTTTATTCTGAATCTGTAATGCCTGATTTATAGCAGAAGAATATTCCAGTCTGGAAATGGCTTCCACTTCAAAATTAAGTTCTACTGCTTTTTTAAATCTGCTATAAATAGAATCCAGTTCTACATATAATTTATTTCTTCGTTTTGCCAAAAGTGTTTGGGACCATGCTTTTTTCACTTCCTGCTCTACTTTTAATTGAGATAAGTCATAAGCAGTTTCTGCAAGTTGCATACGTTGATTATTTAGTCGCTTGCTTGGACCTATACTAAAAAGATCAATATTTGTCTGACTAAAACCAATTGTGGTATAAATACCGCCGTTGTTATCCAACTCTTCTCCGCCAGTAAAAATCTGGGTATTGCCTAAATCGTAAGCTGAAGACTTTAATTGCTGCTGCTTTTCTATTTCGAGTTTTTTTGTTTTTAGTAGGGGATAATTTTCCTGGGCAAGTTTAATTGCTTGTTCCAAGGAAATTTGAGGAAGTGAATCTTGTGTTTGCTGCGCTTTTAGATTAACAGGAAGAAAGAGCAAAAGCGCGGTAGTAGCAGTTGCTAGCGTGTATTTTTTATTTAATTGAAATTTTCCAGAACGTTTTTCTACCCATTGATAGAAAATAGGAAGAATGAACAATGTTAATAATGTAGAGGTTAAAAGACCTCCTATTACAACGGTAGCTAATGGACGTTGAACTTCCGCTCCTGCCGAGGATGAAATCGCCATAGGTAGAAAGCCTAAAATATCTGTAAAAGCAGTCAGCATAATGGGCCGAATCCTTCTTTTGGTTCCTTGTATAATCCGGTCTTTTAGGTTTGTCACCCCTTCTTCCTTGAGTTCATTTAACCCACTTATCATTACCAAACCATTAAGAACAGCAACGCCAAAGAGTACAATAAAGCCTACTCCAGCAGAAATACTAAAAGGCATATCACGAAGCCAAAGAGCAAACACGCCACCTATTGTTGCCATAGGAATGGCCAGATAAATCATTAAAGTTTGAGGAAAGGACTTTAGAGCAAAATAAATCAAGATAAAAATCAGTAACAGAGCGATTGGAACAACAGTTTGCAAACGGCTACTGGCTCGCTCCAGATTTTCAAATGCACCACCATATCTAATGTAATAGCCAGGAGGAAGATCAAACTCTTCATTTAGTTTATCCTGAATATCCATCACAACAGATTTCACATCCCTGTCCCTTATGTTGATGCCTACATAAGTACGCCGGTTGGTGTTGTCACGACTAATCTGCATGGGTCCAGATTCATAACTTATGTCTGCAATTTCCCGCAAAGGAATCTGTGCTCCGTTGGGAGTATTGATAAAAACATTTTGAATATCATCAATGCTTTTTCGGTTATCCTGTTGTAAGCGTACGATGAGATCAAATCTTTTTTCACCCTCAAAAATCACCCCTGCTTTACCGCCTGCAAATGCCGCCTGCACCACATTGTTAAGATTATTTACAGCTAAACCATATTGAGCCAGTTTACTACGGTTGTAATTTATAGTTATTTGGGGCAGTCCTTCGGTAGCTTCAACTTTCATATCAGCCACACCTGGAACCGTTTTAATGAGTTCACCCATTTCTTCGGCCTTGCTGGATAGGACTTCGAGATCTTCACCAAAAAGTTTAATGGCCACATCCTCCCGCACTCCGGTAAGCAACTCATTAAATCGCATCTCGATAGGTTGGGTAAACTCAAAGTTCACTCCGGGAACAATGCTTATGGCTACTTTTATTTTGTTAATCAACTCCTCTTTAGAATCTGCAGAAGTCCATTGATCAATTGGTTTTAAAATTACAAACACATCTGCAATGTCCATAGGCATTGGATCTGTAGGTACATCTGCAACGCCAATGCGACTGATTACTGTTTCGGCTTCTGGAAACTGAGCTTTGACTATTTGCTCTATTTTGGTCGTAGTTTTAATGGTTTCTGTTAGTGAGCTTCCCGGTTTCAGAATAGCGTGAAAAGCTATATCACCTTCATCCAATTGCGGAATAAATTCTCCTCCCATTTGAGTAAAAGCATAAACAGCAAAAGCAAAAAGAAGGATTGCAGAACCAATTATTATTTTTCCTTTAGAAAGTGATTTTGATAAAAGAGGCTCATACTTTCTTTCTACCCAACCCACAAATTTATCTCCGTATGTTTTCTTGTTTGATTGAGGGATGCGTAAAAACAAGGAGGAAATCATTGGCACGTAGGTCAAACATAAAATCATTGCGCCTATCATCGCAAAGATAAATGTGAGTGCCATAGGCTGAAACATTTTGCCTTCCACACCTTCCAAAGCTAAAATGGGAAGGAAAACAATCAAGATTATAAGCTGACCAAAAAATGCTGCATTCATCATCTTTTTAGACGCCTTACCAGCAATTTGATCACGCTTTTCCTGAGAATTAAGATTCTTTTTATTGGTGTAGCTGTACATCATAAAAACCGTACTTTCTACAATAATCACAGCACCATCTACAATAATCCCAAAATCTATAGCGCCCAGGCTCATTAAGTTTGCCCAAACGTCAAAGACATTCATAAGTATAAATGCAAATAGGAGTGAAAGCGGGATGGTAGAAGCGACAATTAAGCCTCCGCGCCAATTTCCCAATAACAGAACAAGAACAAAAATAACGATAAGGCCACCTTCCAATAGATTGCCGGTAACTGTGCCTGTTGTTTCTGCTATGAGTTCGCTACGGTCGAGAAAGGGTTTTATAGTTATTCCCTCTGGAAGTGATTTTTGAATTTGAACCATTCGTTGGGTTACATGCTCAATCACTTCATTTGAATTTGCTCCCTTCAGCATTAAAATCATACCTCCAACGGCTTCTCCTTTTCCATCTTTTGTCAGCGCACCATAACGAACAGCACTGCCTATATTTACAGTGCCCACGTCTTTTACTCTAATGGGAATTCCGTTTAAAGTTTTGACAACCATATTTTCAATATCACGCTGGGTTCTTGCAAGACCCTCACCCCGTATGAAGTTAGCTTGATGGTTACGTTCTATATAAGCACCCCCAGTATTTTGATTGTTGTTTTCGAGAGCATTAAAAACTTCGGTAATTGTAATGTCTATAGCCCGAAGTTCGTCGGGATCAACCGCGACTTCATATTGTTTTCGGTTTCCTCCAAATGCGTTCACTTCTACAACACCTGGAACCATGGACATCTGTCTGCGCACAATCCAATCTTGAATAGTCCTGAGTTGGGTAGGAGAGTAGGAGTCCTTGAAATCTTCATCTACTTCAAGCGTATATTGGTAAATTTCGCCCAGTCCTGTTGAAATAGGCCCCATCGTAGGCTTACCAAAACCTGAAGGGATCTGTTCTTCAATTTCGGGTAATTTTTCTGCGACCAGTTGACGGGGCAAGTATGTGCCCATTTCATCGTTAAAAACTAGGGTAACAACAGAAAGACCAAATCGGGAAATAGATCGTATCTCTTTTACATTGGGAAGATTGCTCATTGCAACTTCAACAGGATACGTGACAAATTGCTCAATATCTTCTGTGCCCAGATTGGGCGATTGCGTAATTATCTGTACCTGATTATTTGTAATATCTGGCACTGCATCAATGGGAACTTGGGTCATACTCCAGACCCCAGCGCCTATAAGTGCAAGAGTGAGTAGACCAATAATAAATTTATTATTGATAGAAAAATCAATGATTTTGTTAATCATGAAAAAGCATTATTTCAGTTAAAAAATGAAAGATGGTATGGGAGATACTGCTCTAAAGAATAAAAATCTATAAGCAGATTGGAAAGGACATACCTATCCTATTAAAAACCGAATTATGCCCGGGGAGGGTGTAAAAGTGTGCTGGTAACTTCTTCTCCCAAACTGTCAAAATGAAGATAAACTTCAGAAGAAATCTCTGGGTTTAGAGGCTCGAAAGTAGTTGCAATGTTGTTTAATGTATGCACGTGACAACAGTGGCATTGGCAGAAAGGTGAACAAAGATCTGAAGCATTATGGTCGTGATCAATACCTGTATCTGCTGTTATTTCTAATAGAGAATTTTTATCGCTGGTTTCTGTGTCACTGCAAGGCATAACATTGAGTGAGAGAAAATAAATGGATAATATGGCTGCGATAAATTTCACACAGCGAAGATAAAAATAAAGCCGTGCATTACAATTGCAAAAGTGAGGAATAGATCAAAATAAAAAAATCCGCTTCTAAAAGCGGATTTTTTATATAAAAACTGATTAGTTTAAATTTCGCCGTTCTTTAAAGCTTCAACTGCGTAGTTGGCAGCTCTGGCAGAAATGGCCATATATGTAAGTGAAGGATTTTGTGTAGATGTAGAAGTCATACATGCACCATCAGTCACAAAAACATTCTTACAATTATGCAATTGATTCCATTTATTTAATACTGAAGTTTCTGGATCTTTACCCATTCTTGCGCCACCCATTTCGTGAATGTCCAAACCAGGCGCTTGTTTACTGTCTGCCTGTCTAATATTCTCAAAACCTGCTTTTTCAAACATTTCTGTAAACTGCTCAAAAAAGTGTTTCAGCATTTTCTCGTCATTGTCATCATAATCCATAGCAATATGAATTAATGGAATACCCCATTCATCAGTTTCGGTTTCATCTAATTCTATATAGTTTGTTTCTTTGGGAATGGTAGCACCCATAATTCCAGAACCTACGTACCAAGGTCCATAACCGGGTTTATTGTCCAGAATTTGACTGCTTAATGCATGGCCAAAACCTTCTCTCATATCCACTTGCTGAGATCTGCCTGCATAAAAAGT
Organism: uncultured Flavobacteriaceae bacterium; assembly: GCA_963974735.1. Lineage (GTDB taxonomy): Bacteria > Bacteroidota > Bacteroidia > Flavobacteriales > Flavobacteriaceae > Leeuwenhoekiella. The sequence goes on along the minus strand of CAXBEL010000057.1, from coordinate 4,328 downwards.
AGCGGCATAACCTCTTAAAAAATCCGTCTCTTGGCGATGTACATTTTGAAAACGTGGTATATATGCACCTGTAGGGATTCGACCTTTTACGGCGCTATCTTTATGCCTCTCGTGAACCGCATTTACTTTTCCGCGGTAATTGTGAAAACCTACATATTTACCCAATAGTCCAGTATCGTTGCCCAAACCATTAGGAAATCTATCTGATTTTGAATTCAATAAAATGCTTACAGTATTTATAGATCCTGCATTTAGGAATATAATTTTAGCTTTATACTCCGTTACCTCCTTCGTTTTTGAATCTATAACCCGCACGCCGGAAGCCTTACCACTTTCTTCATCATACATAACAGATTCTACAACAGAATAGGGTTGCAAAGTAAGATTTCCAGATTTTAGCGCCCACGGAATAGTAGAAGATACCGAACTGTAATAACCTCCAAAAGGACATCCGCGTTCACATTCTGTTCTTTTCATACATTGAGACCTTCCCTGTTCTAGGTGTATATCTTTCGCTTCGGCTAAATGTGCACACCTGCCAAAAATTACATGTCTGTCTTTGTAATTTTTTGCTACTACATCTGTAAAGTAGTCTTGTACGCAATTAAGTTGCCAAGCAGGTAAGAATTCCCCATCAGGAAGTGTATCCAATCCATCTTTATTTCCTGTAATACCCGCAAATTTTTCAACTTTGCTGTACCAGGGAGCAAGATCATTATATCTAATAGGCCAATCTACAGAAAAGCCATCCCTTGCAGGACCTTCAAAATCAAAATCACTCCATCGTTGTGTTTGCCTTGCCCAAAGTAGCGATTTACCACCTACTTGATAGCCTCTAATCCAGTCAAACGGTTTATCTTGTACATAAGGATGTTCTTTATCCTTCACCATAAAATGTGCATTGTCTTCTCTAAAGGCGTAACAGCGGGAGACAATAGGGTTTTCTTTTTTTACATCGTATGGCATGTCACCCCGATGTTTAAATTCCCAGGGATTCATATTAGTAGTAGGATAATCTTGAATGTGCCTTACGTTAGGACCTCTTTCAAGTAAAAGAGTTTTTAATCCTTGCTCACAAAGTTCTTTAGCTACCCAGCCACCGCTCATTCCGGCGCCTATAATGATAGCATCATAATTAGATTCGTTCATTCTTGTTTTTTGTAATATCGTAACAGGCTATATATTCTGAAGGGATTAATTGATAATCTAGATAATCCTCCATAAAATAAGCTGAAGATGTTAGATTTTTAAGAGAAAGTTCGCGTACGGTTTTAATAAAGTAGGTCAATTCTTCTTTCGATTCCTTTTTATCCAGCACTCCTTCGACCACAGTAATAACTTCTTCAGGTTCATCTGTGTCAATCTCAAGACTGCTTTGCTTCATTAAATTTTTATAATCGTTAAAACCAACGGCAAATTTGTTAATATCTTCAGGACTGCTGCAGTCATTTACCATTGTCATTATAAAATCTGCCGGAGCGTCTATTCTATCTGATTTGCCTTTAACAGGTAGAAAGGTCTCACTTATTTGAGCAAGATATTTTTTATGCTTATCGTCTAACTGAAGTTTATCTTCTGATAAAAACTCGGTTACTTCTTCTTCACCAAAATCGCATCTGGTCATCACCATAGCGGCAATAGATGCCAATGCGATGCTCTTAATTGCTTCTCTTCTATGCATGTTTTTGATTAATCGTAATTAAGGATTATGAAAATTAAACAAAACCTATGGACAGATGCAATAAAAGAGCAATTTTTTCAAGCGAAAAATGTTAAGGTTTAAGATTTGATTTTCTTCTTAATAATTGGGGAATCCATTTGTAGGAAATAATGTTCGTAAACAGACGATATTTCCAACTTACAGCTGCATATGTTGAAGCAGAAGCGCCAATTTCATTTTATTCCGAATTTGAAAGGGAGCCTAATGATTAAAGGTTGGATTTTTAGAAGAATTGAATAATCATAGCGCTATTCTTTTAAGTAAGATGATAACAGAAAATACCATATGTGTCTCAATAAGAAATAGCTAGTTAATACTATTTGCAAAGCAGCAATAATATAACTCAAAAGCTGAATAAGATTTCAATTCAAATTTTGATAAATCGGAGTGTTTTTTGTTTTGCATCTTCCCTTTGTAGGTTAATAAAATAAACCCCACTTGAAAGATTTTCGACCGAGATGTAAACTGTTTCTTCTCCTGCGTCAATTTTTCCGGTTTGCACCATTTTACCGAGAGTAGTATATATGGTATAACTATTAGTACCCACCCCTAATGGTATTCCTAATTGCAATTGTCCCGCTACAGGATTGGGATACAAGGTTATGGAGGAAGATAGTAAATTATCTTCTGTACTCAGCAAATCTGCATGGGCAAAGGTCCAAATAGAAAAAGCCTCCACATCTTCAACTAGATGAAAAGCAGAATATGACGTGCCGCCCTCATTAGTAAAGGTAGCTCCCCCATCTTCACTTCTAAACGCAGCCAACTCTTCACGATCAAGACCATTTAAATCAACATCCCCTATAAAAAAGAGAACATCTAGCCCAAGATCACTATTTGTAGTAGGATTAATTTCATAATACCTATTAATGGTAAGGTTATCTTCTATCTCAAAAGTACCATAACGCCTATAAACTTGAGTTTCTCCCATAGAGGTTTCTCCATTACTAACCTCAATACCTATATGACCAAAGTCTTGCGTAGTTCCCGCTAAATGGAAATCAGTCGTGGTGATATAAGTACCGTCTGCCCCGGTAATCGTATTGCTAGTAGATTCTCCCACAATTTCTGCCTCTTCAGCAAGAATAATATAGCTGTTAGCAACCAAGGCTAGACTACTATTATCATTAAATAATAATTCCCGGTTTAACGTAAGATTACCCTCAAGCTCAATTTGTGAATTCCCATATAGCTCTAAATAATCCATTGAGTTTATACTTCCCAGTTCAACCCTATGCAATTTTCCATCTAAACCCTTAATTTGCAAGGTTCCCCCTAGCTGAACAGTTGTGCTACTTACAAAGTCGCCATTGGTAATCGTCACTATTCCTTTACTTGTTAAAGATCCCTCACTGTTTACAAAAAGACCGCTTTGAGCATAAAGTACTGTCTTAGATAATAGAAACAAAAACCAGATTACTCTTCTCATGATTATAGATTTAATAGCTCAAATCATCAACCAGAAAACCCCGTACATTCATATTTATTGATACGGTAGAGGTTGATTCATTACTTGCTGTAAGAAACTGACCCGGCTGTATAACAAAAAGAGGAGCGCTATCTCCAGTTATGGGATTTGTAATATTGGTTTCGGCAAAGATCAAAAGGATTGTTCCAGATGCGCCATAAGCATCTTGACTATTTGAAACTCCAATAGTAAATTGAAAATCAGCATCCTTTGCGAGTGCATTAGGACGCGGGTAAATACCGGTAATAATAAGAATTTTACCTTCTGGAGGAGAATACCCTGCAAAATCACCTTGCCAATCACTAAAGTATAAAGATCTCACAGTACTGGTAGCCATTCCTGTGCTGTAACCATACACAGGTATGGGATTACTAGGCAGTGCGCTTGAACCTTTTTGATTAAAGGAGTTCCATTGGCCGCCGTCATATCCTTCAAAAGATTTGTCTGTATCATTGTAGCGCATGGTGCCCGCAGAAGGTTCTACATCGTCATCTGCTATTTTAACCTTGCCATTTACATCAAGCGCTTGCTCTGGATCTGGATTATTTACCCCAACCTGAGCAGCTAGGGATAGTGTCAATGAAATAACGAAGAAAAAAGATAGTAGTAGTCTCATCACTATTGTATTAAGTTGATTTCCAATTAAAATTAACTTGAATGCTTGATTTATAGATATACTATTTCCCCCTTTTAAAAAGGGGGATTATCTCTTTTTTTAAAGAGGAAAAGCCCCTTGGGTTACCATTCTTTATAGAGTTAGGAATGCTGGTATCTATAAGGGTCAAACATAGGTGCAAACAATACTTCTTAAAAATTTAAAACTTAGAAATAACTCTTTTTTAAATACTTAACCGATAATTAATTATGAAATGTTTAATCTGTTTTTAGTAAAATTTAGTAAGGTCCTATTCTAACTTTAATTAAAATGAACTCAAGAAGGGTTGAAAAATGAAAAAGACATGAAAGTAAGTCGTTATGTTTTGAGTGGAGCATTATTGGGTGGTTTAATTACCTTACGCATGCTCCGCAAACAAAAAAGATATCTTGAATTGCGAGACCGTGTGGTTTTGGTAACAGGTGGAAGTAGAGGATTGGGTTTGGTTATGGCACGACAGCTAGCTGAAGCAGGTGCGCGGGTAG